>NZ_JBRESC010000003.1:0-278929 GCF_056726085.1 Vibrio sp. 2433-A1
TAATGCCGATCAGTTAAGAAAAATTTTTGAGATCATTTGACCGATCCTCAAAAGGCTTCAAAATCCGATATTAGGAAACTAATATCGGATTTTTCATGTCTTTAGAAAGCCAACTTGCGAATACTTTTCGCTCATGCAATACCTTCCATCACTTTGACAAATACTCTGAGATCCTTAGTCCAGAGCTTATCCAGCAAGGTTTTGAAAAAGCTGGTGTAGCAACAGTGAGAAGAAGACGCTTACCCTTGGAAGCAGTACTTTGGTCCGTTGTAGGAATGAGTCTTTTTCGGCAACAATCTGTTTGGGATATCGCTAACCAACTTGATATTGTCCTACCAGACAAACAGCGCTTTGTTGCGCCAAGTGCTGTTGTCCAAGCGAGGCAGAGATTAGGCGAAGAAGGTGTTAAACAAGTCTTTAAGACGATGGCGGCTCAGAGTTATCAATCTTCTAAGTTTGAAACTTGGTGTGGACTCAATCTTCTATCTGTCGATGGTGTCGTTTGGAGAACGGCAGATACACCTGAAAATCATCAAGAGTTTAAAGCACAGCGTAATCAGTCATCTGAAAATATTTACCCTAAGATACGCATGGTTTGCTTGATGGAGCTTACAAGTCATCAGCTCATCGATAGTGCATTCTCTGACTATCGAACCAACGAAATGCGGCTTGCAGAAGAACTCATAGAACAAACGCCAGACCATTCTCTGACTATTTTTGACAAAGGATATTACTCTCTGGGACTGCTTAACCGATGGAACAAAGTCGGCCAAGAGAGGCATTGGATGCTCCCTGTGAGAAAAGACTTCCAGTATGAAGTCGTTCATAGGTACAGCAAGAGTGATGCAATCGTTGCGATTAAAACAACACCTCAGGCAAGAAAGAAGTTTAGTGAACTTCCTGATGTAGTTGAAGCAAGGTTAGTCTCAAAAATCATTAAAGGTAAGGAGTATCAGGTGCTTACATCAATGCGTGATGGGTTACGTTTTCCTGGCGAAGAAATCGTAGAGCTCTATCGTTATCGCTGGGAAATCGAATTAGGCTATCGGGAAATGAAGCAGACCTTACTTGACAGTGAGTATACATTGCGAAGCAAGCGTCCAGATATGGTTAAGCAGGAGCTCTGGGGTATTTTACTCGCCTATAACCTTATCAGGCAGGTTATGACAAAAGCGGCAAGTAGGTTAGATAGCGTCTGGCCAAATCAACTGAGCTTTACGAGTAGCGCTATGGCTGTGACGCAATACTTTGCAGCGTTGCCTTTAACAAGCCCAGGAAAGCTCCCTAAACACTATGAGGTATTACTAGAGCATGTATCCATGTTTATCTTACCGCCTCGAAGAGAAGATAGAAGTTATCCTCGATGGGTGAAGTTGAAACCCAAGAAGTACGCAACAAATAGAAAAAATGCCAGTCAGCTTAACTGACTGGCATTACTCTAATCTGAGGCGTTTTTTTATATCCAGTATTTTGCGTGAACTTCACTTTCAGACTACATTTTAATCAATCTGGTTTAGAGGTGTTTCATGTTACGAGTAATTTTTCTTGCCTTAGCCTTTGGTTTATCTACGGGCCAGTCGAGCGCACTATCTTTGTCTCCGATGCAAAAACAACCCTATATGGGCGATCTCCCTACACTTGAAAAAAAAGGGGTGATCCGAGTGCTTGTCGCAGCTGATCTCGGTTTCTATTATGTCGAAGGTGGCAAGCCGAAAGGTATCTTAGCTGAACTCTTATATCACTTTGAAAAAGAGCTAAGACAGCGCTCTTCGTACTTTAACCTCCAAGTCATTCCCATTCATAGAGATGAACTGCTCCCTTCGCTAGAAAAAGGCTTTGGTGATTTAGTGGTCGCCAACCTGACGATTACCTCAGCGAGAAAGAAACAGGTCGACTTTAGTGCTCCTGTGTTAAAAAAAGTCGATGAGTTACTCGTCACCCATAAAAGCTCCCCACCTATCGATTCGCTTTGGTCACTAAGTGGTAAAGAGATCTGGGTACGTGCTAGTTCAAGCTACTTCGAAAGCTTGCAAAAGCTCAATAAAGAGCTAGATAAACAAGGAAAAGCCCCTGTCATTGTTCGCTTTATAGAAGAGACGCTACAAGACTTAGAGTTGGTTGAATTAGTCAATCAAGGGCACCTTCCTGCCACTATTTTAGATAGCCACAAAACCGAACTTTGGCTCAAAGTAATGAACAACATCCAAGTCCATGATGCGATTCCATTGAGAGAAGAAGGCCAAATTGCTTGGGCGATGAGAAAAAACAGCCCTAAATTGGAAGCGTTCGTAAATCAATACTTGAAGAAGTATCGGTCAGGCACACTGCTGGGCAACGTTATCTATGGCAAATACTTGGATAACACCAAATGGCTCAAGCGGGTGTTAAGCCCTCAATACATGACTAAATTAGAATCTTTATCGAAGATTTTTGAAGTCTACTCTGAGCAATACAGTTTCGATTCACTGATGATATCTGCTCAGGGCTTCCAAGAGTCCGGTTTAGACCAAAGTAAAGTGTCACACAAAGGTGCTGTAGGGGTGATGCAAGTTCTGCCAAGCACTGCGAAAGATCCCAACGTCAACATCCCGGATATCTATCAAGTCGAGAACAACATCCATGCCGGTGTGAAGTATATGCGTTTTATCAAAGATCGTTACTTTAGTGATGAGTCAATCCTACCTGAAGACCAAGTCTACTTTTCTCTTGCCGCTTATAACGCTGGTCCGGCAAATATCCGAAAAATGCGCCGTTTAGCGGAAAGAAATGGCTATGACCCTAATAAATGGTTTCGCAACGTAGAAATCATGGCGAGGAGAAATATCGGTCGTGAACCCGTCCACTATGTCTCGAACATCAACCGTTATTTCATTATCTACAAGCAACTAAATGCGTTAAAACAAGTCAGGGAATCTCAAGCAACAAAAAATCATCAAAACTCACCGTCACTAGTGATTGATGATTAGTGAGAAGTCAGAAAAGGAAGGTGGACATAAAGCGTTGAGAAATCTGGAATTCAATTCACAATTGTTGGATGGTCAATTCCTAATCAACGGTTTTTATTAGGTCGTGTTAAGCCACTAAAAAACAGATGATTTTTAGTTGGTTACCTCTCCCAATCTAATGAGTTTTTTAAACGAAACAAGCTTTTTCGATGCAAAACAGTTACACATTTTGAGCTAGATCACGTTTGAATTTAGCTAATAAAACCACCAGTGAAATAGTGATCTAAATCACATTATTTCTTCTTGGGATAAGTAATCTGGAGTTAACCCATGAGGGATGACACAGAGGAAAACATCTATGAAAGTAAACATCACTGGTAAAAACATCGACATCACCTCTGCAATCCGCACTCACATTGAGAGCAAGTTTAAAAAGCTAGAAAAGTGGCAAGTAGATATTATCGGTTGTCAGGCAAGCTTCAGCGAAGAACCAAATAAGCAGAAAAAATTTGAAGCTGTAATCACTGTACCGAAAGGCCAACTTATCGCATCCGCAACGCATGAAGATTTATACGCTGCCGTTAACGAGGTAGAACAGAAACTAGAACGTCAGCTAAACAAACTACGCCACAAGCCAGAAGCTCGTCGTACAGATAAGCCTGAGCTGGAAGAAGAAGTAGAATAGAAATATAAAATTAGAGGATTGAGAAAAATAGCGCCGAATGGCGCTATTTTTTTTGCTTGACGCTCCATTCTCGGTTGCTTATGGTGTTTAAAGATTCACAACAAAGCCTATGAATATGCACAACACGACTCTGTTCTTTTTTGACTTCTTTTTTCTCCACTAGGCTTGGAGGCTCTCTCGTTTTCGGAAAGATAAGTTAAAAACGAACAGAAAGCCTCCCAAAGGGAGGCTTTTTTTATGAGGAATACTAGGATGACTGACCAAAAATACTCGCTTGAAGAAATACGCTTACGACTAAATGAACTGGATGACCAGCTGCTAAAGCTGTTGTCGGAGCGTCGTCAAATGAGTATTGAAGTGGCAAAAAGCAAAGTCCAAACATCAAAGCCAGTCCGTGATGCCGACAGAGAGCAGCAATTGCTGGTTAAACTGATCAATAACGGCTATCAGAAATACGATCTTGATGCGCAATACATTACCAAGCTATTTCACACAATTATCGAAGATTCGGTTCTTCTCCAGCAGTCATACCTACAAAACCTAGCCAACCCTGAGCTCAGCCGTAAACCACTGGCGCGAGTCGCTTTTCTCGGCTCTAAAGGCTCATATTCTCACTTGGCAAGCCGCGAGTACTTTAGTCGCAAGAATACAGAGCTTATCGAGCTCAACTGCGAGCACTTTAAAGAAGTCGCTAACACCGTGGAATCAGGCCATGCTGACTACGGCGTTCTGCCTATCGAGAACACAAGCTCTGGCTCGATCAATGAAGTGTATGACTTGTTGCAACACACCACGCTGTACATTGTTGGTGAGCTAACATTACCGATCGAGCATTGCTTAGTTGCGACAGCTGATTTAAGACTCGAAGAGATTAAAACGCTCTACTCTCACCCTCAACCACATGCACAATGTAGTGAGTTTTTGAGCAAGCTCGATGGCGTTAAACTTGAATCATGCGCAAGTACTGCTGATGCGATGCGTAAAGTGAAAGAGATGAAGCGCACCGACGTCGCAGCCATTGGTAATGCGTCAAGTGGTAAACTGTATGGCCTACAGCCAATCCAGAGCAATATCGCGAATCAAACAGAAAACCACACCCGCTTTATCGTTGTTGCACGTAAACCAGTGGAAGTCTCCGCTCAGATCCCGGCGAAAACAACCCTAATCATGTCAACGTCTCAAGATGCTGGCTCATTAGTTGAGACACTGTTAGTGCTACAACGCTACAGTATCAATATGACTAAACTAGAGTCACGTCCAATCATGGGTAACCCTTGGGAAGAGATGTTTTATGTCGACCTAGAGTCTCATTTGGACTCAGTTCAGATGCAACAAGCACTCAATGAGCTGACTAAAATAACCAAACATTTGAAAGTATTGGGCTGCTACCCAAGTGAAAATGTGAAACCAACTCAGGTAAAATTACAATAAATAAACCTACGCAGGTCAAATAAATACACTCTCCTAGCTGACACATTTTATTAATATTTTTAGTATCGTTGGATATTAAGTTGCATATTAGTGTTGTGTCAGCTCGAATTCACTGACTCTGATAAGCCTGCCCCTTCAGATTTATTCAAAAGGTAATACCTAGTCAGTATGAGAGTTCCTTTCTTATCACTATTCTTATTTGTCAGCTCTATTAGCTTCGCCTCTGAAACTCCTCTCAACATTTATATGTGGGAAGACACCTTATCACCTAACGTCCGCAGTGACTGGGAAAAACAAACCAGCGTGCCTATCACTCTGTCTCATTTTGATAATGATGATGAACGAAGCTTATTGATGATGAAGAGCGTCCAACTGCCATTTGATATTGTAGTTCTGGATAACGTCTCCGCTCAGATATATGGTCGGCTGGGCTCATTTGAAGATTTGTCCCATCTCGCTAATCGAGCGCACAATAAAAGTCAGTGGAACCAAGCTTGTGGCACTCATGCTATTCCCTACTTCTGGGGAACCGTTGGGATTGCCTACCGAAAAGACCTGATTCAAGCCCCACCTTTAACATGGCAAGAGTTCGTCCACCCTAGCGATGAATGGGCGGGCAAGATAGGATTAATCAACGACAGTATCGAGACCTTTTTACCCATTTTCTATAGCTTAGGTTTATCCCCTACCACTGCCAGCTCTACAGATCTTCAAGCCGCTTATGCGACCATCATGGCGTTCAATGATAACGTCTTAACATACGAGTACATCCTGAGTTATATCCGCAGTCAGTCGGATCCTAATCAGCTACAAATCGCTTTAGCTTACAGTGGCGATCAGTACTCATTAAACCGCTTCTTTGGTCAAGATAAATGGGACTATGTCATCCCTGACGGCGAAATGTTCCTTTGGGTTGATTGTCTAGCCGTTACTAGCCATTCCGAAAATAAACAGGCAGCAATAGCATTTTTAAACTACTTGATGGATCCCAGTGTTGCTGCAAAGAATGCAACCGATATCAAAGCTGCTACGCCCAACTTAAGTGCTATAGAACTATTACCTGATTGGTATTTAGATGATGCATCATTGTTCCCATCACAAGAGCGTATGAGAAACGCCAGAATAGATAGTGAACTCTCGGCAGAAAATATCAGTATGAGAGTAAAAATGATTAACCAGTTACTGAAACGTCATGAAGCTAAACACTAGAGTATTATTACTTGTCGCGCCGGTGATTATGTTAAGTGCAGCTGTCTCTAGCTATAGCATTTATATCAATCAAAAAGATGCGCTAATTAAACGCGAAAATAGTCACCTGCAACTTTCTATGGAGAAACTTGCAGGGCACTTTCGTCAATCGTTAGCCCTCATCAACAGCTTTTCTTTAACATTGACTAAGAGCGATATCATTCGCAACTATTTCGGTCGAGGGGATAACCCTTACCGAGAGATGAAACTGATTAGTAACCTGCAGACAACGATTGAAAACTTACAAACTAACATACAAGATGATATTGCCGTCGCCATCGTTGATAGCAACCAGAACGTTCAGTTCTATGCAGACAATCAAACAGACCCTTTTGCTTCGCTTGATGAAAACGTCTTAAATTACATTGAGCATATTTACCAAGATACTGGGGAGAACTCCTATACTGGCTTTGCCAAGAGCTATCAGGGACAAAGCATATTAGTCCGCTATGATGTGTTGGACAGGAGCACATTAGTCCCCCCGCTTAGCTACAATAAAGACCAGATCTTTTTCATCGTCGTTTCATTATCTCTTGAAAAGTTCGATCAACTTAAACACATCTTAGAGTTTGATAACGACAGTAGTATCTTCTTTGCAGATGAACCCGTGATCAAATCAGGGCTATCACAATCGGTAGAACTCAAACCTGGCCTTCATGCCATTCTCGATCCGGCTCAATACCTTACGACTGAGAAATTAGCCAAAATCGAACAACGACTGCTGATGTCGTTCGGCGCCTCGTCATTAGTTACGGTACTCATCCTGCTGTTTTTGCTCTACCGCCATGTGATTAAGCCTATTACTCATCTTGATCGTCAGCTACAAGATGTTGAGATGAAAAGGCGTAGCAATATTGAAAAACTCAACAACGACAATGAGATTGGCCGTCTATCGATTCGTTTCTATGACATGTACAAAGAACTCAATTCAAGCTATCAGAAAAGCAAGGCGATGGCTGAAAATGACCATCTAACCCAATTGGCCAATCGATATCAGTTCCAAACTTATGTCGAGCGAGCGCTGGCGCAGAAAATGGTGCATAAATTTGCATGGATATTGTATATCGACCTCGACAACTTTAAGTACGTCAATGATAAATATGGCCACCACATTGGCGACTCTCTACTAGTAAGCTTTGCGGAGCATATCAAACGTATTAGTCATGAGTACGAACGCCGTCACTGTATCAAATGCTTAGCGTCTCGACTGTCGGGGGATGAATTTGCCATCTTTATTGCCTCGGCCTACAACACTAACTATGCAGATAGTTTAGCTCAGGCAGTACTCGAACCTATACAAAACGCAGCCTACAATTCAATTGGTAACTTTCCGATCACTGCTAGTATAGGCATTGCCTCTTATCCGGAAGACGGCATAAAACTCGCTAAGCTGCTCTCTCATGCTGATACAGCAATGTATCAAGCCAAGCGTGCGGGTAAAAACCAAATTGCCCATTACTCCAAAGCCCTTGATGAAGTTTCTCGCCGGAGGGCACAAGTAGAGCGAGCATTGAGAAACGGTGATTTAGAAAACGAGTTCACCTTGCTATACCAACCCTATTTCGATCGCAGTGGTCAAATCATTAAAGGTGTTGAAGCTCTGCTACGTTGGGATTCGCCTCAATTGGGTAAGGTCAATCCAAGCGAGTTCATTCCCATCTCAGAGCAAATTGGTCTATTTGGTACGATTGACCGTTGGGTGATAAAACAAGCCTTTAAAGACTTTTCAAAGCTGCAAAGTGGCTTTAAAAACCCGATCAATTTATCGATTAACCTCTCTTCTGCTGAGTTAGATTCATTGCAACTGGCCAGCGACATTCAATCGTTGATGATTCAATACCCAGTGACACCACACTTGATTGACTTTGAGATCACCGAAACCTTCGCTTCAGACTCGCAAAGCTACTTATTACTGCATGAGTTAGCACTAATGGGCTTTAAGCTGACGATTGATGATTTCGGCTCCGGCTACACTTCAATTACCCAGTTGGTTGAATACCCGGTGCAGAAAATTAAATTTGACCGTGAATTCTTAGAAACCTTAATCAAAACCAACAATCAGCAAGTGGTGAAACCGCTAGTTGACCTTTGTCACTCTCAATCTATGATAGTAACCGCCGAAGGCATTGAGTCAGAAGAGATGCATCGTTGGTTAGCTGAAAATAAGTGTGACTATATGCAAGGCTATTATTTGTCACCACCACTCTCTTTGGCTCAGTTAAAACACAATCATAAAGCCCAAGAAGGAAACCTTGATGTCAATGAAGAAGGTTATTGTAGCCTCGCTTAATCCCGCCAAAATTAACGCTGTAAAAAGCGCGTTTGAGGCATCATTTTGCGATCAAGCATTTGAATTTGTTGGGGTAAGCGTGGCAAGCGGTGTGGCCGACCAGCCAATGACCAATGATGAGACTTATACGGGCGCGCTAAATCGTGTCGTAAACGCGAAAGCGGAAATCTGTGATGGCGATTATTATGTTGGTCTTGAAGCGGGCATCGAAGGCAGTGTGACATTCGCTTGGATGGTGATTGAATCAGCGACTCATCGTGGTGAGTCTCGTTCAGCGAGCTTGATGCTTCCGCCTGTTGTAATCGAAAAGCTTCAACACGCCAATGAGCTAGGCGATGTAATGGATGACGTATTTGCGACCGAGAACATTAAGCAAAAAGGCGGAGCTATTAGTCTACTGACCCATGATCTTCTAACTCGAAGTTCGGTATATCATCAAGCGTTAATTCTGGCGTTGATTCCATTTGTTAACCCAGAGCACTTCCCTGCCAATTTATAATCTCAAGTACAAACAAGAAGAGTGCCTATTGGCACCCTTCTTTCTTTTCTAGCAGTTGAGCAATCTCTTGCTTCTCTTCAGCGCTCTTTGATTTGAGTTCATTAGAGCCGCGGGTAATGGTTGCAATACCCACGCCGAGCATCTGACTAATTTGTCTTTGAGACAGCTCCCCTTTAAGCAACTCGCGAAAGATATTTACTCGCGCGACCAAGGCTTCTCGCTCATCAGGGGTCAGCAGCATGGTTAATAACATTTCATGTTGCTGGGATTGGCTACTCTCGCTGATCAAATCTAAGATCTGCTGCCACTCTTTATACTCTGGCTCTAATGACATCGATAAGGTGCTCACTAATATTTCGCATTCAACTCATGTTGATTTAAAAATGCGCCATCCACTCCAAGAAGCTCTCGGTAGTATGTTTCAAACATCAAAATGTTTTGTACATACCCTCGGGTTTCATTAAACGGAATAGCCTCAATAAATGCGTAAGCGTCCAGCTTGCCTTGTGTACGCTCACGCCAAGTTTTCACTCGGTTAGGCCCTGCATTATACGCTGCCAGTGCGAAAATTCGATTGTTATCGTATTGCTCTAGTAAGCCATCTAGGTAATGACTACCGATTTCGATATTCTTGCCCACTTGATAAAGGTCTTTTGAGCCTTGATAGCTCAGTTTGTATTTCTTCGCAGTGTACTTCGCAGTCGACGGCATAATTTGCATAATGCCTCGCGCTCCGACTGGCGAGCGAGCTTCGATATCAAGCGCACTCTCTTGCCTTGCCAAAGACATCAAAGTAATGGGATCTATACTGTGTTTGTCAGCATAGAAATTAAACCACCAGCGATGAGCGACAGGGAATCGCATATGGATGTTATCCCACATCTTAGCTTTGATGCTCGCTGTCACTGTTAGGTGATGCCAACCTTTGAATGAAGCGAATGCTGCTAACATCTCTTTCTGTGAACTATTAGCACGCTCTAGCAGCCAGTTCCATTCACTCTTCGCGGCAGCAATTTTGTCTCGCGCAATCAACTCTTCAATCCGAACAAGATCGCTAGTGAAGCCTTTCACTTGTTGCTTATCTAAAATGATTTCCGAGGTCGGATACTCGATCGAGCGTTTGAGCTCTTTGGCAGCAGCAACACTGTAGAAATTGCGCTGACCAATGATAGCCTCCATACGCTGCTTACCCGCTGTTCGCTTACCGAGCGCAAGCTCACTGCGACCTAACCAATATTGCCAACGTATGCTGGCCTGTTTCGATTCTGGCAGTATCGCAATCCAATCCGCCACACCTTGCCAATCGGCATGCTGAATGGCTAAACGAACACGACGCTCAATTAAGGTGTTGCTTGACGAGTTTTCTATTTGCTTATCTCGCCAATTAGCCAACGAATCAGAGTCAGTATTGATTAACCTAAGCGCAATATAATCTGCCAACTTTTGACTCGCTTTTTGGTCGAACTTTTGCGCTTTCACAACCCCTGCAAATACTTGTTGGGCTTGTTCGACATCTTTACGTGCGAGTTTTTGCAGCGCAAGTTTTGCTTGCTGGCGATTAAAATCTGTTGCTGGCTGATTTTTAGCAAATGAGAGGATAGCTTCTGGCTTGTTAAACAGATCTAGCATTATCTTTGCTTGCGCCTGAGTTTTGTCACTCGATAACTGCTTCTGGAGATATTTCATCAAGCGAACATTACGAGACTGAAATGCCAATACCATTCGATCAAGGATCAGTTGATCAGTTTTAAGTCCCGCCTTATCCCAACGCTCAAATAGCGGGGTACAGGCATCGGCAATGCTTTTACCCGATAGCCAAAGTTTTTCTGCGCCTCGGAATGCAAGCGCTTTATCACCGGCTATCGCATGTGCATTGAAATAATGACACTGATAAGTTTCACCTCTAGGTTCGCTGGTCTGAAACTCTAACAATGTTTTCCACTCACCTTTTTTCGCTAGTTGATCAATATAAGGCGCGCGAATACGTTTAGAAAACGGGAATGAGTAATGGTCTTTAATAAAGGTCTCGACCTCATTCGGTGAACGCTCACCTAGCCCGACTAAAAAGCTGCGATAGTCGACATAAGGGGTCAGAGGGTAATCCGCGATCGATGGACGAATCTTTTGGTACTCTGCAACTTGTTGAGAATCGAGTAGCTTTTGCGCTTGATCGTAAATCTCGCGTTGGCTTTGCAGGTCGACAGCCATTGCTGACGTTGCAAAGATTGCGCTGCAGGCCATCGTAGAAACAAAAACAACCGATGAAGGAATGCGTTGCAGCGACTTGGAGAAAGTCAGGTTCATTATGGTCTCATCCTGAGATTATACTAATGCAATTTCCTATTAATGCTCATTGTAAACATCTGTGTAAAGCGATTAGGTGTAAATATTAATAAATTCACACTACTGTGACGTTTCGCCGACTTTATGCTTACCATTGCCTATAAATTCATCAGCAGTAACCTTTGTTACTACTAGGTGTTGTTTCTCTGGTAACAAACTGAGCGCTATTAGTATAAAATAACCCTTTATGTAAATTGATTATTTAGGAACGATCGGCAATGGCTGAATACGTATATACCATGTCGCGCGTGAGCAAAGTTGTGCCACCAAAGCGACAAATTCTTAAAGACATCTCTCTAAGCTTCTTCCCTGGCGCAAAAATCGGTGTTTTGGGTCTAAACGGTGCAGGTAAATCGACGCTACTGCGTATCATGGCGGGTATCGATACAGATATCGACGGTGAAGCACGTCCACAGCCTGGTCTAAATGTTGGTTACCTACCTCAGGAACCAGTACTGGATGAGTCAAAGACAGTTCGTGAAATCGTTGAAGAAGCCGTATCTGATGTTGCTGGTGCAATGAAGCGTCTTGACGAAGTATACGCAGCTTACGCTGAACCTGATGCTGATTTTGATGCGCTAGCAAAAGAGCAAGGCGAGCTAGAAGCGCTTATCCAAGCGAAAGATGGCCACAACCTAGAAAACTCTCTTGAGCGCGCGGCTGATGCACTACGTCTTCCTGAGTGGGATGCTAAGATTGAACACCTATCAGGTGGTGAACGCCGCCGTGTTGCTATCTGTCGTCTACTTCTAGAACAACCAGACATGCTACTACTAGACGAACCAACCAACCACCTTGATGCAGAATCAGTGGCTTGGCTTGAGCGCTTCCTAGTAGATTACACTGGTACTGTTGTTGCGATTACCCACGACCGTTACTTCCTAGATAACGCTGCGGGCTGGATCCTTGAACTTGACCGTGGTGAAGGTATTCCATGGCAAGGTAACTACACTTCTTGGCTTGAGCAAAAAGATGCACGTCTACAACAAGAAGCATCGCAAGAGAAAGCTCGTCAAAAGACCATCGAGAAAGAACTTGAATGGGTTCGCCAAAACCCTAAAGGTCGTCAAGCGAAGTCAAAAGCTCGTATGGCGCGCTTTGAAGAGCTACAAAGTGGCGATCACCAGAAGCGTAACGAAACCAACGAACTGTTTATCCCGCCAGGTGAGCGCCTAGGTGACAAGGTTATCGAAGTAAATAACCTAACTAAATCGTTCGACGGTCGTGTACTGATTGATGACCTATCATTCAGCATGCCTAAAGGTGCTATCGTCGGTATTATCGGTGCCAATGGTGCAGGTAAATCGACACTATTCAAGATGCTAAGCGGCACTGAGCAACCAGACGCTGGTACGATTGAAATGGGTGACACAGTTAAGCTTGCTTCTGTTGATCAGTTCCGTGACTCAATGGATGACAGCAAAACCGTATTCCAAGAGATCTCTGAAGGCGCTGATATCATCAAGATCAACAACTTCGAAATCCCTGCTCGCGCATACTGTTCACGCTTTAACTTCAAAGGTTCAGACCAACAGAAGATCATCGGCGAGCTGTCTGGTGGTGAGCGTAACCGTGTCCATCTTGCTAAGCTACTTAAAGCTGGCGGTAACGTATTACTACTCGATGAACCAACCAACGACCTTGACGTTGAAACACTACGTGCACTAGAAGAAGCGCTACTTGAGTTCCCTGGCTGTGCAATGGTTATCTCGCACGACCGTTGGTTCTTAGACCGTATCGCAACACACATCATCGACTACCGTGACGAAGGTCAGGTGAACTTCTACGAAGGTAACTATACTGAGTACATGGAGTGGTTGAAGAAGACCCTTGGTCCAGAAGCTGCGGAACCACATCGCATTAAATACAAGCGTATTGCTAAGTAATAATATCGCTTGATATTCATGCAAAGGCCGCTAATATTAGCGGCCTTTATTATATCGATCTCAATACTGTTAACTCAGGCATTGATAAACATGAAGAATGCGAACGAGTACGCATAGTGGCTACTGTAATTTTGATACCCTTCTGAATCGGAATTAAGAGAGAAAGTTATGATTGAACGACGTCGTTTTTCGCGAATTGTATATCAAAATCAAGCAGTTCTAACTCAAGGCTCAACTCAGATCAGCGCCTTGATCAGTGACCTTTCCTTACATGGGTTATTGGTGACTAGTGAACAATCAGGGTTGCTAGATAGTGATAAACAGGTCGATGTGGATTTTTCGCTTTCAGGAAGTGATGTCTCGATCCAGCTTGTAGGGAACATCGTTGGACTTAATAACAATGTGATTCGTATTTGTATTGATCATATTGATATTGAAAGTATCGGGCATTTAAAGCGGTTAGTTGAATTAAATGTAGGTGACGATGAACTATTACATAGAGACATCGAGCACTTATCTGATCTAGGTGAGTACACCTAATCTAACTCGTTATGTCTAAGAATATTACCATCTCTATCCCTGCCAAATCAGGGGTACAAAACTTCTATGTTTCTCGAACTACGCTCTTAGTGTCTATCGCCGCTACCATTGGATCCGTCGCTCTGGGTGTTGGCTATGGTGTTTATAGTTGGCAACAAGAGCGCCAAACAGAACAAGAACTTCGTCTTTTAGTCAGCCAACTGCAAGATATTGAGGCGCAAAAACAAGACCTTGAACTTCTCTATCAAGAACAAATTCAAGAAACTCACAATCTTTCTCAAGAACTTGAAGAAAAACGCGACCAAGTCAGTATTCTCGGTAGGCGCGTTTTTGATGTTGAGTCTGTACTCGGGCTAGCGGATGAAAACGCTATTGATGAAAACAATCTAGAGCACCGCATTGATGCTGCTGCGATCGATTCAGCAGTGCGCGCGACGATGTTTCGTATGATTCCGAATGACTCACCACTGAATTACCTACGCGTATCCTCATCTTATGGTCGTCGAACGAACCCTATCACTGGTAAGCGTCATACACATACGGGTATCGACTTAACCTGTAAGCGGGGAGAAGAGATTTATGCCCCTGCAGACGGCGTAATTGAAACGGTTCGCCCAAGCTCAAAAGGGTATGGTAACTTTCTCACCTTACGTCACTCATTCGGTTTTATGAGCTCTTACGCTCACCTACAAAAATTCAAAGTGCGTAGTGGACAGTTTGTCAGTAAAGGGGAGCTCATTGCGACTTGCGGTAACTCAGGTAATTCAACCGGACCACACCTCCATTATGAAGTGCGTTTCCTTGGTCGAGCACTAAACCCTCAATACACCATGGACTGGACCCCAGAAAACTTTGACTACCTTTTTGAGAAAGAGAAGAAAGTGAAATGGGCACCACTGGTTAAGTTGATTGATGATACGGTGCGTTTGCAGATTAACCTAACCAACAATCCTTACCATGACAATTCCGTAAGTACGGTAAAGAACGAAACTGAACTAGCGCCAGAAAATGTCTCTGTTCAGTAAATAAGACAAAATAAAAAGAGCGACCACATTGGTCGCTCTTTTTCTAGATTCATTCAATTAACCGCGATGAATCGAATCATTGGCTTGCTTTAGCAAATTCTGACTTTCATCTAAGAACTGTTTTGAATAATCGCCAAACCAATCGCTCACTCGATCAAAGCTCTCGACAAAGGCTTGCTTATCTTTGCCATCAAGAATTTCCAGTGCTTCACCGAAGCAACGATGGAAACGTTTGATCATAGCAATGTTTTCATCAGAAGAAAGAATGATGTCGCCATATAAGTTAGGGTCTTGGCCAAACAGGCGTCCAACCATTGCTAGCTCTAGACGGTAGATCGGAGAACTTAGTTGCAGCAATTTATCAATGTTAGGGTTCTCACGACTTAGGTGGAGACCGTAAGCAAACGAAGTAAAGTGACGCAGCGCCTGAATCAACGTCATGCCGTGGTCATGTTCACTGGCATCAATCTGACATAGACTCGCACCCCAGATAGAAAACTGCTTCAGTAACCATTGGTAATGCTCTTCCCCACGGCCATCACAGTAAACAATCACCTGTTTTGCCAAACTTGGTACATCCGGACCAAACATTGGGTGTAAACCGACAACTGGTCCTTGGTGAACGTTCATCATCGCTTGCAATGGTTTGGACTTAATCGACGTTAAATCACATAAGATACAGTCTTTTGGCAGGTTACCTAGTTTCTCAATCACACCTTCGGTTAGGTGAATCGGAACTGTCACCACCACCATGCCTGCATCAGCAAGGATATCATCAGCCTGATCCCAATCTTTACTGCCCAGTACTTTGACATCGTATCCTGACAGCTTAAACATACGACCGAACAAGCCACCTAGCTGGCCGTTACCACCAACAATCACCACAGAACGAAGCTCTGGGTTCAGACATTTAAAGCCCGAGTCTTTTTCGCTGGCGTAGGATTCACGCATGGTACGGCGAAGAATATCTTCTATCAGCTGTGGTGGTACACCTTTCTTCTCAGCCTCTTGACGGCGCGAAGCCAACATCGCCGCTTCACGGTCCGGAGCATAGATAGGTAAACCATGCTCACTTTTCACTTCACCGACTTTCTCAACTAAACAAAGTCGCTGTGCTAATAAATCCAGAATTTGTTTGTCTACTGCGTCAATTTGATCACGCAATTCGTTCAATTCAACGGCCATTGATATTCCTTGTGCTCTCGTTTTAGCCTTTCAATCTGTCTTCTAGGAAAGGAACTAGCTCTTCATGTGCATGACGTAATAGTGCCTCAGTTGCATCCCAATTGATACACGCATCGGTAATAGATACGCCATATTGCATTTCACTTAACGGAATATCAGATGATTGGTTACCTTCATTGATATGGCTTTCAATCATAAGGCCAATAATCGACTTATTGCCTTCGCGGATTTGGTGGATGACATCTTCTGCTACCAATGGCTGACGACGGAAATCTTTACGAGAGTTAGCGTGGCTACAATCCACCATCAATGATGCATCTAAACCGTGTTTTGCCATATCTTGCTCACACTCAGTAACAGAGACAGAATCATAGTTAGTCTGCTTACCACCACGTAAAATAACGTGGCCATTTGGGTTACCTTGAGTCGTCAACAGCGCAACTTGACCTTCACGGTTAATCCCCATAAAGCGGTGGCTAGATGACGCAGCTTGCATCGCATTGATAGCCGTTGCTAGGTTACCATCGGTACCATTTTTAAAACCAATTGGCATTGAAAGGCCACTCGCCATTTCACGGTGAGTCTGTGATTCCGTGGTACGTGCACCAATTGCTGCCCAGCTAAATGTATCAGCTAAGTACTGCGGACTGATTGGGTCTAGTGCTTCAGTTGCTAGTGGAATTTCCATCTCAGCCAACTCCACCAGTAACTCGCGACCAACATGCAGACCATGCTCAATGTCAAACGTGCCATCTAGATGCGGGTCATTGATCAAACCTTTCCAGCCTACGGTTGTACGTGGCTTTTCAAAGTACACGCGCATAACAATATACAGTTGGTCACTCAGTTGCTCTGACAATGCTTTAAGGCGTTTCGCGTATTCCTTCGCAGCCTCAACATCATGAATAGAACAAGGACCGCAGACGATGAGCAGTCGGTGATCTTTCTTATGAAGAATATTGGCAATAGTTTGGCGAGACTCTTGAATAAAACGACGAGCATTATCACTTAACGGTAACTTTACTTTCAGTTCTTCTGGTGTAATCAGCACCTGCTCATCGCTGATGTTAATATTGCTCAATTCACTTTTCTGCATAACTCCAACCTGTATATTAATTTTTACACCAAGTATATTCCATATTAACTTGGCTAGAATAGCTATAACATAACAGCATAAATTTAGATTTCAAGATGTAAACAATAAAAAACACACCGTAAACATTAATTTACACAACTCCATTTATCGACTTTTCTACCAGAAATATGAACTAAGCATGTTTTCTCACAACATTCTTTTCTAAAATAGCACTCAAATGCCGCTGACTTTATCGCTATGGACTTAATCCTTTCCTTACTGCAACAGATGTGTGT
Organism: Vibrio sp. 2433-A1; assembly: GCF_056726085.1. Taxonomy (NCBI): domain Bacteria; kingdom Pseudomonadati; phylum Pseudomonadota; class Gammaproteobacteria; order Vibrionales; family Vibrionaceae; genus Vibrio; species Vibrio sp. 2433-A1. The sequence continues at coordinate 17,449 of NZ_JBRESC010000003.1, forward strand.
CTACCTAATGCTTGCCTACATGCTAAGTAAGACCCCTATTTTTTTACCTCTGCTTAATATTTCCAATCGACTTAGCCATAAGTTAAGCATCTATGTGCTTTTTTCTCTGTTTTGCATTATGGGCACCTATTTTGGTTTGCAGATCAACGATGCCATCGCTAATACACGAGCTATTGGTGCGGTCATGGGAGGTTTGTTTGGCGGTCCTGTCGTGGGTTTCTTCGTCGGCCTAACTGGCGGTCTGCACCGATACTCGCTGGGTGGCTTTACTGATTTAGCTTGCGCTATCTCGACCACAGCTGAAGGCTTGATTGGCGGCCTTTTTCACGTCTACTTTGTAAGAAAAGGCAAATCCCAGCAACTGTTCAATCCAAGTGTGGTATTTGCCATCACGTTAATCGCCGAAGTGGTGCAGATGACGATCATCCTGCTCGTGGCTAAGCCCTTCGATCAAGCTTACGCGCTTGTTTCGGCCATTGCGGCACCAATGATCATTGCTAACTCGGTCGGTGCGGGGCTGTTTATGAGTATCTTGCAAGATCGTAAAACCATCTTTGAAGAGTACTCTGCGACTTTTTCTCGTCGTGCACTTAACATTGCTGAGCGTTCGGTCGGTATTCTCGCTTCTGGGTTTAACTCGCAGAATGCCGACAAAATTGCTCGCATCATTTATGAAGAGACCAATGTTGGCGCGGTTTCGATCACCGATGAACAGAAGATCCTTGCCTTTGTTGGTATTGGTGATGATCACCATAAGCCAAACACTCCAATCTCCTCACAAAGCACATTAGATGCGATCAATAAAAATGACATTATCTACCTAGATGGTAAAGAAAAGCCGTATCAGTGCTCACTCTCGACGGAGTGCAAACTAGGCTCTGCATTGATTATCCCACTGCGTACCGGCGACAAGGTTATTGGCACCATCAAACTGTACGAGCCGAAGAGAAAGCTATTCTCGACCATTAATATGTCGATGGCTGAAGGTATTGCCCAGCTACTCTCTAGCCAAATTCTCTTTGGTGAGTATCAACAGAAGCAGACCCTACTTTCTCAAGCTGAAATCAAGTTGCTGCATGCGCAGGTCAATCCGCATTTTCTCTTCAACGCGCTCAATACCATTAGTGCTGTGGTTCGCCGAGATCCAAACAAAGCACGCGAGCTCATTCAGCAGCTCTCCCATTTTTTCCGCAGTAACCTTAAGCAGAATATTGAAACGGTCACGCTCAAAGAAGAATTAGCCCATGTGAATGCGTACCTGTCGATTGAGAAAGCCCGCTTCACTGATCGCTTAGAGGTCCAGATCGACATTGATGAGCATCTGCTCAATCGTAATGTTCCAAGCTTTACTCTTCAGCCTTTAGTTGAAAATGCAATAAAACATGGTATTTCCAACTTAATTGAAGGTGGTCGCATTCGTATTTACAGCCAAAGCGTGTCATCAGGCATACAGCTTTGTGTTGAAGATAACGCCGGCAGCTATGTAGCCCCCTCGCAAGATCATGTCGGTTTGGGTATGCAAATCGTCGATAAAAGATTAACTAACAAATTTGGTCGCGCGGCAGCTCTCAATATTGAGGTCAAACCGAATCATTTAACCCAAATGAGCTTTATTATTCCTGATGAGAACACGTATTAAGGTATCCCTATGCTCTCTGCTTTAGTCATTGATGACGAATTGTTGGCTCGTGAGGAGTTAACCGAATTACTCGAAGAAACGGGTCATATCGAAGTAATTGATCAAGCCAGCAACGCCATTGAAGGCCTAAAAAAAATCAATCAGCTAAAACCTGACGTGGTGTTTCTCGATATTCAGATGCCACAAATCACCGGTATTGAACTGCTCGGAATGCTCGACCCTGATACGATGCCAAAGGTTGTTTTTGTCACCGCTTACGATGAGTTTGCTATTCAAGCCTTTGAGGACAATGCGTTTGACTACCTGTTAAAACCTGTCGATACCTGCCGTTTAGACAAAACCATGCAAAGACTAATCAAGTCCCAACTAACCATCAACAAACAGCAAGTTGCGGCGATAGCGCCACCAAGCTTGGACCAAATTCCTTGCATTGGCCTTAACCGCATCGTCATCATTCCGACTAAAGATGTCGAGTTTTCTTATAGCGATATTAGCGGTGTGCACATTCAAACTCATGATCAAAAGGCTGACTCTCAGCTGACCTTAAAAGTGCTGGAAGAGAAAACTAACCTAGTCCGCTGCCACCGACAGTTTCTGGTCAACATTCAGGCGATCAAAGAGATCAAATTGCTAGAAAATGGTTTGGCTGAAATCATCACGGTGAGTGGACACCCGCTACCTGTCAGTCGCCGCTACCTTAAAACCTTAAAAGAGATGCTTGGTTTTCACTAACATAGTGCGACAAAAAGAGCCTTGATGAGGCTCTTTTTTGATTATGCATCCATCAATCGCTGCATAGCTTGTGAGGCTTGCTTCCAAGCCTCACTGCGCTGCAACTCAGCTAGGGAGAAACTCTGCGTTTTGAGCAGTTTTTCTGCTCCCAGAGTGTCCATAATCGGTAAGTTATCCAATACTTCAACTTGGGCATCACGCTGATTGCATACCAGCACCATGTCGCACCCAGCCACCAGCGATTGGTGAGCTCGTTCAGCAGGCCCGCCCATGATCGCCGCGCCTTCCATGGTTAAATCATCAGAGAAGATGATCCCATCGAAGCCCAGCTTTTGACGCAGTACTTGCTTAAGCCAGAACTCTGAACCACTTGCTGGCTGATCATCATAATGTGGGTACACCACATGCGCAGGCATCATCGCATCCAATACTCCCGCTTCAATTTGAGCTTTAAAGATTGCCATGTCTTGAGCGAAGATATTATCTCGATCATCAAATGGTGTTTCTAAGTGAGAATCTGCGACAACCCCACCGTGACCAGGAAAATGCTTGCCGGTAGTCGCCATACCAACGGACTTCATCCCTTTCATATACGCAAGGCTATGACGGATAATCGTATCAACATCATCACCAAATGCTCGGCTACCAATCGCTTTACACTCATGGCCTTTGTCCAACACAGGAGCAAAGCTTAAATCGATATCATGAGCGACAAGCTCCGCAGCCATAAGCCAGCCGCCCTGCTCTGCCAGTTGCTCACCGTTTGCTTGCTTGGCATATTGCTCTGCGGCAGGGATCAGCGAGAAACCTTCACGGAAGCGCTGCACTCGGCCGCCTTCTTGATCAACGCCGATTAGGATTGGACGCTTAGCTGCTTTACGGATAGATTGGTTCAACGCCAGCAATTGCTCACTATCATGATAGTTGCGCGCAAATAGGATCAAACCACCAACAGTTGGATGCTGTAATATCTCTTTATCTTCAGCAGTCAACTCGCAGCCTGCCACGTCTAGCCATAACGGTCCCATATAAACTCCTAGGCCTTGATTCAATTTGTCTTGTTGAGTGAGGTTATTCTGTTTAATTTTGCATTACAATACCTTTCAACCATTTGAATTTAGGAGACGAGATGACCAATAAAGAACTGTATATTGGCGTCATGTCTGGTACTAGCCTTGATGGCATTGATACCGCACTTGTCACAATTGAAGATAATCAGTTGCGCCTCTTAGCCTCTCAAGACTACCCAATACCTGATAAGCTCAAACAGCGCGTGCTCAACATCTGTATTGGCCAACAAACCAACCTAATTGAAGTGGGCGAAATCGACCACCTGCTCGGCAAGCTCTATGCAGAAGCGATCAATAGCTTGCTGAATGCCTCTGGCTATACGGCATCGCAAATAACCGCCATTGGTAATCATGGCCAAACCGTGTTCCACCAGCCTAACGGTCCCTGCCCATTTACGATGCAACTCGGCGATGCCAATATCATAGCGGCTCGTACTAGCATTGATACGGTAGCGGATTTTAGACGTAAAGATATGGCATTAGGCGGCCAAGGTGCACCGTTAGTCCCTGCCTTTCATCAATCTATCTTTCACTCCACTCACTCTAGTGTGGTGGTGCTAAATATCGGTGGCATTGCCAATATTTCGGTACTTCGCCCTAGCCTAGCCGTGATTGGCTATGATACCGGTCCTGGTAACATGCTAATGGACTCGTGGTGTATGAAGCACCTCAAACAGCCTTATGATAAAGATGCTCAGTTTGCTCTGCAGGGCAAGATGAATGATTCACTGCTTGCTGAGCTGCTCAGCGAACCTTACTTGTCATTACCTGCACCGAAAAGCACTGGCCGCGAGCTATTCAACCTAACATGGCTAGAAGGCATCTTGGCTAGGCATTCACTGCCTCACCATGATGTGCAACGAACGCTATGCGAATTCACCGCTATCTCTATTGCACAAGAGGTGGAGAAGTATCACATCGGCGATCAGCCAGAGCTACTCACTTGTGGCGGCGGCGCGCAGAACCCGCTACTTATGAAGCGATTGTCTCAGCTACTCCCAGATTGGAGAGTGATGACCACAAACGACAAAGGCATCGACAGTGATAATATGGAAGCAATGGCCTTTGCCTGGCTTGCCTATCGCCGCATTCACAACTTACCAAGCAATCTGCCTGAAGTGACAGGAGCCTCTAAATTGGCTTCTCTTGGGGTTATCTACCCCGCAGATAAATAAGGACTCACATGACAAACGACACACTTATTGCAGCCCTATCCCACCTTGTCTCAGAAAGTCGAAACCCAGAAACTATGGATATCGACTTACTGCCTTCTTTAGAGATTGTGAAGCGAATTAACCAACAAGATCAGCTTGTTCCTTTAGCAGTAGAAAAAGTGTTGCCTGAAATAGCACAAGCGGTAGATAAAATCACAGCGGCATTTCAACGAGGCGGACGCTTAATTTATATGGGGGCTGGTACCAGTGGACGATTAGGTGTACTGGATGCATCCGAGTGCCCACCAACTTTTGGTGTCTCCGATCAAATGGTGATTGGATTGATTGCCGGTGGCCCTGAAGCTATTTTGAAGGCAAAAGAAGGCGCTGAAGATTCAGCTGAACTTGGTGTCGACGATCTGAAATCGATCGATGTTAGCACTAAGGATGTCGTGGTCGGCATCGCGGCAAGTGGACGCACACCTTACGTGATTGGCGCTCTCAACTACGCCAACGACATCGGGGCAACAACCGTAGCCCTATCTTGTAATCCTGACTCTCCAATTGCAGATGTAGCTAAAATAGCCATTAGTCCAGTGGTAGGCCCTGAAGCGCTGACGGGATCGACTCGACTAAAATCAGGTACTGCGCAAAAGCTAGTGCTCAACATGCTCACAACGGCAAGTATGATTCGTTTAGGGAAGAGCTATCAAAACCTGATGGTGGATGTAAAAGCGACCAACAAAAAGTTGATCGCTCGCGCATCTCGTATTGTGATGCAAGCGACAGAGTGTGACAAAAGTGAAGCGACCAAAACGCTAGAGCAAACTGATTATGATGTGAAACTTGCTATCTTGATCCTGTTAACCGGCATGCCATTAGAGACAGCCCGCCAACAACTAGAAAAACAAGATGGCTTCTTACGTAAAGCGGTACAAAACCATCAAAATACATAGTGATTAAAACGATGAAGGGAGCACAGCGCTCCCTTTATTAATGCGATGGTTAATTTGCATGATTAGAATGTTCGTTCCAACCACGCTGCCACTCCATTCGGAACTTTTGAGCACTTTCTGTGCCTTCACATACGCCTTCATAATATTGGCCAGACAGGCCGATTTGATAAGCAAAATCTGGGTTACAGTATTCACCAACTCCTTTTAAATAGCCTTGGTCATAGTCTGCTTGTTTAACACTACCCAAACTTGCTAGCTCCTTAAACGAACGCTGTGTGTGACCACTGACTCCATCTTGATAACCAATTTGGTGCCAATCCCCTTGCTCAGCCAACTGTTCAGGACTGCTTGCACAAGCCGTAACGAGTGACACCATCGCAGCGATAACTATTTTTCTCATTGTTTTTCCTTGTTTTTTGCTGGTTAAGGTAGGTAAGCCTAGCCATCAAACCACTAAACTCAATTAAATGCCACTCAGATTAGAGAAAAACCATTTAGTTTCCCAACAAACCACTCAATCTGCTATATGACCGTTCACTTGCTAAGCGAATGAAGCTTGGGATGAGTTTATTTAGTATTCATCGTGAGCTTAATCAATTTCACAAAGGAACAAGTGTTATGTTGTGGTTTCTAACCTGTGTTGCAGCCTTAATCGGTGGCTACTTTATTTACGGTGCGTTCGTTGAGAAGATTTTTGGTATCAACGAAAAGCGTCAAACACCTGCCCATACCAAAACGGATGGCGTTGACTACGTACCAATGTCGACGAAGAAAGTTTACCTAGTTCAATTATTGAACATAGCCGGTGTTGGTCCAATCTTCGGCCCTATTATGGGTGCTCTGTATGGCCCCGCAGCAATGCTATGGATTGTGTTTGGTTGTATCTTTGCGGGCGCAGTGCACGATTACTTCTCTGGTATGCTATCTGTTCGCAATGGCGGAGCTTCAGTCCCAACAATTACTGGTCGCTACCTAGGTAATGGCGCAAAACATTTCATGAACATTTTTGCCATTATCCTGCTGCTACTCGTAGGCGTTGTGTTTGTTTCCGCTCCAGCGGGTATGATCACTAATCTAATTAATGATCAAACTAGCCTAAACGTAAGCATGACTACAATGGTTATCGCGATTTTCGCTTACTACATCATCGCAACAATTGTTCCTGTCGATAAGATTATCGGCCGCTTCTACCCACTATTCGGCGCTCTGCTGATTTTCATGTCGGTTGGTCTAATGACGGCAGTTGCTTTCTCAAGCGAGCATACTGTTATGGGTGACTTCCAAGTCTCTGACATGTTCACAAACCTAAACCCGAATGATATGCCGCTATGGCCTGCGCTATTCATTACCATTGCTTGTGGTGCTATCTCTGGCTTCCATGCAACACAGTCACCACTAATGGCACGTTGTATGGAGAACGAAAAGAATGGCCGTTTTGTCTTCTACGGTGCAATGATTGGTGAAGGTGTTATCGCACTAATTTGGTGTGCAATTGCTCTCTCTTTCTTCGGCTCACTTGACGCACTATCTGAAGCAGTGAAAAACGGCGGCCCGGGTAACGTGGTATACAGCGCATCATTTGGCCTACTGGGTGTCTTTGGTGGTGTGATTGCATTCTTAGGTGTGGTGATTCTACCAATTACTTCAGGTGACACAGCATTCCGTTCAAGCCGTCTAATTCTGGCTGAGTACTTCAACGTAGATCAAAAAGCACTACGCAATCGCCTAATGATGGCCGTGCCACTGTTCATAATCGGCGGTATCTTAACTCAAGTAGACTTCGGCATTATTTGGCGCTACTTCGGCTTTGCAAACCAATCAACAGCTGTGATGATGCTATGGACTGCGTCAGCATACCTACTACGTCACAATAAGATGCACTGGATTACCACTATCCCTGCGATGTTTATGACCACAGTGTGTGCGACCTTCATTCTTAACAACAGCACATTAGGTTTTGGTCTACCGATTCAAGTATCAACAGTTTCGGGACTTCTATTTACCCTAGCCGTGACTGCTTACGTAATTAAGCGTTCGAAAGGCAAAGGCGAAACTGACCTAGCTGATGAAGAAAAACCACAAGCAGTAACAGAAACTGCATAAGCTAATCGCACCTCGCTTGCTAACTTTTTAGGCTCCTTTGGGAGCCTGAATACAAAGGTTCTACAAGGGTCATTAAGGTTTATTTGTGTAATATTAATAAGTTAGCGTTTGAGTTATAGGCCTGCTAAGGTCGTAAAGGGTCAAGAGTGTGGTCATTTTGTGGATCTTTTAATTTTGCTCAGTGGGTTGAGTTTTACAGCATCAGCTAAGTGGTCCGGTGCTAAATGTGCATATGCCATTGTTTGATTAATACTGGCATGCCCTAGTATTTCTCTAAGCGTTAAAATATCCCCTCCATTCATTATAAAATGACTCGCAAAAGTATGTCGTAAAACGTGTACTTTTTGCCCTTTAGGTAAGTCGAACTCTAGCTTACAAAATAACCTAACCAGCCTTACTTGAGGATCTTCGCTGAATAGGTCACCGCCGCTTTTAGGGTAAATATCATCATATAATTGCTTACTTATAGGAACAGTTCTGGGCTTTCCGGTTTTTGTATTGGTAAACCTAATGCGATAAGGACTCAGATTACTTGATTTCAAGGTGACAGTTTCTCTCCATCTTGAGCCAGTCGCTAAGCTAATTTTAACGATGTTTAACAACTCCCAGTCCTCACTAAGGCAATCCAAAAGGATTTGAGTTTGTTCAAGTGTCAAATAGGTCATCTCCGATCTTTCAGGAGTTGGCTGTTTTAAATCTTTTAGTGGATGCGCTCCAGTAAAATCCCCTGTCTCAATCAGTACGGAGAAGACATTGCTTAAGCATGATGTCAGACGCCTAACGGTGTTTGCTTTTTGTCCTCTCGCCATGCGCTCTAATTGCCAGTTGCTAATCAAAGTTGCGTCAATGTTTTTTACAATAGGGTCACCCAATTCCCGACAGATTAGCTCCACCTTTTGACGGTAGTTAACTGCGGTTCGTTTGAGTTGACCGGACTTAATCCACCAAATATCTATAAGCTCAGAAAGACGGCGTTTATCAACTGGTAAGCCCAGCCACTCTTTATTGTGGTGCGTAGAAAGTATATGTTTTTCGTAAGCTATTGCTTCTGATTTTTTGTCAAACTTACGCCTGAATCGCTTGCCATTTCGACCAGATGGGCGAATATCTACTAGCCATTTATCACCATCTTTTTTTGTACTCATAAAACACTCTTCATCACTACCGCAGCCACTTTACCAATAACCTTGAAATCTCCTTGTATCTGATCATCTAGATAAAAATTAAGGTATTCCAAGTTGTCCGATATGACATTGTATTGTCCCTTTTTTATCTCCCATCTAAGACGCTTAATAAATACGTGCTTTCCTATTCTCACAACATAAACCCCGCTTTTTACAGGATGCTGTAATTCTCTTATATCAACCAAAACATGATCCCCATCCCCAAGAGTTGGTTCCATAGAATCGCCATGCACAATGATGATGGAGCAATCTTTTTCTCTTAAGGAGAGTTTTTCTAGGTATTGAGACGGTATATGTAAGGTGTCTATCTGATATTCGGACTCATTTAGATAACCATGACCTGCTGCTGCATAAACATCATACACAGGGACGTTTGCCCAGCCTGTCATATTATTTATAGGTAGCATGTCCGATGCATTACTTTCGGGTTTTACGTCATTCCATTCTTGTTTTAAGAGTCTCTCCTTGTCTTTTGGTAATGTGACGTACTTATCAATTAACTGCTTTTGTACTTCAGGGTGAAAGTTGGAAATATGGTATTCCATTGCTCGACCTTTGCCTGTGGCCTTTCTTTTTAACCAATTGTTATCTCTCGCTTTTTGATTGATTCCGTTCGTCGTGTTAGGTGTGCCATCAACGGACGTAATTTCAGTACTCAAAAACCATTCACACATAAAACCCTCTTAAACCCTATTGAAAAACAAATTAACGTAATGTTTAATAAACCCACTAAAACCATGATAAACCAATCACTAATTACATCTTAAGGGGTTAAAGGGTTATGTTAGGTCATAAAGCGGTCAAGTTAAACCAAAATTACGCGAGTTTTGTCACAGTTGAGAAGTATGCGGAGATGGCAGGGTTTTCCGTAGAGGCGGTCAGAATGCTTGTCAAAAAAGGAAAGTTACCAGTACTAGTTCGAGAGAGTTCTAGTGATTCACGCAGAACCTTAATAAACATGAGAGCTCTTGATCAGTTTGCTTTTGAGCAAGCTGAAAATCATCAAGACTGGAAATCAGCCATATAACAAGGGGGCTATATGCAGGCTCATGTAAATACAAACGCGGTAGTTTCTTTTGTCAGCCTAAGTCTTAGTGGTGAGAGCCTTGATAACTCGATGTTGAATATCAACATCAGAGCTATTGATAGCTCAAATTCGCAATTTGTAGGTGAGTTTTCAAAGGCAATTGCTATTGATCGAATAGGACTCTTAGGTAAATATCGCGCCGCTCTTCCTATCTCCAAACTTTCCGGTGTTGATAAAAGCAGTTCTATCAGGGAGTTTTTGGACGAGATTAATACCTGGTTATTAAAGTTTGAGCTAGGTAAAAACATTCGAGTTTGGGGTGTTGGGGATAGTGATGTTCCTTTGTTGTTGCATTTATTTGCAGAGGCTCAAGTAAGGACGTGTTTTACAGGTTGTTACCTTGAAGAAGTTATCTAAGGCCTTGTTGTAACGGAGCATAAGTAAGAAAAATGAAAACCATCCAGATTGAGTTAAAAACCGCCGACCAAGCGATTCACCTTTGTACATCGGCGGACAATTTCTTGAGTGATATTCGCACTATGTCAGCCAATGCTGATACCGAAGCATTGAGTCATTTGAGGACGTTGAAGGATATGTGGGAGCAAATTTCTGAGCGATCACTTATTGCTATTACAGATCTTGAAGAGGAGGGAGAAGCATGACTCATGCCGATTCAATCAAAAATATTTTCAATGGCTTGGTGCATAAATATCAGTTTGATTTGTGCGCAATGCAAGAAAACCAAACGCCCAATAACACGCGATATTTTATGAGTGAGAAGCACAGAGAAAGCACCACGCTAAAGCTTGATATGTTAGCGCACTTTGCTCATGACCTTGGAGAGCCTGAGCTAGCAGGGCAAATTTTACACGCTGCCGTTGAGTTGGGGTGTGAGGGTGCGCCACCCGCTCCCATGTAAAAAAGGCGTGACCTAAGCCACGCCTTTTGTCGGTTAGACATAAGCCCAACCTTCTCACAAAAACAATGTAAGTGTACCCTATGAACGCAGAGATATATAGAGACGTTTATTCAAGATTATTGACGGACTTCGACTTTAAGGAGAAGGACGAATGGCTCCAGCAAGGACGTTGCCCTAAGTGCCACAAAAAAGAGCTTTACACGCGTGCTCAATCGCCTTGGGTGCTGCGTTGTGGTCGTCTTAATAAGTGCGGTGAAGAAATTCACATTAAAGAGCTGTACCCTGATTTATTTGAGTCATTTTCGCAACGATTCCAGCCAACACCAACACAGCCAAACGCCAGTGCTGACGCATTTATAGCTAATGCCAGAGGCCTGAACATTGACAACCTAAAAGGCGCTTACGTTCAGGAAAGTTATTACGATGCTAAGCTATCCATTGGCTCTGCGACCATTCGCTTCAAGATTGCCGAAGGCGTGTATTGGGAGCGCTTGATTGATAAACCGAGTCGCTTCAACAGAAAGGCTAACTTTATCGGTGCTTATCAAGGGATGGTCTGGCAACATCCTAACTATGACTATAAGAGCGCTAAGGAAATCTGGTTAGTTGAGGGAGTATTTGACGCTATCGCACTGCTTGAAAATGGTATTGCGGCGGTCTCCCTTATGAGTTGCACCAATTACCCTGAGCAGTTTCTACAGTCATTACTTGAGACTAACCCAGATGCACTATTGGTCGTAGCCTTAGATAGTGATAAAGCAGGGCAAAAATACACGCGTAAGCTGGTTAAACGCTTAAAAGAATCACGCTGGAATGCAACAGCGGCGCAGCCTCCTTTTAAGGTGGGGCGTCACACTAAGCCGGATTGGAACGATTTGCACCAACTAGGCCGATTGACGGAGAAAGACGTTAACCAGTACTGCTATTATGGGGAGTTGCTGATTGCCAAAACCGCGACTGCTAAAGCTATGGTTATGCACAGTCAAACTCAAAAGCAAATCTTTCATTTCGACTTCGATAGCCGGCTATTTCAATTTAAGCTCGATATGGATCGATACGAAAAAGCCATGCGCAACCTTGAAGCCGCAGAAAACAATTTAACACAAGATGAATTAATCAAACGCGCCTTAACAGAGGCGAACTGCATCACCGAAATTGCGAACTGTAAGCCCACTGCGCTGTACTATCAGCAGAACGTGATCACGGATGAAAGTTGGTATTACTTTAAGATTGAATTTCCATCTGGTGAAGTGATGAAAAATACTTTTACGGGAGGCCAGCTCTCTTCAGCTTCTGAGTTTAAAAAGCGATTACTTCATGTTGCTAAAGGGGCAGTGTACACAGGAAACAGTCGCCAGCTCGATATACTGATGCTTAATCAACTCCAGCAAATAAAAACGGTAGATACGATTGATTTTATTGGCTACAGCAAAGAGCACAAAAGCTACATATTTAGGGAAGTAGCTATCAGCCAAGGCAAGCTGTCTCACGTTAATGAAGAGGACTTTTTCGAGCTTGGTAAAGTGAGCGTTAAGAGTCTTGATCAATCAGTAGCACTGAGCATTAATCCCAACCTCAAAGAGTACAACAACCAATGGCAAAACCTTGTTTGGACGGCTTTTGGTGAAAAGGGACTTATAGCTCTCTCATATTGGTTTGGTTCCTTGTTTGCTGAGCAAATACGCCAAGAGGACAAAAGCTTTCCTTTTCTAGAGATTGTTGGGGAACCTGGCTCTGGTAAAACCACATTGATCGAGTTCATGTGGAAGCTGTTTGGTCGAGAGGGTTATGAGGGTTTTGACCCTTCCAAATCCACTATTGCAGCGCGTAGTCGTAATATGTCGCAAGTCGCCAACATGCCCGTTGTTTTTATTGAGGGTGACCGCCTCAATGATGCGAAACAAAAAGGCTTTGATTGGGAAGAGACTAAACCCCTATATAACGGTCGTAGTGTTCGCTCTAGAGGAATGAAAACCGCAGGCAACCAAACCTATGAACCTCCATTTAAAGGCTCACTAGTCATTGCGCAGAATGCGTCTATTGATGCCAGTCCAGCCGTATTGGAGCGTATCATCCACCTCTACACGGACAAGCGTACCCAAAGCGACCTAACTAAAAAGGCCGCAGAGCAACTTGAGCGTTTGCCTATGGAGGCATTGTCGGGTTTCTTGGTTAAGTCAGTCATGGCGGAAGAGCATGTGCTATCAGTCTATCGTGAGCAGTTCCAGCACTATGAGAAGACCCTCGAAGCGCAAGAAGGGCTATTTCATATCCGGATCATTAAAAACCACGCTCAACTTATGGCCTTATTGGAAGCGCTGAGTGAGGTTATTCCCCTTGAGGATACATGGATGGAGTCAACCATTGCCACTATTTTGGAGCTTGCTAAAGCTCGACAGAAAGCGGTACAGGCTGACCACCCAAGTGTTCAGGAATTTTGGGAGGTGTTTGATTATCTACAGTCTAACGATTGCAGGTTAGATCATTCTCTCGATCCCAAAGTTATTGCTATCAGTTTGAATCAGCTCCAACAGGTCGCGGCGGACTGGCGGCAACCTTTGGCTCCAATAACGGAACTAAAAAAAGTACTGAAATCATGCAAACGTCACGCTTATATCGAAACTAGGACAGTAAAGAGTGCAGTCAATGCAGGATTTAATCGCTCGGGAGCTGGAGCGAAACGTCCTGAAAGTGTTTGGTGTTGGGTATTTAAAGCTGATCGCTAATATGGAGTGGAGTTTATGAGTAGGCAAGGTAAGGCGTTACTGTCAGCGCAAAAGAAAGGTTACGAAGCAGCGAGAGAAGGGTTAGCCGTTTCCGATTGCCCGTATCAAGACTTGAGAAAAGAGAACGGAAAGCTGACATGGAGCCGAGCTTTTCGCAACGCTTGGCTAGAAGGCTTCTGTCGTTTTAACGAAGATAACAATGGAAGTAGAACATGCTGATTACTTGTCCACGATGTGAAAGCAAAGTCTACCGCAGACATCGTTGTCTACATTGGCCAACGTAGACACTGCTATCTACACTCGATTGTAGTTCTCCATGACTACACTGCAGCAATGATGACAAAGCCGCCTACTAAGGCGGTTTTTTGCTACTTGGAACTTTTCACCTGTCACTTCATTCTCTACAGCACAAATACCTAATCAATGTGGTGTGCGTTACGGGTCACCGCTTGAGATATCGGGAAATGACGCTCCTAAAGCGCTGATGCTTGCCAAGCAAGAAAAAATCAATAGTAACAAGTATTTAGGTTAATTCTGTATAACTAACCATCAATAAGGCAGAAAAATCCAGTCGAGCATCGGAAAACCCTAACTTTCCTAACCATATTTAATTTAATAAGATAACTATATGATTTGTAAATAAAATAACTAACATTCAAAACCTAACTTTTTCCTAACCATTTCCTAACTGGTTAGGTTTTTGATTCCTAATTAACTATGAACTTAACTTATTGATTATTAAAGAGGTTAGGTTTCTGGTTAGGTTTGGTTAGGAAAAAACCTAACCAAAATAGTTAATTAAAATCAGTGACTTATGAATCAAAATAATGCCTAGTTAGGAAGGTTAGGTTTTTCCGATGGCGAACTGAAAAAACACTTTTATTCCCCTGCTTTGTCATTCGCGCTCAAACAGAAGTTTCCACTATTTGGCGATGTTACAGGTGGCCTCTTTTCCTCTGCGACCTTTCTACGCGTTCATCAAAACGCACAAATGCGCACGAATGCGATCCTAGCCTATTTTTATTTTTGCTCGAAAAATTCTCCTCAAGCCCTGATATCACAAGGGCTCAAAGTGAACAGGAAAAGCTCCTAAAGGCGTAAAGTTGGGGCGTTTTTTTAACAGGTGGAATTTTGGTGTGGAGGGAGGGGTGAGTCCGAACGAGAGAAAAGCGGCCTTGTTGGGTAAAAATCTGAGGGTCGCGCTCTTTCTATATCTCAAATCTAGAAAGGACTTCAATACCCAACGCGAACCGACTGGCGTTTAATAGTTTGTATTCTAGTTACGGGAAATAGAGCAATGTTAGTGACGTGCCCAGAGTGCCAATGCAAGGCGAAAGCCATCGAACGAAATGTGCAGTTAAAGGAAGGGATGGAGCTGTATTGTCAGTGTCAAAACCTAAACTGTTCAACCACATTCAGCGTTACCGTGGACGTGGTAAGGGTGAAGTATGAGCCAGAAAATTAAATGCCCCAAGTGCGGCACTGCAACAAAAGTTGTTACGTCAAGGCCAATGACTGCCGCTATGCGAGAAGCTTACATGCGCTGTACGGATCCAGATTGTGGTACGGGCGTTGTCTGTCTTATTTACCCCAATAAAGTGATTAGCAAAGGGAGCGACATTCGACCTCCCGACCAGACCGTGCAACCCAAGCTCTTTGAGCAAAGAGCGCGAATTTTAAAGAAATTAGACATAACCACCAATATCGAGGCATCTCATGCAGACAGTCACCAGTAATAAATTCAACACTTACAAAAATGAAAAACAAAAGAAGTACAACACAACCGATCAAGATGGATCTTTTTATGTTGATGAATCGCTAGCCGCTCAGGAGGTTGATAACATTCGCCAAACGGACGAGTTTCTTAGCTGCATTAACTTGGTTGTTGTCTCTCGCACTATTGATGTAGCCGTTGGTTTAGGTGGAGGAAAGTTGATGGCAGCGCGAGTGGATACTCTTCGAGGTGGAACGCGAAGACCACGAAGCATTAAACCCGAAGCTTCAATGATGTACGAGTGTCAGCAAGTCAACTTTGATTCTGCCATTTCATTTGAAACTATGGATGCTTACGCTCACCGAGATGATTTTGACGAGTGTTTAGAGCGTGAAATCCGTAAGCATAGCAATCTTGATTTAATCCGTGTTGGCTTCTTTGGTAAGGAAGCGGCGGATAATTCTGACGCCAATCAACATCCCAACGGTGAAGACGTTTCAAAAGGCTGGATTCAAGCGTTACGCGACAATCGTAAAGCCTCCATTTTAGGCAGTCTAGATCAAGACATTCAAATCGGTGAAGGCGGTCAGTACGCAAGCGTAAACGAAGCGGTATGCGCCGTAAAAGATAAAATATCAGCCAGACACCGCGATGTGAACGATTTGGTTGTTCTGCTAGGTAGTGATCTAGTGGCACATGACAACGCCAGTTTTTATCAGAAACAGATCGATCCTAAACAGCCTGTGCACCAGATTGAGCTGCGTCAAATCAAAGAATCTTACGGGGCTATGCCCGCTTTTATGCCTTCGTGCTTTCCTGCTCGCGGTATCATGGTTACAAGCCTCAATAACCTTTCTATTTATTTTGCAGATAATGCGTTCCGCCGTTCATTTGGTAAGCGTAATGATAGCTTGAACGCACTAGAAAACTTTGAATCAGCCTCACTAGCTTACGTCGTCGAACAGCTTGATAAAGCTGCTGCTATCGAATTTGAGTCTGTCAAACTTAAGAAAGGAGACGTTTGGCAATAGCCAAGCGATAACGGTATCGCACTATGATTGACATTGAATTTTCAAAGCCTGTCAGCGTAATGAATAGTGACATTCTTAGTTATTTAGAGGTGGCATTAATAGACGGTTTATATGAGCCTCCTGTAGCGCTCGATACCTTAGCAAAAGCGTTACGGGTGAATCCAATGCATTCTAGTGCGATTGAATTCAAGCGCAACACCCTGCTCTATACCGTATCAACCAATGAGCTTTTGTCACTTCGTGATCTTAAATGTTTTATTCAAGACTATTTAACGTTTGGGAATGCATATTTTCAAATCATTCGCAACTATCGCGGTCTTGGTCGTATTGTCCAAATAAAGCATATTCCGGCCTTGTATATGCGCCGTCGTGAGGACTTGGGTTACACCTACAAGCCAAAAGCGTATGACGATGAAGGGCGTATTGATTTTAAAGACGGACAAATTTACCACCTAGGGGATTATGATATTGCTCAAGAGCTTTATGGCTTGCCAAGTCATGTGAGCGGCCTGACTTCTATCTGGCTCAATGAAGATGCCACTTTGTTTCGTCGTCAGTACTTCCGCAATGGTAATCATGCGGGTTATTTGTTGTATATGAACGAGCCAACAATGACCAAAAAGCAAGAAGATGAGATCAAAAAACAGCTTCAAGCGCAAGAAGGTATGGCATTTAAAAACCTGTTTGTTAACGCAAAAGGCAAAGACACCAAAGCGCCTGAACTAAAAGCGATAGGGCAGGTTGAGGCGAAAGATGCGTTCAAGGATGTCAAGAACCAGACGATGACCGACATTCTCTCTCTACATCGAGTCCCTATAGAATTAATGAGTGTTAGACGCGAGAGCATTACGTCACTCGATCTCAACAAAGTGGACTGGTTATTTCACAAAAATGAGCTTTTACCGCTCTCTGATATTTTGATGGAGCTGAATGGCTTTGTGAATGCCTCTGTTATCACAATCAACCCTTACAAAAGTTTAGACACCTAAGCTTAACCCCAATGAAACACAATAAGGATCTAGATATGACAACCCAAACCAACAACAGCAAAGTGGTAAAACTCGCCTCTCCTATTCAAAAAGGCGACGAGACACTGACAGAAGTAGAGATCACTAAACCAAATTCAGGCCACTTAAGAGGTCTTAATCTTTATGATGTTTGTCAGGCCGACTTTGAAGCCGGACAAACCCTACTGCCACGAATTTCCGTTTTAGATGAACGTGACCTTATCAACTTGGAGCCAGAGAACTGGCCTCCACTTCTTACGGGTGTTGCTAGTTTTTTCGTGAATACGGAGCGGTAATTGAAGAAATTAGTCACGTTGAGCCGTTGTATGCAGACATTGCTTTTGTACTGCATTGGCAACCCAGCGAGATTGATAGACTCAGCTTTGAAGAGCTCTTACAGTTCCGTGAATTAGCTATTGAAAGACACAAACCAAAAGAGAGCGAATAGGCTCTCTTTTCTTTATTGGAAGGAAACTAGAATGAAAATGAACCTCTCTGTAGTCATGGGGATTGTTGACGAAGCCAGTGCACCATTGAAAGCAATGAGTGAAGAGTCAAACCATTACGCAAAAGCGATTGGCAAACTTCAAGATAAGCAAAAAGACGACACGGCAGCACTTGGTATGATTGACGTCTTTAAAGGCACAAAGAAAGCCATGGACGACAGTAGCTTGTCTATTGCAACGGCAACGGAAAAGCTAGACACATTGAAAGCAAAAGCCGCCGCTGCAACGAAGCCAAGTGCTGCTCTGACAGAGCAGATAGCAAAGCAGCAACAGCGCCTTGATAAACTCAACGTTACTCAAGATGAAAGCAAGCAGCGCCTAGTCAAGTTAGGAAAGCAACTCAAGAAAGCAGGAGTGAAAATGCACGACCTTGACGGGGAGAGCGCGCGCCTGAATCAGAGCTATAAAAAACATGGCAATGAAATCACCAAGCTCAGCAAAAAATACACCTTACTTCAAAGGGTAATGAAGCCTGTACGAGCCCTGAATAAACGCGTGAAGATGCCAAGTATAGAAGGCGTGAAAAATACCGCCTTAGCAGGGGCAGGAGCTTTGGGGGTGATTGCTGGCTTGGGTGTTGTAGTCAGTGATACCGCTCACGAGCTGGATGCTCTATCTCGTGCAGCCAAAGACGTCAAGATGCCAGTTAGCGAACTACAAGCATTAAGAATGCAAGCCAAACTAGCAGGTGCAGAATCTGAAGATATGGATGCTGCTATTAAAGAAATGATGTTGCGCTGGGGGGAAATGAAAACCCTAAAAAGCGGCGCTATGAACGATTACTTTCTTGATACAGGAAACAAGGCAGCTTATAACGACCTTATGAACGCCAAGGATGCAACCGAAGCCTACCAGGTGTTATTGAGAGAAATAGCCAAAGAAACGGATCAGGCCAAACAAAACTTTATGATTGATGAGTTTTTTGGTGGTGATAGTGAGAAAATGCTTTCCGTTTTGAAAGGGGGGATCACGGGGTATCAGGAGGCTAAACAACTTCTGGAAGAGAGTGGTGGAGCGGTGACGAAGGAAGCCACAGATAACGCCACAATGTTTGCCTCCTCGCTAAAAAAGCTCAGTGCTATTGTTGATTCTCTTAAAATTTCAGCCCTCACGCCAATTATGGTGGAGTTATCAAAAGCAATAGAAGAACTTGCCATTAACATGCGAGATATCAAATGGCGCAATGAAGCTATTGATCAGCTAAGAGGGATTGTTACGAGAACATTTGAGGCATTTAAGGCTTTGGGGAAGGGGATATTTTTTGTGGTTGATAACTTTAAGGAAATCGTTGCCATTGTAGCCCTATTAAAAATTGGTATGGTTGCGCTTAACGCTGTCATGATGGCAAACCCGATTAGCTGGATGGCAGTAGGGATTAGTGCCGCTGTGGTGGCTGTTGGTTACCTCATTAGCAAGCTGGTAGACTTTAAAAAGCTGTGGAGTGGGATCACCTCGTTCTTTTCTGATGATGAGTCTGAGAAAGTTAACGAGATGGTAAAAACCACCAAAGATCTGAAAAATAAAAATATCGAAATGGGCATCACAACCAATGAACGGATGAAAACAACAAAGCGAACAAAAGAGCCTTCTCGTTATCACGGCTATCAAATGGGAGCACTAAACTCCAACGCTCCATATAGCTATCAACCTCTTACCAATCAAACAATTCAAAGCAAGTCTGAAGTTGCGCTTACCATCAAATCAGAAAAACCAGTAACCATTGACAAGGCAGACTCTGGAAATGGAACAGACCTTAATCTTGATGTCGGGAATATGGCAGCCAGCTACTAAACAAATGAACTGAAACTAGCCCTTTATTTAAGGGCTAGTTTTAAGTTGTGGTCTATATGTGGTCATTGAGATTGAAATGTCATTGAAAAACAATTGCTTATAAGTAATATGCAGGCTCCTTTGGGAGCCTTTTCTTTTTCACAGACAATAAAAAAGCCAGCAATAGATGCTGGCTTTATGTAAGGATTAACTCTTAATCGACTTGCTTAATTTGCAACTCTTTAGGCACTTCAAAGAACATGTTCTCTTCACGGCCTTGAATCTCTTCTACTGAGCGAGTACCAACTAGATCTTTAATACGATCTAAGATTTGATTCACAAGCTCTTCTGGTGCAGAGGCACCTGCAGTAACGCCCACTTTCACTTTGCCTTCAAACCATTTCGGTTCAATATCTTCAGGACAATCTGTTAAGTAACCCGGCGTGCCAAGCTTTTCAGCTAGCTCTTTCAAGCGAGTAGAGTTGGAAGAGTTTTTAGAACCAACCACAATCACCACATCTACGTCTGCTGCCATTTCACGTACCGCATCTTGGCGGTTTTGCGTTGCGTAGCAGATATCATCTTTACGAGGGCCCTGAATATCAGGAAAGACGCGACGCAGTTCGTCAATAACGTCTGCCGTTTCATCAACGGATAGCGTAGTTTGGCTTACGTAGTGAAGATGACTTGGATCTTTCACCACGTCTTTCAGCTTAAGTACGTCTTCTGGTCTTTCTACCAAGTACATACCACCTTCATCGCTGGCGTATTGACCCATAGTACCTTCTACTTCAGGGTGACCCGCATGACCAATCAAGACCACTTCCATATGCTTGCGACTCGCACGAGCCACTTCCATATGGACCTTAGTCACGAGCGGACAAGTCGCATCAAACACAGTTAAATCACGCGCTTTAGCTTCTTTACGCACTGCCTGAGATACGCCATGAGCAGAGAAGATAACAATGTTGTCATCTGGCACTTCACTTAACTCTTCAACAAAGATAGCCCCGCGCTGCTTTAAACCTTCCACAACAAAGCGGTTATGTACCACTTCGTGGCGTACATAGATCGGCGGTTGGTACATTTCTAAAGCACGCTCAACGATGCTGATGGCACGATCTACACCGGCACAAAAACCGCGAGGGTTAGCTAACTTAATTTTCATTTCATTGCTCATGGAGTCGTTATCTTCTTTGGGCACTTATTCTACTGACAAAATCTCAACTTCAAAAGTCACATCTTGCCCAGCAAGTGGATGGTTGAAGTCGACTGTTACTGAATCACCGGCGATTTCGGTAATAATGCCTGGGATCTCCATACCATCACGGCCTGAGAACGCCATAATCGTACCCACTTCAACCTCAGCATCACCGACAAACTTTGCTCGGTCCATATGATGAATATGATCAGGATTTGGCATACCAAACGCGTCTTCAGCTTTAAGCTCAATTGCTTTTTGGTCTCCGGTTTTTAACCCCACTAAGCACTGCTCAAAGTTTTCACTTAAGCTGCCGTCGCCGATCACAAGCTTTGCTGGTTTACCCATATTGTGGGTACTGTCTGCAACCGAGCCATCTTTCATTTTAATCGTAAAATGCAAGGTTACTGCTGAATCTTGGGTAATTGTCGTCACGTTACTACTTCCTTGAAGTCATTCTAAGTTTTATAGGTGTATACCCTAAATAGTTGGAGTTGCAGCTAGGCGACAAGATAATTCAACCCTATGAGCATAGTGCGCTATGTGATTAGGGGGAATTATCGCAGTCAGCAACGCTGCAGCTTCAAATATGACGGGTATACTAAAAAGCGCTGCCCGAATCAACCGACAGCGCTTAAGGTTATTCGATCAATCACGAATTACGCTTTGGCTTCTTCTTTCTTACGAAAGCCATCAAGAATAATCATGGCTGCGCCGATACAGATGGTACTATCCGCCAGATTGAATGCAGGCCAGTGGTAATCTCCCCAGAAGAAGTCTAGATAATCGACGACAAACCCATGTACTACACGGTCAAACACATTACCTACAGCACCACCAATGATCATCGCATAAGCAATATTATTCCACTTCTCTTTTGCTGGTAGTTTGCTCATCCAGTAGGTCAGCATACCGGTTACCGCAAAGGCAATACCAGTAAACAGCCAACGCTGCCAGCCGGCTTGATCACTTAGGAAGCTAAATGCTGCGCCGTAGTTGTGCACATACAACAGATTAAAGAAAGGTAGTACTTCGATACGATTAGCCCAGCCATAACCCATGCTGTCCATCACAAACAACTTGATACCAATATCAGCAAAGAAGATAACGATCGCTAGCCAAAGCCAGCGAACACCTGATTGTTTTAATGGAATATTTGACATCCTATCCCCTAAAAATGAGCCCTAACAATGGAGCCTAAAAATAACCCCAGTATGTACTGGGGCTATAATATTTCAATAAAGTTCAACGACTAGTTGCTCTAAATTATTGATGTTGTAGCAAGGCGACAAATTTACGAGGCTCCTGAGCATAGTTTTCCTATGTAATGGAGCTGGTCCGACAATTCGGAGTAAATGCAGTCAACGCAGCTACAACGCCAAGAATAACGAGCAACTATGCGAATTTACGAACTTCACCTTCACCATCAACGTTGGTTGCACAGCGACCACAGATCTTCTCATGACCTTCGATTGTGCCTACGTCTGGAGTGTGGTGCCAACAACGGTCACATTTCTCGTTTTCAGTCGCTTTCACTTCAACAAACAGACCTTCAACGTCAGTTGCCTGTGCTGCTTCAGTCTTCTCGCTTAGAGGCTTAACTGTCGCTGCAGAGGTTAGAAGAACAAAGCGTAGCTCATCTTCTAGTTTGTTGATTTTCGCCGCTAACGCATCATCTGCGTATAGGGTTACTTCTGCTTGTAGTGAACCACCGATAGTCTTGTCTTTACGCGCATCTTCTAGCAGCTTGTTCACGCCACCACGAACCGCTTGCATCTCTGTCCAGAATTCGTTGCTTAGCTCTTCGCCTTCAGTAAGACCGAATAGACCTTCGAACCACTCACCAGTGAAGACAAACTTATCACGCTCACCTGGCATTTCGTTCCAGATTTCATCTGCAGTGAACGACATGATTGGCGCCATCCAACGAACTAGCGCTTCTACGATGTAGTAAAGCGCAGTTTGACAGCTACGTTGGGCATGACCACCCAGTTTCGCTGTGTACTGACGGTCTTTGATCACGTCTAGGTAGAATGAACCCATTTCAATCGAACAGAACTGCATTAGACGCTGTGTAACTGCGTGCGTGTTGTACTCACCGTACGCTTTAACAATCTCTTCTTGCGCAGCCAGTGCACGGCCTACAGCCCAACGATCCAGTGCCACCATTTCTTCTGCAGGAACGATGTCAGTTGCTGGGTTAAAGCCGCTTAGGTTTGCTAGGAAGAAACGTGCAGTGTTACGGATACGACGATACGCATCTGCGCTGCGCTTCAGGATTTCGTCTGATACTGCAACTTCACCGGTGTAATCTGTCGAAGCAACCCATAGACGTAGGATATCTGCGCCTAGCTTATTCGTTACATCTTTTGGCGCAACTACGTTACCGATAGATTTAGACATCTTACGACCGTGACCATCAACCACGAAGCCGTGTGTTAGTACTTGCTTGTATGGTGCTTCACCTTTCATCGCGATAGATGAGATCAGTGAAGATTGGAACCAACCACGGTGCTGGTCTGAACCTTCTAGGTATAGGTCAGCGCTTGCACCGTTGTACTCTTCACGAGCATCAACCACTGAGTAGTGAGTCACACCTGAATCGAACCATACATCTAGCGTATCAAGCACTTTCTCGTACTTATCGGCGTCTTCGCCTAGTAGGTCTGCGATTTCAACATCCCACCATGCTTGAATGCCTTTCTCTTCGACTAACTGAGCAACTTTCTCAACCAGTTCGATTGTGTTCGGATGAAGCTCTGCTGTTTCTTTATGGACGAATAGAGCAATTGGCACACCCCAAGTACGTTGACGAGAGATACACCACTCTGGACGACCTTCAACCATACCTTCGATGCGGCTTTGGCCCCACTCAGGCATCCACTCAACGCCCTTGATTGACTCGAGTGCTTTTGCACGTAGGCCAGCTTGGTCCATAGATACGAACCACTGTGGCGTTGCACGGAAGATGATAGGAGTTTTGTGTCTCCAACAATGTGGGTAGCTGTGCTCATAAGCGTGGTGGTGAAGTAACGCACCTTTCTCTTTCAGAACTTCAAGAACTGAATCGTTCGCTTTGAATACGTGCTGACCAGCAAATAGCTCTGTATCAGGAAGGTAAACACCGTTAGAACCTACTGGGTTTGCGATTTCTAGGTCGTATTTCTTACCAACCACAAAGTCTTCTTGACCATGGCCTGGTGCAGTGTGAACAACACCTGTACCTGATTCAGTCGTCACGTGATCGCCAAGGATCGCTGGAACAGTGAAGTCGTAAAATGGGTGGTTGAACTGAGTCAGTTCAAGCTCGGCACCGGTAGCAAAACCAAGGTTGTGGAAGTGCTCAATACCCGCACGATCCATTACGTCTTTCGCTAGATCAGACGCTACGATAATACGTTGCGCTGCTTGCTCACCGTTTGCTTCTACTTGGATAAGAACGTATTCCAGATCATCACGTAGACATACTGCGCGGTTTGCTGGCAGTGTCCATGGCGTAGTCGTCCAGATAACGATAGAGATATCGCCTTGGCCTTCATGACCTTCCGCTAGGTTGAATTTAGCAAGAAGCGTGGCTTCATCTGCAGCTGTGAATTTCACATCGATAGATGGCGACACTTTATCTTTGTACTCTACTTCCGCTTCTGCAAGCGCACTGCCACAGTCAGTACACCAGTGAACAGGCTTGAAGCCTTTCAGTAGGTGACCGTTGTCTGCAATTTTACCTAACGCACGGATGATGTTCGCTTCTGTTGCGAAATCCATAGTGCGGTATGGCTTATCCCACTCACCCATGATACCCAGGCGCTTGAAGCTCTCTTTTTGACCTTCAACCTGACCTGCCGCGTACTTACGACACTCTTCACGGAATTCTGCCGCAGAGATTTTTTGGCCTGGTTTGCCTTTTTTCTTTTCTACCATTAGTTCAATTGGTAGACCGTGACAGTCCCAACCAGGAATGTACGGTGCATCAAAACCAGAAAGTGTTTTGGATTTAATAATAATGTCTTTAAGAATCTTGTTTAGTGCGTGACCAATGTGGATGTCACCATTTGCGTATGGAGGGCCATCATGCAGAACGAAAGATTTTTTGCCTTTCTTCGCTTTACGGATTTCGCCGTAAAGGTCTTCTTTGTACCAACGCTTAAGCATTTCTGGCTCGCGATTCGCCAGATTGCCGCGCATCGGAAACCCTGTTTCAGGAAGGTTCAGGGTATCTTTATACTCACTCATCGATTCTTAATTCCGTTGTGTTGGGTGACAGTTAGACATTATGCCAAGCAGCGAACTAAACCGCTTGGTCTTTACGCTGACGCAGCCACACCCTTGCTGCTTCAGCATCCAATTCAATTTGTTGTTTTAAAGCTTCGAATGACTCAAATTTATGCTCATCTCGAATCTTATCTAAAAGTACAATTTCTAGCTGTTTACCATATAAATTGGCTTTAAAGTCGAATAGATGTACTTCTAGTTGTTGGCGAACCCCATTTACGGTTGGTCGATTACCAATGTTCGCCACGCCCCCGATGGGTTGTTCACCAAGGCCAAGAGCCTCAACGGTATAAACACCAGAGACAGGAGATACGCAACGCTTTAGGGGAATATTCGCCGTAGGAAAGCCGATCGTACGACCTAATTTACGACCATGTGATACACGGCCGCTAATACTATAATCTCGCCCTAGCATTTCTGCCGCGGCGTCAAGCTTATCTTTCGCTAACGCTTTACGAATGGCAGTGCTGCTGACTCGCAGTTGTTCCAAACGAAAACTTTGAGTACTTACGACTTCAAAACCATACTGTTTGCCCGCTTTTTGCAACATTGCAAAGTTGCCTTCCCGGCCACGGCCAAAGCAAAAGTCATCACCTACGACGAGAAACTTAACACCCAAACGCTTCACCAACAAGTCACTAATAAATTCATCAGCGCTTTGGTTAGCAAACCTATGGTTAAAATTAACACAAAGCAGCCTTTCAATATTGAGCTTACTCAACTGAACATATTTATCTCTTAAGCGAGTTAAACGTGCTGGCGCTTTATCTTTAGCGAACAGTTCCAAAGGCTGAGGGTCAAAGGTCATCACCGTTGACGGCAAACCTAATACGCTTGCCTGTTCAGATACTTGGCGTAATACTTCTTGGTGGCCTAAATGCACACCATCGAAGTTTCCGATCGTCAATACACACCCTTGATGATGTGATTTGATGTTATGAATGCCTCGGATCAATTCCATTGGAAACCGCTAAAAACCTATCTTTGTATTAATTACTCTTCGAAAAAGAGTCATGTTGCGTAAAACTGACGGATTATATACTAATCAGGTTCACTCTGTCGCTGCTTTTAAGTCTTTTAACCGAACACCTAAAAGTAGTAAGGTCGCAAGATAAGCTGCTGCGCCTAATCCAATCAACAGCACCAGTCCCGTCACCCGCTCGATAAAGCTC
This sequence comes from Vibrio sp. 2433-A1, assembly GCF_056726085.1. Classification (NCBI taxonomy): domain Bacteria; kingdom Pseudomonadati; phylum Pseudomonadota; class Gammaproteobacteria; order Vibrionales; family Vibrionaceae; genus Vibrio; species Vibrio sp. 2433-A1. The sequence continues at coordinate 43,632 of NZ_JBRESC010000003.1, forward strand.
CAAGTCAGCCAAACAGACATATCTTCTAATTGCCACAATATAGCAGCGACCATTAAGCCACCAGCAATCACTAATTTGGTAATAAACAAGACAGTTCTACGCGTTAGCTTGTACACCCCAGAAAGGTGCAACCCACGATAGAGCAATGACATATTGACGAATGCCGACAGCGCAGTCGCGATCGCAAGTCCCACATAACCATAGAACCAAGCAAAAATAGCATTGAACACCATATTAGTGACCATGGCGATAATGCCGTACTTAACTGGAGTTTTGGTGTCTTGTCGAGAGTAATACCCCGGCGCTAATACTTTGATCAGCATGAAGTTTAATAGTCCAGATGCGTACGCAACCAAAGACATCGATGCAAACTGAACATCTTGCGGGCTAAATTCACCACGCATAAATAGCACCATCAGCATAGGTTTAGCGAGAACCATCAACCCCAACATCGCCGGAATACCAAGCAACGTCACCATACGTACGCCCCAGTCCATAGTCTGGGCGAAACCATCACTTTGCGCGTCAACGTGTTTACGCGACAACGCAGGAAGGATCACCGTCGCAATCGCAATGCCGAACAGACCCAGAGGGAACTCCAATAAGCGGTCTGAGTAGTAAAGCCAACTGATTGAGCCTGTTTGTAGGAAACTGGCAATAAAGGTGTCAAACAAAAGGTTAATTTGACTCACTGACACACCAAACAGGGCTGGAATCATTAGAGTGCGGATTTTTACAACGCCAGGATCACGCCACCCCCACTTTGGCCTAACCATGACGCCTGCTTTTATAAGGAAAGGAATTTGGAACAAGAACTGCACAAGGCCGCCAAGGAACACACCGATAGAGAGACCGATTTCTGGTTGGTCTAACTGAGGCGCGATATACCATGCCGACAAGATGATCATGACATTAAGGAAGACAGGCGTAAAAGAAGAGACCGCAAACTTGCCCATGGTATTGAGAATCGCCCCCGATAGAGCGACAAAGGTAATGAACCACAAATACGGGAAAGTAATTTTGAGCATAAAACTCGCGAGCTCAAATTTTTCCGCTGAAGGGCCGCCATTCATCCAGTCAAGGAACCAACCGAAACCGAACAGCGCAGTCACCACACCCGAGCCTAAGACGCCAAGTAAGGTAACAATAGAGACAATCACCCCAAGGGTACCCGCCGCTCTAGCGATCAGCTCACGGGTTTTGTCCATGTCCCCGGCCGCATGGCTCTCAGTCAATACTGGAACAAAGGCTTGTGAAAATGCCCCTTCTGCAAATAAACGACGCAGAAAGTTAGGAATTTTGTTAGCAAAGAAGAAGACATCAGCGCTCGCCCCTGCCCCCATTAAATTGGCAACAACTACGTCTCGCACTAAGCCTAAAACGCGAGAAATCAATGTCATGGCACTTACAATCATGCCTGACTTGAGTAGACGTTTACTCACAATAACCTCGGGATTTAAAAATTTTGCCTTACTTTACACTAGGAATGTCATAACCAGAGCAGATTAGTATTAGCATTGAAAAAAAAATACTGTTAGAATCCCCGCCATCTTAACCGTGAAGACCTTTCATTCCAAAATTTGTTTGGCTCGATTGGTTTTTGCACAAATTATTTGACATTTAAGAGCAAATAGGGGATATTCCTCGCCCTTAAATTGTCACTGAACTAAGTTTTTGGGAGTTAGACCCTTGGCAAATAGTAAATCTGCTAAGAAGCGCGCTATCCAGGCTGAGAAACGTCGTCAGCACAACGCTAGCCGTCGCTCAATGATGCGTACTTACATGAAGAAAACTGTTGCTGCTATTGAAGCTGGCGACAAAGCTGCTGCAACTGAAGCATTTGCTACAGTTACACCAATCCTAGACCGTATGGCAACTAAAGGCCTTATTCACAAGAATAAAGCTGCTCGTCATAAGTCTCGTTTCGCTGCTGCAATCAAAGCTCTTTAATTAGAACTCTGATTATACAGTGAAAGAAAAAACCGGCTTGCGCCGGTTTTTTTATATCTACAATTCAGGTTCTCTACTCAAACCAAAGAAGTATTTACTCGCTGCAGTATAGATCATGCAGCAATTGAATCATCGCTTTTACCTCTTCGCTACTTAGCGTGTAGTAAACTGTCTGCGCTTCTTTTCGAGTATGAACTAACCCATCACGCCTTAACCATGCTAGGTGCTGAGAAAGCGCTGATTGACTTAGTTCAAGCTTACTACACAACTCCCCGACGGACAGTTCTTGGTTATGCAGCAAACACAAAATCTGAAGACGACGCTCATTTGCCATCGCCTTAAGTAGTACTACCGCCTGTGCAGAGTTTTTTTCCATCTCTTGTAAATTCATCGGCTACTACCTCTATAACAATCTAACCACAAGAATTACGTTTCGCTTTCCCCGACGGGAATAATAACCATTTAAATAGTAATGAAATTTAGCGAGAATATTTCAAATACTAATCGAATTGTTACAACTAATCTATTTGTTCAAATGAAAAAAGTTCTTAATTAAACAAGGTTGTGAAGTCTGCATCGCAAACATTCTTTACAGCAGGGTGCTGAATCATTCGTTCAGCGAAGATAACGTAGTACTCTTCTTTCAACTCTTCAATATGGCCGATCAACTGTAAAGGCAGGTCACTCTCAACCTCTGTGACATATATAGAAGGCGCTAAAAAGATCACGTCATGGTGGTAACGGGCGAATGACTTCATTAATGCGACGTCATCAAACTCACCTAAAATATTAGGCTTTAAGCCCTGTCGATCAAACCATTGCAGCACTTTGCGCCCCATCGCAGTTCGGCTACCTGGGATCAATAATTTTCTCTGCTCTAGTATCGCAGGGAAACTAACGTTGTCGACATTACCAGAACAGAAAAAGCTCATGTTAGACTCACCCAGCTTTTTACTATATAAGCCAGGGCTCTGACTCGAATCAACAGGGCAATCTGATAAGATCATATCTAGTTTATGTTGAGCAAGCTGTTCAAGTAGCATTTCGTGGGTGGACTCGAAGCAACGCAGGTGAATGCTGTTATCACCCGGCACTGTGGTCATTAAGATCTTACTCACTAATCGCTTTGATAACGCATCTGCCACACCGACATCAAACAGGATATTCGAACGCTGACTGTAATTGACAATATCCAGCATCTCATAACTCAAGCCAAACATACGGTCAGCATATTTAAACACGAGTTGCCCCAACTCTGTTGGCTCTAAACTGCGGCCATTTCGCTTAGTAAGCTTCCCCTCCATACGCTCTTCTAGTGCTTTAATCTGTCCAGTGACAGTTTGTGGGGTCAGGAATAATGCGTCAGCTGCTTTGGTGACTGATCCCTGTTTGCACACCATCCAAAAGTAATAAAGGTGGTTATAGTTTAAGTGCGACATCAACAGATACTCTTGTTAAGCGAATACGATGGTTATATCAGAAGCAAACCATGACAACAATAACTCGACAAAACTAGGACTAAATAATGATTTAACTAAGTTTTACCGAAGCGAGAATTAATAATATGACAATTCACTGTCATAAACTTGCACTTACGCTAAATTTTTTGTGTTTTTTTTCGATTCTCGTCACACCTTTTCTCCTTTCAAAATAACCCAACAAAATCATTAAAATTCAATAGTTTAATCTCGATGTAAATTTCCAATTACACGCAAAAAACCGTCAAACAAGCAAAAATAAAACCATTACATAGAACTGTAATATTACTGAAATATTTCCCCTCTAACATCGCCCTCAGTTTCAACAACAGACCAAAACAAAGACATTAACGGTCCACGGAGAAAATGATTATGAACCAAGCTACTACTTCAGCAGCGCCGATTTCGAGCACTACTCGTTGGTTGCGCTGGGCTAACTTGGCATTCATGTTGTACCTACTACTTCTAGCGGTATCGATGGTAGGCAGCGGTTTCAAATGGGCAACAGGCGATCAAGCTAAAGTCCTATTCGAATTTGCTTCTCACCCAGTAGCAGGTTTGATGATCGGTCTAGTCGCAACGGCGCTAATCCAATCTTCAAGTACAGTAACTTCAATTATCGTGGGCCTTGTTGCCGGCGGTCTTCCGGTGGAAACAGCTATCCCTATGGTGATGGGTGCAAACATCGGTACAACAGTAACTAATACTCTAGTTTCTTTAGGTCACGTTCGTTGTAAAGAAGAGTTTAAGCGTGCGTTTGCAAGTGCGACTATCCACGACTTCTTTAACTTACTCGCTGTAGTGATCTTCCTGCCTATCGAAATGATGTTTGGTATTCTTGATAAGATCTCTCATTGGTTAGTTTCTCCATTCCTTGCGACTGGTGATATGAGTATCAAAGGTTTGAACTTCATTAAGCCTCTTACTAAACCAGTTGTAAGCGCAGTAAAAGAACCGTTAGCAACATTTGGTGACCAAGTTGGTGGCATCATGCTTATCGTTCTGGGTATCGCGACTATCTTCGTTGCAATCACAGTGATGGGCAAATTGATGAAGAGCCTAATGGTTGGCCGAGCTCGTGAAATTCTGAAGAACGCAATCGGTCGTGGTCCAATTCACGGCATCGTTTCAGGCTCTGTAGTAACAGTACTTGTTCAGTCTTCTTCTACAACAACAAGTCTAATGGTTCCACTAGTGGGTTCGGGCGTTCTTAAAGTACGTGACGTTTACCCGTTCACTCTAGGTGCAAACATCGGTACTTGTATTACAGCTCTACTAGCAGCGACAGCAGTATCTGGTGAGTTCGCAGTATTTGCTCTACAGATTGCTTTAGTGCACCTAGTGTTCAACATCATGGCAACGGTATTCATCTACGGTATTCCATTCCTACGTGAGCTGCCAGTGAAAGGTGCAGACCTTATCTCTGACATGGCAGTGAAGAACAAAGCTGTTGTTGCTGGTTATCTATTAGCAGTGTTCGTTGCACTGCCAGGCACAATCCTAGCGTTGACAGCTTAATACTAAAACCATCGCCTATATGAAAGCCCGCTGCTTAGGTAGCGGGCTTTTTTGTGTTTGGATGAAAGTGAGTTGATAGCTTTTGGAGATTCCCTACTCGCTCCTTCGTCACTTTATGGAATGACCCAATATGGTGTAGCTAACCTCAATCAAAGCGCAGCCCTTTCCTGCAGACACAAAAAAGCCGCCTATAAAAGGCGGCTTAGACAATTAAACTTATTCGTTACACTGAGAACGGATACTTAATCGCTTCGTGGTGCTCGTAACCTTCTACCCAGAAGTCATCCAATGTTACCCAAGTTTCTAGATCTTCAAGAGACTTAATCTCAGGATTGATATGGAAAGTCGCAGCCTTGAGTGGCTCACGCTTAAGCTGAACATCACGCATTAGCTCTAGCTGATCTTCATAGATATGCGCATTAACAATCTTGTGGAAGGCCTGACCCGGCTTCTTACCCGTGATCTGCGCCATAATCGCGAGAAACACGTAGACCTGAACCATATTAAAGTTGAGGCCTAGAGGAACGTCACATGAGCGCTGAGTACTGTTTAAGTACAAAGTGTCACCTAATAGCGAAAAGTGATGGCTGTACATACAAGGGCGTAGACACCCCATATGAAACTCACCTGGGTTATAGAAATTAAGAATTTCACCACGGTCATCAACACCACGAGTGAGATCATCAACAATCTTACGTAGCTGATCGATATGACCGCCATCTGGCTTAGCCCACGCACGACCTTGTACACCGTACACGCGCCCCATGTCATCTTCACCCTTACGAAAAGGGTTATTCAACCATGCTTCATTCAGGTTGGCATTGGCATCCCAAGTTTTAGTACCTAGTTTACGAAAGTCATCCGCATTATCGTAACCACGAATATAGCCAAGTAGCTCTGCAACCGCTGCTTTCCAAAAGCTCTTACGGGTTGTCACCAAAGGAAACTGGTTGTTGGCAACATCATAAGTTAGATCGGCATTAATCACTGTTAGGCAACGTTTGCCTGTACGTTCGTTTTCTACCCATTCACCTTGGTCAACGATACGCTGACAGAGATCTAAATACTGTTTCACACCAATTCCTTACTAAATTTATTGCGGTAACTCATCTTTATAGTGGCCACGCTTGTACGCCCAGACCATCATCAAAATACCGATGATCACCATAGGTAGAGATAGGATTTGTCCCATCGAGATAAATCCACCGAACAGCCCTAACTGAGCGTCAGGCTCACGTACGTATTCTACTAGGAAACGGAATGTACCATACCCTGCCAAAAATAACCCTGATACAGCACCAAGTGGGCGCGGCTTCTTAATAAACCAGTTGAGGATAAAGAACAGTACAATCCCTTCGAGGAACATCTCATACAGTTGTGAAGGGTGGCGCGGTAGTGGGCCACCATTAGGGAAAACAAGTGCCCAAGGAACGTCTGTTACGCGCCCCCAAAGCTCACCGTTCATAAAGTTACCTATGCGCCCCATACCCAAACCAAATGGTACTAACGGGGCGATAAAGTCTGCTACACCAAAGAAGGTGCGGCCATTTTTATGCGCATACCAAAACATTGCGGAGATCACACCTAGCAATCCGCCATGGAATGACATACCACCCGTCCAAACTTTGAATAGGTAAATAGGATCTTGTAGGAATAGCTCGAAGTTGTAGAACAGTACGTAGCCAACTCGACCACCAATCACTACGCCTAGAAAGCCAGCAAAAAGCAAGTCTGAAACTTGTTCTCTTGTCCAACCACTATCTGGCTGATCGGCACGTCGGTTTGCCAGCCAAAGAGCGAAAGCAAAACCCACTAGGTACATCAGCCCGTACCAACGAATAGAAAGAGGGCCAATAGAGACTAATACAGGGTCTATATTAGGAAAGGAAAGGTATCCCTGAGACATAGGACTTTTACTCTTATTAAGTTTAGATAATCATGAAGCGTATAGATGAGAGTGCCTTACAGCAACATAGTTCCAGCAACACACATTAAAAACAGTGCAAATATTTTTTTCAAGGTTGGAGTCGGTAAAGATGTCGCCAATTTTGCCCCTGTTCGTGTCATCAACATAGAAGTTGAAGCAATGGCGATAAGCGCAGGGAGGTATACATAACCTATGCTGAACTCAGGTAAAGACTCAACCTTATAACCATGCATAATAAAACCTAGCATACCTGAAATCGCAATCATACAACCACAGACAGACGAAGAACCGACCGCTTTACGCATCTCAATTCCATGGCGATTAAGAAAAGGCACAGACAAAGAGCCGCCACCGATACCCGCGAGGCTGGAGATCATACCAATTCCAGTGCCAATTCCCATTGTGACCGCATTACTAGGCATAGTTTTAAATGCCTTGCCTTTAAGTGAAAACAGCATTTGCACAGCAAGACATAAGACAATCACACCAAAAACTTTAGGTAAGTATTGAGAAGGTATCCATTCAGCGACTTTAGCGCCCAGGAAGCCGCCGACCACAACGCCTGGCATTAGCCACTTCACCACAAACATATCAACATTACCGAGTCGGAAGTGGTTTAAAGCAGATGAACCCGAGGTGGCAATGATGGTCGCCAGAGATGTCGCCAAAGCAATGTGCATACTAATATCAGGGTCAACCCCAGCCATAGGCAGCAAAAATAATAACGCGGGTACAACGATCAAACCGCCACCGATGCCCAACAGCCCAGCCATCAAACCGACGATGCCACCAAGCACCATAAATGCGAGAAGTAATTCAATTAACACAAACAACCTTACTTATTACCAGCACGGATAAAGCCAGCAAAACCTTTATCTTCGAAAAATGCCTGCATCATAGTATATATGTTATGACCATAAGGCTGTATCAGCGCTTTGTCAGCAAGCGCTTCAAGTTCGCTTACGTTGGAATGGCGAAGTAGGTACTTCACCTTAGCTACGTTTGAGGTGTTCATACTCAAGCTACGGTAGCCCAAACCTACCATTAGTAGTGCGCCAATCGGATCACCGGCTAATTCGCCACAGATACAGACCGGTAACTTCAGCTGCTGACAGCTGTTATGAATATGACTTAACGCCATAATCACGGAAGGATGCATCGACTCGTAAACATCTGCCACTCGGGCATTATTACGATCTACGGCCAATAGGTATTGAGTTAAGTCATTGGTACCAATTGACACAAAATCCACTTTACTCGCAATCAATGGCAACAAGTAAATCATCGATGGCACTTCAATCATCACGCCAATCTCTGGCATACGAACGCGGTCGTCAAGCACAACGACTTCATCATAAGCGCGTTCTATCAGCTCAATTGCATCATCAAGTTCCTGCGCACCTGAAACCATTGGCAGCAAAATGCTCAAGTTTTGATGACTGGCGCTGGCACGTATCATGGCGCGAATCTGCATCAAGAAGATATCTGGATGATCTAAGGTAAAACGAATACCTCGCCATCCCAAAAATGGGTTGTCTTCTTCGATTGGCAGATATGGCAATGCCTTATCGCCACCAACATCAAGAGTACGCATCACCACCCTTTTATCAGGGTAGCTGTTCATGACCGCTTGATATTGCTGTGTTTGCTCTTCTTCAGATGGAAAGCGGTGCTGAAGTAAGAAGGAGATTTCCGTTCGATACAATCCCACCCCATCAACACCTTGGTTGATAGCAATATTAGCATCAGCGCTCAAGCCAGCATTAAGCATCACTTCGACTCGCTCACCATCTTTAGTAAATGCTGGCTCTTCGATGCGTTGGTTAACCTTATTGGCTAACTCACGCTCTTGATTGGCCAGTGAACGATACTCTCTCAATAGCTGCTTGTTGGGTGAAATCAGGATTTTGCCACTGTAGCCATCGACCACGCCTAATTTCCCCTTAATCACTTTAGGATTAAGGTTAGCGCCCATAACAGCAGGAATCCCTAACGCTCTGGATAAGATTGCGGCATGTGAGTTGGCCGCGCCTTCAAGTGAGATCACCGCAAGCAGCTTTTCTTTGGGTACCGATGCAAGCAAGCTTGCCGTCAACTCTCGAACCACCAGAATAACTGGCTTTTCAATAACCTGGCGATCTTGAGCTGTATTGTGCAAAAAGAACAATAAGCGCTGGCCTAGCTCACGAATGTCTTGAGCACGTTCACGTAGGTAAACGTCCGACATACGAGCAAAACGATTGGAATATGACTCAACGACTTGACGAAGCGCCCAGTCAGCACGATCCCCTTTTTGAATCTGCGCTTTTAAGTCTTTGCGCAGCATCGGGTCGTTTAGTAAGTGAGTAAAGAGGTCAAAAATAGCCAGTGCATCTTTGTTAATTTCACTGTCTAATTTTTTGCGCATCCGACGAAAGTCGCTCAACGCCTCTTCAATGGCCAGCAGTAACCACTCTTGTTCACGTTCGACATCAAGCGTGGAAGCGGGATAGACATTTGAGAGCTCTGGTTGAGTATCATCCCACCACAACTCGCCAATAGCCACCCCAGATGAGGCAGGTACACCACGGATCGCTTGCTGTTTTTTCTCTAAACGCCAATGGCCTTGGGTTTGTGCATGAGCGATGATGACCGCAAGCTGAGCAGCGAGAGTCACCAAAAAGGACTCTTCCATTTCATTAAACAAGCGCGGTGATTTTTGCTGGACGACCAAAACCCCAAGCACTTGCTTGCGGTAAATAATCGGTGTACCGAGAAAGCTTTGGTAAATCTCTTCACCTAGCTCTGAGAAGTATTTAAATTTGGGGTGTTTAGACGCCTCAGCGAGATTCAAAGGTTCAGCACTACGTTTAACTAAACCAACCAAACCTTCACTGAAACGAATATGGATCTTATCACCTTTGAAACGCAGCCCCTGAGTCGCCATTAGCTCTAAGCGCTGCATTTCTTCATTGGCAAGATAGACAGTACAACACTCAGTGTTCATAGCACTGCATGTTTGCTTTACTAGAATATCTAAAGCTTGATGAACCTCATCTACTTTAGATACTTGTTCAACTATCTCCCTTAGCTGAGAAAGCATGTCTATCCTCTTCGGTGTTTACGTTTACCTTTGACTCTGCGTTCTTTAAATGGCATCGCCATCGATGCAAACTCTTTCATTGCGCGTCGATATACATCACGCTTAAAAGAGACCACTTGTCGCACTGGATACCAGTAACTTACCCAACGCCAACCATCAAATTCAGGGGAACTACCTCGCTGCATATTGATCCGTGACTCATCACAATCCAAGCGCAGTAGAAACCATTTCTGTTTTTGGCCGATACAAACAGGTTTAGAATCCCAACGTACAAGTCGCTTTGGTAGTTTATACCTTAACCAGTGACGACTTGTCGCAACGATTTTGACATCTTTCTTAGTAAGACCAACCTCTTCATATAACTCCCTGTACATTGCTTGTTCGGGGGTTTCACCTTCATCAATTCCACCTTGTGGGAACTGCCAAGAGTGTTGTCCGTATCGTTTTGCCCAGAAGACCTGACCATGGCTGTTACAGATTACAATTCCCACATTTAAGCGGTAACCATCGCCATCTATCACTGGCCAACCTCTAATAAATTCTTAATTACAGTGATTTTTCCACATATCCCCAGTAGGAGCAAACTTACTAGTGTGACTCACACAAAAAATATTACCTTTCTCTTAAATAATGAATAACTTTTAATCAAATAAGACGTTACTCACACGCATGTGAGACATAGCCCACATTTATTCACCTTTTCTGTGTATAACTATGTGAAGAATCAATGAGAAAGTGATCAATAAACGAGCACGCTAGGAGTTAGGTGAATTAACAACCACTAAGTAATTTTAATTATATCTTTTAAAACATACAATTACAGATAAACAGATACATTATAAGATGGAAAAGTTATAAAAATAATAACCCCCACACAGATCGGTTAAAGATCAATCAACACAGCATTTATCCACACTGCCTAACAACAGACCAAATAATAACTTGAAAAAACAAGCATTTTATCACCACAAAAACACTGTTAATTTATACATAGCAAACAAATATAGACTATTTTATTGTTAAGCCTGTGGATAACCCGTGAGTGATGATCTTTTGCACATAACGATCAATCTTAGCCGATTAGAATTTTGCATAGATTCCGCTACAATAACGCTCTCTTCCTAGATAAATCGACGGCACATGAAATCAGAACCGCAATCAGAACTAGAACTGCTTGAACGAGCGAGCAACATTGCAGGCATTAGCTTTCAAGAACTCGCAGATGAAGCAAAGGTCGAGGTTCCACCAGATCTTCGTCGCGATAAGGGCTGGGTCGGTCAGCTGCTCGAATGGCATTTAGGTGCTACTGCAGGAAGTAAACCAACTCAAGACTTTGAGAAGCTAGGAATAGAATTAAAAACCATCCCTATTAGTTATTCAGGAAAGCCTCTGGAAACCACCTTTGTCTGTGTTGCCCCTTTAGTCGGTGTCCATGGGCTGACATGGGAAACCAGTCACGTTAGAAATAAGTTGTCTCGGGTTTTATGGGTGCCTGTCGAAGGAGAACGCGAGATTCCCTTAGCAGAACGCCGCGTCGGTTCACCGCTAATTTGGTCACCAAGTGAAGTAGAAGAACTGCAGCTAAAAACAGATTGGGAAGAGCTAATGGAAATGATCGTGCTGGGACGTGTCGAACAGATCAACGCCCGACATGGTGAAATGCTCCAATTGCGCCCCAAAGCGGCCAACAGCCGAGTATTGACCGAAGCGTATGGAGCAAGTGGCAAACCAATAAAAACCCTACCTAGAGGGTTTTATCTAAGAACGCAATTTACTGCTCGTATTCTTGAGCAGCACTATGTTTAATGCGTCGTCAGAGACAACTCCACATCGTGGTATAACGGTCCATCTCCGACACCAAATTCATCATAGGCATTATGCAAACGCAGAAATGCTCTCTCTACTCCCAACCGCAATAGCTCTTCTTTAACGAGTTCCAACGAATCAAAATGGATGGGCTCATCGTCCACTCTAACCGGCTCAAGCTTGTGTTTGTATTCGACGGCTAATAAATACTGAGATAAATCGGAGCAACCAATCACAAATACCTTCGGTGGCTGGTAGCTGTCTTTATGGTGCCCGTGGATCCACTTATCTAACTGACTTTTTTGCATAATTCACCTCCATAAAACAGTATTAGCCAACTCATCAAATTTTGCGAATTTGTTATCTGATACCTTTTCTAACCGAATAAAGATCACCTATAGTGGTATCACTTCAAAGCTATAACAAGGAAGATCGATGCAATACAACAAGTTACCTCACTCGACTCTTGAGCTAAGTAAGATCTGTCTTGGCACGATGACGTTTGGTGAGCAGAACACAGAGCAAGAAGCATTTAGCCAACTCGATTACGCCCTTGAGCGCGGTGTGAATTTTATTGATACCGCAGAAATGTACCCGGTTCCACCGAAGGCCACCACACAAGGTTTGACCGAGCAATATATTGGTAATTGGCTAGCAAAATCAGGCAAACGGGAGAAAGTTGTCCTTGCAACAAAAGTGGCTGGCCCACGTAATGTGCCGTATATCCGAGACAACATGAGCTTGGATAGAAAAAACATTCACTTAGCAATTGATGACAGCCTTAAACGGTTACAAACCGACTACGTCGATTTATATCAATTGCATTGGCCTCAACGTCAAACCAACTGTTTTGGTCAGCTCAATTACCCTTACCCTGACTCACAAGAAGAAGTCACGCTAATCGAAACTTTAGAAGCGCTCGCTGAGCTTATCAAAGCGGGTAAAGTTCGCTATATCGGAGTGTCGAATGAAACGCCTTGGGGATTAATGACCTTATTACGCCTAGCGGAAAAGCATGAGTTACCTAGAATTGTCTCGATTCAGAATCCATACAATTTACTCAATCGAAGCTTTGAAGTCGGGTTATCAGAGGTCAGCCACTATGAAGGAGTTCAGCTGTTAGCTTACTCTCCCCTCGCTTTTGGCTGCTTAAGTGGCAAATATCTCAATGAAGCTCGCCCCGATGGTGCGCGCTGCTCTCTATTTGAACGCTTTGTTCGCTACTTCACACCACAAGGTATTAAAGCAACCGAAGCTTATGTCAACTTAGCCCAAGAGCATGGCTTAGATCCCGCTCAAATGGCGTTAGCTTTCGTCAATCAGAGGCCGTTTGTCGCATCCAACATCATTGGAGCGACAAACCTTGAACAGCTGAAATCAAATATTGATAGTTTAGATGTCGTATTAACGGATGAGTTGCTTCAAGGAATTCAAGAGATTGGGACGACTTACTCCAATCCTTGTCCATAAACTGTCTAGTTAATCATAGGCAGTAATAGAGTTCAGGGCAGGTGAAGCAACCTGCCCCTTTTATTTACGTCAGTATTCGCGCACTGAGTACACGACGAAGATGACGGATACGACGCTCAGCTTTGACGCTATCTGGTTCAGTAAAACCAATCGAACGCCCATCTTGCTCTAAACCGATATCGCGAAGTAAGTGTTTGTTTTTCCATGGAAGGTCATACGCACTGCGGCGTAGTTTTCGCTTCCATTCGCGTTCTTCACGTTTCAGATCGGCCTTTATTAAGACGGTGGCTAGCTTTAGGTATACAGAATGACTCATGAGTTTTCTCCAGTTGAGTGCAAGCTGGGAAAAGATCAACGAATACAAACAGAAAGGTGCATTAATTCGCTGCTTTTCCGCAGCCAATTAATAAAAGAGGTTACGGATTAATTACATGTGTTTGTTTAGGTTACGATCGGCCATAGCAGTGGTACGTTTAGAAGTACCATTGGTAGGCATGAAGCGATCGACAGACGCACAGATAAATGATTGAACAGTGATATGTTTCATTGTGCGCCTCCTAGCTAATGTATTAATCCAAATAAAATTGAGGGTATGAGCCCGAGCTCATGGTTAAATTCTAAGCATTGGAGGTGGTATTTCAACCACTTTATTACATAAAATTCCAAAACAATTTTTTTACCTAAAATTAACCTTTACAATGTTTTAGCTATAAGATATTTAGCTAAGGAATATCCAATTACCGACAGATAATCTTGACTATATAAAAAAGCCGCGCAAAATATTGCGCGGCTTTTTATCAATAAATCAATCAGCTAGGCTGGTATGTCTGAGATTAGGTTATGTTTGTTTAACAAGCGATACATTGTTGCACGAGATACACCCAACTCTTTGGCCGCCATCGACACTTGCCCTGCATGAGATTCCAAAACCAACAGCAATGCATCCCTCTCACTACGCTCACGAATGTTCTTCAAGCTGCGGCGACTATCGCTGCGTTTCGGTAAATCAAGGTCGACCTCATCAAGCATCACGCTATCTGACATCAATACCACTCGCTTAATTTGGTTCATCAACTCACGGACGTTACCAGGCCAATGATGGCGAGTCAGTGCACGTGCCGCATCTTCTGTAAAGCTACGAGCCTGAGCGTTGTACTCTTTGGAATATTCTTGCAAGAAGTGACGGGCTAAGATAACAATGTCTCCTGCTCGCTCTTTCAAGCTCGGGACATTAATTCTCAGCACATTGATGTAGTGATAAAGCTCCTCATTGAAATCACCATCGATCAGGGCTTTTTCAATGTCTGCTGAGTTTGCAGCAAGGATGCGTACATCCACTTCTTTACGACCTGATGCAGTATCCACTGTGCCCTCTTGTAAAAAGCGCAATAAGTTAAATTGCTGAGATTTAGGCAGGGTAAGAATATCATTGAGCAGAATAGTACCACCGTGCGCTTTTTCTAGGATTGACGGTTCTGATGTGTCTTCACGGTTAATACCAAATAGATCACTTTCGATACGACGCTCAGACATCGCGCGACAGTTAACCGAGATGAATTCTTTATTGGCACGTGCGGAAGTGCGATGAGCCGCACGAGCAACCGTCTCTTTACCAGTACCGCTCTCACCATAAATAAGAATGCTTACATCTGTAGGCCCAATGCGCTTGATTTGGTCACGCAGACGCTTAACAGGCATCGAGTCACCAATTAACCCCATATCACTTTGATTGCCATAGTGAGGCCAGACTTTTTTCTCTAGCTTAAGCATACCGAGTTGATGACCAATGGTGCTTAATAGCTGCGCATCAGGAATTGGGGCTGTGAAAAAGTCGATACAAAAGTTGACGATAAATTGGCAGATAGTATCTGAGCTCAGTTGTGACTCTCGAATAAACGCTAACCAACGAACCTGCTTATGTTTGCTCACCAAGTTAGCAATTCCGTTTAAGCTAAACTCGTCGTGGCTCAAATCCACAATGCCGATACAAGGACCCGTTTCAATAAACAGCTCATCTGCTTTGCGCAAATCGCCGCACTGAGTGCATCTCCAACCCACTTGCTCTAAGACTGAAAGCCAGGGCTCATAGGTTCCTCCAACTACAACCAAAGAGCCTGGAACGGAATCCATCCGGAATTGACTACCCATGAAGCTAGTTCCTTATTATTGATAACGTAAATAATATGCGCACAAAAACACATAACAACTTATGAGGTTACATTATAGAGACTCGAACAGAGAATCTGTCTCAATAATAAGACTAGTGATTGAATCGGACTTTTTCCATACATAGTGAGAGTAGTTTCAAAGAAATTTGTGACTTTATTTTGGTTTTTAGTAGGTTACAGGATGACATTTCGTGAAGGTGTCATTTCTTAGACAACAAAAAAGCCACCCGAAGGTGGCTTTTCAAATCGTCTATTTCTTCGCTTATGCTTGTGGGCGCATCGCTGGGAATAGAATCACGTCACGGATTGTGTGCGTGTTAGTAAATAGCATTGCTAGGCGATCGATACCGATACCCTGACCTGCCGTTGGCGGTAGACCGTGCTCTAGTGCAGTGATGTAGTCTGCATCGTAGTACATTGCTTCATCATCACCAGCATCTTTCGCGTTAACTTGCGCTTTGAAACGCTCGTCTTGGTCTTGTGCATCGTTAAGCTCTGAGAAGCCGTTCGCTACTTCACGACCACCGATAAAGAACTCGAAACGGTCAGTGAAGAATGGGTTGTCATCGCTA
Source organism: Vibrio sp. 2433-A1 (assembly GCF_056726085.1). Taxonomy (NCBI): domain Bacteria; kingdom Pseudomonadati; phylum Pseudomonadota; class Gammaproteobacteria; order Vibrionales; family Vibrionaceae; genus Vibrio; species Vibrio sp. 2433-A1. The sequence continues at coordinate 59,603 of NZ_JBRESC010000003.1, forward strand.
CGACGTGCTAGTGGAGAAATATCCGCTGGGTAGCCAGTGATGAACGTTGGTTGGATTAGTTGAGGTTCAGCTGTCTCACCAAAGATCTCTTCAAGAAGCTGACCGCATGTCCAGAATGTTTCTACTTCCACATGTACAGATTTCGCGATAGCTACCATCTTCTCACGGTCTTGCAGATCTTCTTCTGTTAGCGCTTGAATTTCAGCGTGCTCAGGGTTGTAGTGTTTGATTGCTTCAAACATGCTCATGCGAGCGTACTTACCACCAAACTCAACCGTCTCGTCACCGTAAGGCATAGATGTTGAACCTAGAACATCCATAGCAACAGTGCTTAGCATCTCTTCTGTTAGATCCATTAGATCTTTGTAGTCAGAGTACGCTTGGTAGAATTCCATCATTGTGAATTCTGGGTTGTGACGCGGAGAAAGACCTTCGTTACGGAAGTTACGGTTGATCTCGAATACACGGTCAAAACCACCTACCACTAGACGCTTAAGGTAAAGCTCTGGTGCAACACGTAGGTACATGTCGATGTCTAGTGCATTGTGGTGAGTGATGAATGGACGAGCCGTTGCACCACCAGGGATCACGTGCATCATTGGCGTTTCAACTTCTAGGTAGCCTTTTGAGCTCATGAAGTTACGGATAGCCGATACAAGCTTAGAACGGATGATGAACGCTTCACGTGAATCTTGGTTCACGATTAGGTCAACGTAACGCTGACGGTAACGCATCTCTTGGTCAGTTAGACCGTGGAACTTCTCTGGAAGTGGACGAAGTGCTTTCGTTAGCAGCTCGTATGATTCCATGTTCACGTAAAGGTCGCCTTTACCTGACTTGTGAAGTGCACCTTTAACACCGATGATGTCACCGATATCTAGGCCTTGGTATTTCTCTTTCAGCTCTTTTTGAACATCTTTTGCAGCGTATGCTTGGATACGGCCAGATGTTTCTTGGATAGCTAGGAATGGACCACGCTTAGCCATTACACGACCAGCGATTGCAACTACGTGGTTTAGCTCTTCTAGCTCTTCCTTCGTCTTTTCACCGAATTCCGCTTGAAGATCGCCAGCTAGGTGCTCACGACGGAAATCATTTGGGTGGCCATTTGCTTTGCAGCTTTGACGGATATGATCCAACTTAGCGCGACGCTCAGCAATTAGCTTGTTTTCTTCTTGTACGTTTTCGTTTTGAACAGCATCAGTCATTTTCGATGTATCCTGTTTTCGTTATTAACGAGAGTTTTTTCGGTGAAAAGCTTATAGACCTGATTTCAGGCTAGCTTCGATAAATTTGTCTAGGTCGCCGTCTAGAACCGCTTGAGTGTTGCGGTTTTCTACGCCAGTACGGAGATCTTTGATGCGCGAGTCATCAAGTACGTAAGAGCGGATTTGGCTACCCCAACCGATGTCAGATTTCGCATCTTCATTGGCTTGCTTCTCTGCGTTCTGCTTTTGAATCTCTAATTCAAACAGTTTTGCACGAAGCTGCTTCATCGCTTGGTCTTTGTTCTTATGCTGAGAACGATCATTCTGACATTGAACCACAGTATTTGTTGGAACGTGAGTAATACGTACCGCAGATTCCGTGGTGTTAACGTGCTGACCACCCGCACCTGATGCACGGTATACGTCAATGCGCAGGTCAGAAGGGTTAATGTCGATGTCGATGTTGTCATCAATCTCTGGGTAGATAAACGCAGAAGCAAACGAAGTATGACGACGACCGCTTGAGTCAAATGGCGATTTACGAACTAGACGGTGGACACCAGTCTCAGTACGTAGCCAACCGTAAGCGTATTCGCCAGAAATCTTAACCGTTGCGCCTTTAAGGCCTGCAACTTCACCTTCTGATACTTCGATAACCTCGGTCTTAAAGCCTTTTGCTTCAGCCCAACGAAGGTACATACGTAGCATCATTGAAGTCCAGTCTTGCGCCTCAGTACCACCTGAACCTGACTGCAAATCGATATAGCAGTCTGATGCATCGTGGTCGCCTGAGAACATACGGCGGAATTCAAGTTTCTCTAGCTTTGCTTCTAGCTCTGCCAGTTCCGGTTCGATTTCGTCAAACGTTTCTTGATCTTCTTCTTCAACCGCAAGCTCTAAAAGACCATCAACGTCTTCAACACCTTGCTCAAGTTGATCAATCGTTTCTACAACCGCTTCTAATGCAGAACGTTCTTTACCTAGCGCTTGTGCACGTTCAGGCTCGTTCCATACATCCGGTTGTTCTAGTTCTGCGTTGACTTCTTCTAGACGCTCTTGTTTAGCGTCATAGTCAAAGGTACCCCCTCAGGACATTTGTGCGCTCAGACACGTCCTTTAGGCGGTTTTTAATAGGATTGATTTCAAACATGTTTGCTCAACATTTATGAGTAGAATTTAACCGAAGAATTGTACTCAAAAGTGTGATGAAGATACAGAAATTTTTTAGAGCTGAATAAAAATCCACCGATATAAAAAATCCCCTGCCACGCCTTACGCGACAGGGGATCTTTGATTCAGCTTTACTGATTGACTATGCCGTTTCTTCTGTTAGCTCTGGTTGCTCAGATTTACCAACAAAAAACATCGCAATCATTGCCACAACTGTCGGTAGTAGCCAGCCCATGCCAATATCAAACAGAGGTAGCATGTTCAGTGCAGACACATCCACACCCGCTACTTTTACCGCATCGATAAGAGCAAATAGCAGTGATACGAGAATAACCACGCGATACGCCGCTTTTGGATTTGGCAGCTTCTTACGAATGAACGTCAGTGCAACCAAAGCAATCGCCACTGGGTAAAGTGCAAATAGAACTGGAACAGACAATGCAATCAGTTGAGATAGACCTACGTTTGCTACCGTCGCACATGCTACACCATTAATGATGACCCAAGTCTTGTAAGACATTGGCGTTAGCGAGCTAAAGTAATCAGAACATGCTGAGATAAGGCCAATCGCTGTCGTTAGACACGCTAGCAGTACAATTACAGACAGTACGATTTGACCGTATGGACCAAATAGAGACTGAACATAAAGACTCAGTACCACACCACCATTATCCGCACCTGCTGCCACAACTGAACTTGTCGCACCAAGGTAGAATAGTGAAATGTAGACGAACGCGAGACCCGCAGCAGCAATACACGCAGAACTGATCAGGTACTTTGCTGTTGCTTTTTGCTCTGTGATACCTTTTTGGCGTAATGCATCAACAATTAGGACACCAAACATCAAGGAACCAAACGTATCCATGGTGTTGTAGCCTTCAAGGAAACCTTTCTGTAGTGGATGAGTAAGATACTCACCATGCGCTGCAACAATCTCACCTTGAGGATCAATAAATACCGCCACTGCCAGAATGATCAGGCCGATGAACAGCGCTGGTGTCAGCACCTTACCAATAACATCGATCAATTTGCCTTGAGACCATGCAAAGAACATCGCTACTGCAAAGAACAGAATCGAGAAAATAGTTAAATGTGATTGAGCCGCATCGATAAAGAATGGTTTTACCGCCATCTCGTACGCAACAAGGCCGGTACGTGGCGCTGCAAATGCGGGACCAATGATGATAAAGATCAATACCGCCATAATCATAGCCGCACGCTTAGGTAGATCTTTAGTTAGGTGCTCCCAAGAACCACCAGCAACTGCAATAGCAACGATTGTAACTAAAGGAAGACCTACTGCAGTTAAAAGGAAACCAGTCATCGCCGGCATTAAGTTCTCACCAGCAAGCTGACCTGCCAATGGAGGGAATATGATGTTACCTGCACCTAAAAAGAATGCGAAAAGCATAAAGCCTACCGCAATAATATCTGTTAATTTTAAAGTCTGATTCACTGTAGACCCTTTCACTATTATTTAATCGATGTTGTGTTTGTTGAGTAGTACAAAACAATGTCCACTCTATAAAATTTAGGCGCGCATAATGACGAAATCCTTATTCAGTAGCAAGTCATCGACTAAAAACGCCACATAAATTCAAAAGATCGATATAAACACAGCATATATCACTAGGACAGAAAGGATAGCCAGGCCAATTAACTAAACAATACACATTACAAAAAGAAAACAATTAGAATAAAAAACCAAACTATTAATTAACAACAGATCATTTAACTTAAAAATCGAACATTAGCCGATAAACATAATTTTTTATGAAAAAGACAAAAAGTTTTGAATTTAAACAATTTAGCGTCTCGGGAGGATACTCGGGGATGCCTGTCAGCACCGATGGAGTGCTATTGGGTGCATGGGCTGAACTAAAGAGTTCTAAAACCTTACTCGACATTGGTACTGGTACTGGGCTACTGAGTCTGATGTGTGCCCAGCGTAACCTATCTTTAAATATTGATGCAATTGAGATAGACCGCCATGCTGTGGAAGCGGCGCAATACAATTTTACCCATTCTCCTTGGTATGCTCGCATCAAGCTGCACTCAGGGGATGTATTGACCCACTTATTCCCTAATCGGTTTGATTGCATTATCTGTAATCCGCCTTACTTTAATAGTGGCGAACAAGCGCAAAATATCAGCCGAGCAACCGCAAGACATACATGTAGCCTAAGCCATCAAGACTTACTCAAGCGTTGTTGGGATCTATTAACTGATCAAGGTTACGCTAGCTTTGTACTACCCAAAGTTGAAGGGGAAGCATTTATCGTCTTAGCCAAGCAGCAAGGTTGGTCACTACAACGTCTTTGCCAAGTTAAGCCAACTGAGCGCAAAGAGGTATCTAGATTACTGATTCAATTAGGTAAAGTGCCTACTACGGAGGAGTATTCAACAATGACCATTCATGAGAGTGGTGGCTATAGCGATGACTTTATCCAGCTAACAAAGGGATTTTATCTAAAGATGTAGAAAATAAGGTGTGATCCTTATCACCGAACACTCTATAATACGACCCCTTAAATTTAATGCTCACACCAACTCGCTTGTGGAGACCTTATAGTGATCAGAAATTTCGCTGAATTGGAGCTAGACCCTAACCTACTCCTCGCCATTGAAGAAATGGGTTATGACCGCCCAACACAAATTCAGGCTGAAGCCATTCCGCAAGCGTTAGATGGCCGAGATATCTTGGCTTCTGCCCCAACAGGTACGGGAAAGACCGCTGCATTTGCATTGCCTGCACTGCAATATTTGCAAGATTTTCCTCGTCGTAAGCCGGGACCAGCTCGTGTGCTGATCCTGACTCCAACACGTGAGTTAGCGATGCAGGTTGCAGACCAAGCACGTGCCCTAGCAAAGCATACTAAGCTCAACATCTTTACTATCACTGGTGGTGTTCAGTACCAAGAACACGCTGATATCTTAGGCAAAACCCAAGATATCGTCGTAGCGACACCGGGGCGCTTGATGGAATACATAAACGCAGAACGTTTTGACTGTCGTGCGATTGAGTGGCTAATCCTTGATGAAGCTGACCGCATGCTAGATATGGGCTTTGGTCCAACAGTTGATCGTCTTTCTACAGAATGTCGCTGGCGTAAACAGACATTGCTATTCTCTGCAACCCTAGAAGGTAAAGGTGTAGAAGGCTTCACCGCTGACCTACTAAAAGAGCCTGCAGAAATTGACGCAGAACCATCTCGTCGTGAGCGTAAGAAAATTGCACAGTGGTACCACCGTGCAGATGATATGAACCATAAACTTGAGCTGCTTAAAAAGATCATTACTGATCAAGCTGAGCGCTCAATTGTGTTCTTAAAAACTCGTGAGCGTCTTGCTGAACTTCGTGCTGAACTTGAAAAAGCGCAAATTCCTTGTGCTTGGATTCAAGGCGAAATGCCACAGGATCGTCGTAATAACGCTATCGCCCGTTTCCGTGATGGTACAGTGAACGTACTACTAGCAACCGACGTTGCTGCACGTGGTATCGACCTTCCTGATGTTAGCCATGTGATCAACTACGACATGCCTCGTAGTGCGGACGTTTATTTGCACCGAATTGGTCGCACTGCCCGCGCTGGTAAAAAAGGTAATGCCGTATCTCTTGTTGAAGCGCACGACCAACCAATGCTAGATCGCGTTGCTCGCTACGTAAAAGAAGAGATCAAAGAGCGCTTTATCAAAGAGATGCGTCCTAAACACAAAAAGCCTGTGTTTAAGAAAAAGAACAAGAAAAAAGACGATAAAAAGAAAGCTGCCGTTAAAGGTAAGAAAAAAGTCGCGAAGAAGAAAAAGTAATCTTTTGATTTAAATAAGATTGGTAAGGGTTGATGTGAAAGCATCAACCCTTTCTTTTTTGTACAGACCACACGGTAAAGCTCATCTAATTCACAACTCGCTTTAAGAGATTCCTTACTCTCTCCTTCGTCGTTCTGAGGAATGACAACCAAAAAAAATACCGCCCTAATCAGGCGGTATTTCAGACACGGTTCTTCAAAGTACTTGCTGCGAGAACAAGGCAACCAGCAAATTCATCCCCAAGAACATACTCACGTGCCATCTTCAAAGCGTTTGTTGTGAGAGCAAGGCGACAAGTAAACTCAGCCTTGGGAGCGTAGTACGCTACGTGACTAAGGTGAGTTTACGCAGTCAACGCCGCTATCGCAGCAAAGGCGAAGAAGATTAGTGTTCGCGAGTCGCGCGGAACTCCACATCTGGAAAACGCTCTTTCGCCAGATTCAAATTCACCATAGTTGGCGCGATGTACGTCAAGTTGTCACCACCATCCAGTGCTAGGTTAGTTTGGTTCTTACGTTGGAAGTCATCTAGCTTCTTACCATCTGAACACTCTACCCAACGAGCTGTCGCTACGTTAACACCTTCATAGATAGCTTCTACGTTATATTCCGCTTTTAGACGTGCAACAACCACATCAAACTGAAGAACACCTACTGCGCCAACGATAAGGTCATTGTTTTGTAGCGGACGGAATACTTGCACTGCACCTTCTTCAGAAAGCTGAACCAGACCTTTTAGTAGCTGCTTCTGCTTCAATGGATCTTTTAGTCGGATGCGACGGAATAGCTCAGGAGCAAAGTTTGGTATACCAGAGAACTTTAGAGCTTCACCTTGAGTAAAGGTATCACCAATCTGAATCGTACCGTGGTTATGCAGACCAATGATGTCACCTGCGTAAGCATTCTCAGCACGAGAACGGTCGCCTGCCATAAAGGTTACCGCATCAGAAATACTGACGTTTTTACCAGTACGAACGTGGTTCATTTTCATGCCTTGGGTGTAAGTACCCGACACAATACGCATGAAAGCAATACGGTCACGGTGTTTAGGATCCATGTTTGCTTGGATCTTAAATACAAAGCCAGAAAACTTGTCTTCTGTTGCTTCTACGTCACGTTCTACCGCTTGACGCGCTTTCGGCGCAGGAGCCCATTTAGTTAAGCCATCAAGCATGTGATCAACACCAAAGTTACCTAATGCGGTACCAAAATATACTGGCGTCAGTTCACCCGCTAAGAACAGTTCGTGGTCAAACTCAGGACAAGCGCCCATTACAAGTTCAAGTTCTTCACGAACACTTTCCGCGAGATCTGCACCGACTTTTTCATCAAGCTCTGGGTTATCTAGACCTTTGATGATGCGTACTTCTTGGATTTCGTGACCGTGGCCTGATTCGTACAAAATCGTTTCATCACGGTGAATATGGTAAACACCTTTGAACTCTTTACCACAGCCAATAGGCCATGAAATTGGCGCACACGCCATCCCTAGCTCACTTTCAACTTCATCAAGCACTTCCATTGGGTCACGTACATCACGATCCAATTTGTTCATGAAGGTCACGATTGGAGTATCACGTAAGCGCGTTACTTCCATTAGTTTACGAGTACGATCCTCGACACCTTTCGCTGCATCGATAACCATTAGACATGAGTCTACCGCTGTCAGGGTGCGGTAAGTATCTTCCGAGAAGTCTTCGTGTCCTGGGGTATCGAGTAAGTTTACGAGACAGTCATTGTAAGGGAACTGCATCACAGAGGTCGTTACCGAGATGCCACGCTCTTTCTCCATCTCCATCCAGTCAGATTTCGCATGTTGAGCAGAGCCACGACCTTTTACTGTACCTGCTTTTTGGATTGCGTTTCCGAATAACAGTACTTTTTCTGTAATGGTGGTTTTACCCGCATCTGGGTGCGAGATAATAGCGAAAGTTCTACGTTTAGAAACTTCACCAAGAAAAGGAGTATTTGACATGAAAGGGGTCTTCTTCTGTCTGTGAGCTATATTGAGCGAGTCATAACTCTAGCTCTAGCGGTTCGATTCAATTTTGCGCGGTATTTTCGCTTATATTCACTTAAGGGGCAACTTCATCAATGAAAATGACGTAAAAAGAGTTTCTATTCCACTACAAATTAAAATATCAATAAATATGGGCTATAACTAAAGAAGTAGAAGGAACTTATCTCAACTATGCCAGAAAGCAAAAAAATTAACTCACTCGCTTTTCGACAAGCAAAAACAGTTTTCCTCGTATCGGTGATTCTAGGGGTCTGTTTTAGCTTTTATCATATTTTGGTGGACCTCCATCAGGAGCAAAAGCGCATTGAAGAACACTATCAATTTAAGCTATTGCAAAATTACTCTAATGCAAGCCAATCTGCGTATCACTTAAATCAACTCCTCGCAGAGCAGGTCGCATCTAGCTTAATGATGGATAATGCTATCTATAAAGTTCAGATTATTGACGACTTTGGTGACACCCTGACTGAACGGGAAAAAAATATTTCACAGCAAGGTGATTTTACCGAAGCACTCTCCAGTTACTTAACTCCAACAACACCTATTTACAAAACAGACCTGCACCAACCTAATTCTCATGTAGTAGTTGGTACTTTAAGCTTTTCGGTGAACGGAGCTTATATCGCTAAAGACTTTATTGCTAAGACAACTCAGATTCTTCTCTTTGATCTGTTCCGGAATATCCTGCTGACTTCGATTTTGTTGATGTTCTTTTATCAAAAACTGTCAAAACCATTAGTCACACTGATAGACTGGGTGCGTTCGCTACAGCATAAAGACAGTGTACTCCCACCTCCGACACAGTATCGCGACGATGAGCTCGGCCACCTCGCAAAAACTTTCCATACCCTTTGGAAAGACAGAGAGGCCGCAGAGGTTAAACTCAATCAACTTGCTTACTATGACTCCTTAACAGGCTTAGCAAACCGCAGCCTGTTACTACAAATGCTAGAAGAAGCCATTATTCACGCCAACAAGGACAATCAAGCCGGGGCACTCTTTTATCTCGATTTAGACCGTTTTAAAACCATCAATGATTCTCTTGGACACACCATTGGTGACCACTTGATAAAAGCGATTTCAATGCGCGTAGAAGCCTGGCTACAAGAAGAATTTACTGCCGCTCGCATCGGTGGTGACGAGTTTGCCATACTCCTTCCCAACACATCGATCAATAAAGCCCATGAGCTGGCTCAACAGTTACTGGCTCTTATATCCAACCCTTATTCGATTGATGATCATCAGCTTTATTGTACGGTCAGTGTTGGTATCGCTGTTTTCCCTTCTGTTGGTGGCACCAATATTGATGTGCTTCGCCAAGCGGATACGGCCCTCTATCGAGCAAAAGTGGCAGGTCGTAATAAGTACATGTTCTATGAACCTGAGATGCAAGCTCAAGTAGAGTCATTCTTAGAAATAGAGAAAGGACTGCATGAAGCAATTAATAAAGGTCAGCTAGAACTCTACTATCAACCTCAGGTGGATGACAAACACCATATCATTGGTGTGGAGGCTCTGATCCGTTGGAATCATCCAGAGAAAGGACTATTACCTCCTGGAGTATTCATGCCTATTGCAGAGGAGACAGGTCAGATACTGCAAATCGGTAACTGGATTATTGAACAAGCCTGTTATCAATATGCCTCTTGGAAGAAACAAGACGTGCTACCCAACACCTTCCGTCGCTTAGCGATCAATATTAGCCCTTTGCAATTTTCACAGAGCTCGTTTGTGGAACATGTCATTGATTCAATGGCGCAGGCCGATATTAGTGGTGAGCATATTGAACTCGAAATTACCGAGAACTTGCTATTAGAAAATGTCGAAGGGACTGTGCAAAAGATGAAGGAGCTTAAGCAACACAACTTAAAGACCTCTATCGACGATTTTGGTACTGGATATTCATCGCTGCGTTACCTCAAGCACCTAAATGTCGATGTATTGAAAATCGATCGATCTTTCGTCACTCAACTTCACTTAGATGAGAGTGACCAAGCGATCGTGGATACCATCATTATGACGGCCAAAAGACTCAATCTAGAAGTGATTGCGGAAGGTGTCGAAGATGCATATGAACTGAAAGCACTAAAACAACTCGGCTGTGACCAATTCCAAGGCTACTTATTTGATAAGCCTCTTCCCGTTGCCGAGTTGACTGCGCGATTTGAAAAGAACTTCTATCCAGTCGATGAGCCAACAGTGATAAAAGCAGTGCAGAAGTAGTTTAGAAAAAGATATAGCTCATGATAATCGCATCCTCTTTACCTGCACTCGTCGGGTAATAGTTGATGCGTCGATCGACTTCATTAAAGCCTACCGCCTCATACAGAGCTGCAGCGCGCATATTACTTTCTCTCACCTCAAGCCACGCACTATCTGCTTTCGCCTGCTCACACATTGTTAGGAAGCCTTCAATCAGCTGCTTACCATAGCCTTTGCCCTGCTCATTCGGATCAACCGCAATATTAAGCAAAGTCACTTCACCGACAATGTTCTGAGCGTAAAAGTACCCGACTACCTTGTCATCTTGCAGTAATACATGGTGACTGGCACCGCGACTGTTTACGTCGCGAATCAGATTTTCTGACCAAGGATGAGTATGTGCTGCGCGCTCAATACGGAGCACGCTGTCTAAGTGAACATTTTCTAGAGGAAGGATTGAATTTTTCATTATTGGTATGAACAAATTTGTTGCCAAAGAGCGCGACGTTGCTCGTTGTTGCCATCAATATCACTGAGCAAAGGAGACGTTAACACCTGTCCTGAAACTTGCGACGGCGCTTCACAGCCAGCGAACCAAATCCAGCCATTAAAAGGCTGCTCGAGTTGAGCCAGCTGCTCTGGGTAGATATGTAACGCCTGTGATAAGTCCAATTTGATACTTTTTAAGACCCGCTCAAACATTAAAGCTGTCTCTTTTTTCGGATATTGGGGAGATACCAGCAAAAGTTTACACGACTCTTGCAATACTAAATTTGGCGATTGATAGCCTTGCAGCCTTTCTGGGTGGTTCAGCTGGTAATACTGAATTCCCATTTCTTGTAAATACTGTATCTCGTGGTGTGGCATAAGGAATCATCACTAAGTTAAACGAGGCAATCCTAACATAAAACGTAGAGGTAACATGAAACAAATCATCACTATTTTACTGTCATCACTGGTTCTATTTTTTGCTCCGCACAGTTTCGCTAAAGAGGCCGATGGTTGGGTATTAATCAGCGATAAAGTCGTTAACTATAAAGCTGAGACTGATACGGTTGAGCCTTTAGCCTATATCAGTGAACGAAACTTCAGTAAGTTAAAAATCAAAGTTGTTCAAGGCACACTAAACCTTAAAGAGCTGGTAGTCACTATGTCGGATGGTAGCATTAAAGAGCTTAAAACAATGGGGACCTTGACCAAAGGCATGTCGACTCGAGCATGGACTTTACCGGGTGACGAAAAGGCCAAGTTTAAAAAACTCGATATGACTTATGATAGCTGGGGCAGCAACACGCTCAGCGCAGTCGGCTTAAGCAAAAAAGCAAAGATTGAAGTTTGGGGCAAAAAGCGTACAGAAGAAAAGTAACGATTTAGATATAAAAAGCCACCTCGTCAGGTGGCTTCTTTCATCAAAGTTAGCGTTTACTGTTAGAAGCTCGCTTTTACTGCATCAGCAATCTTAAGTGCTGAAGCTTGAACAAGTTCACCATCTTGTCCTTCCACCATGACACGAATCAGTGGCTCAGTACCTGATTTACGTAATAGCACTCGGCCTTTATCACCTAGCTCAGCTTCTACTTCCGCCGTCGCTTGTTTTACGGCCACCGCTTCAAGTGGGTTTGAATCACCTTCAAATCGAACGTTTTCTAGCACCTGCGGGTAGAGTGTCATGCCTTGTGATAAGTCATGCAGAGACATATCGCTGCCGACGACAGAAGCAAGTACTTGCAGTGCAGCTACAATTGCGTCACCTGTGGTTACTTTGTCTAATAGAATAACGTGACCTGAGTTTTCTGCACCGATCTTCCAACCTTTCGCCAGCAATTGCTCCATCACATAACGGTCACCAACAGCGGCACGAACAAATGGAATTCCCAGCTGCTTAAGGCCATTTTCCATACCTAGGTTAGTCATCAATGTGCCAACGACACCGCCTTTTAGCTCACCGCGACGTAGCGCATCACGAGCGATAATATAAGCAATTTGGTCACCGTCGATCTTATTGCCTAAGTGATCGACCATGATGATTCGATCGCCATCACCATCAAAAGCTAGACCAAGAGCAGCACCTTCTTCAACGACACGCTTTTGTAGCGCACGAACATCGGTAGCGCCAACTTCATGGTTGATGTTAGTACCATTTGGCTCAATACCCATGGCAACCACTTCTGCCCCTAGCTCGCTAAATACCGCAGGAGCAATATGGTAAGTCGCGCCATGTGCACAATCGACCACAATTTTTTGACCTGCTAGGCTTAACTCTGTTGGAAAAGTACTCTTACAGAATTCAATGTAACGACCCGCAGCATCGTTAAGTCGCGTCGCTTTACCAAGCAGTGATGACTCAACACACTCAATATCTTTATCTAGCTCAGCTTCAATCGCTAACTCAATATCATCCGGTAGTTTGGTGCCTTCAGATGAGAAAAATTTGATGCCATTATCGTAGTACGGGTTGTGTGATGCTGAGATAACAATGCCAGCTTCAGCTCGAAATGTCTGTGTTAGATAAGCAACAGCAGGCGTTGGCATTGGGCCAGTAAAAGTCGCTTTCAAACCGGCAGCCGCAAGTCCAGCTTCTAGCGCTGACTCCAGCATATAACCTGAAATACGGGTATCTTTACCAATGATCACTTTCTTAGTGCCTTGCTTCGCTAGCACTCGGCCTGCAGCCCAACCTAACTTCAAGACAAAATCAGGAGTAATAGGGTATTGGCCTACTTTGCCACGGACACCATCGGTACCAAAATAACGTCTCTTATCTGACATGGTTATTCCTTTATATTTTTATAATTCTCAATGGTTTGCTTTGACCATTGAGACAATTTTCATAGCATCAAGCGTTTGTTCAAAATCGTGAACACGAATAATTTGTGCGCCCTTCATCGCAGCAATCGTTGCACAGCTGACACTGGCAGCGACACATTCTGCAGGGGCTTTATCAAGTAACTTAAACAGCATCGATTTACGTGACATACCAGCAAGAATTGGTAGGCCAAACTGATGGAACTCTTCAAGATGAGAAAGCATATGATAGTTATGTTCTAGCGTTTTGCCAAAACCAAAACCGGGATCGAGAATCAGCTGTTCGCGTTGAATACCAACTTTCTCACAAGCTTCAATACGTTCTTGCAAAAACTCCCCGACTTCTTTAACTAAGTCTTCGTAGTGAGGGTTTGCTTGCATAGTGCGAGGCTGACCTTGCATATGCATTAAACAAATCGGTAGACCCGCTTGCGCTGCTACTTCTAATGCGCCCGGTTCTTGCAGTGCACGAACATCATTAATGATATCAGCTCCCGCTAGGATAGCTTGGCGCATCACCTCTGCTTTGCTGGTATCAATCGAAATCCACACATCACAATGTTGGCGAATAGCAGTAATAACCGGAATGACACGTTGTAGCTCTTCTTCTAACGCAACATCTGGAGCCCCTGGACGCGTCGACTCACCACCGATATCGATAATGGTCACACCGGCTTCAATCATACGTTTAGCCTGCGTAAGTGCATTATCTAATGTGTCAAACTTACCACCATCAGAGAATGAATCAGGTGTAACGTTAAGAATCCCCATCACTTGGGGCTGGGATAAATCGAGAGATTTATGATTGGCTTTCAAGATCATGATAAATGCAAAAACCCCGAGTTTCCCCGGGGTTTCTCCTTAAGCAATAATTACTCAGAGTCTTTTTTCTCTGGCGCTTCAGTGGTTGTTTCCTCAGAAGCTACTTTTTCTTCTGCTGGTTTATCAGCCGCCTGCTCTGAAGATGCTTCTTCAGCTTTCATTTCTGGCTTTTCTTCAGGTTTGTTGGCGTTATCGCCCCAACCAGCTGGTTCACGAATATCGTCTTTACGTGCCATTAGGTCATCAATTTGACCAGCATCGATCGTTTCGTACTTCATCAGCGCATCTTTCATTGCGTGCATGATATCCATGTTATCTTCAAGGATCTGTCGAGCACGAGCGTAGTTGCGGTCGATGATTTGACGAATCTCTGTGTCGATTAGCTTTGCAGTGTCATCAGACATATGTTTAGTCTGTGTCACGCTACGGCCTAGGAATACTTCACCTTCTTCTTCTGCGTAAAGAAGAGGACCAAGCTTTTCAGAGAAGCCCCATTGAGTCACCATCTTGCGCGCAATATCCGTCGCACGTTCAATATCGTTTGAAGCACCCGTTGATACTTTGTCTGCACCGTAGATTAGCTCTTCAGCAAGACGACCACCGTATAGGCTTGAAACCATAGACTCAAGATGTTGGCGAGACATGCTTACGCGGTCTTGCTCAGGAAGATACATAGTCACACCTAGCGCACGGCCACGTGGAATGATCGACACCTTGTATACAGGATCGTGCTCTGGAACTAGACGACCAACAATTGCGTGACCTGCTTCGTGGTACGCTGTGGATTCTTTAGTCTCTTCAGACATCACCATAGAACGGCGCTCTGCACCCATCATGATCTTGTCTTTAGCCAGTTCAAACTCAACCATAGATACGTTGCGCTTGTTACCGCGAGCCGCGAACAATGCCGCCTCATTCACTAGGTTCGCTAGGTCTGCACCAGAGAAACCAGGTGTACCACGTGCGATTAGAGATGGCTCTACGTCACCTGATAGAGGAACTTTACGCATGTGTACTTTAAGAATCTGTTCACGACCACGTACATCTGGTAGACCAACCACGACTTGACGGTCAAAACGGCCCGGACGCAATAGTGCAGGGTCAAGTACGTCAGGACGGTTAGTCGCGGCGATAACGATAATACCTTCGTTACCTTCGAAACCATCCATCTCAACCAGCATTTGGTTCAGTGTTTGTTCACGTTCATCATGACCACCACCAACACCAGCACCACGCTGACGACCTACCGCATCAATTTCATCGATGAAGATAATACAAGGTGCCGCTTTCTTCGCCTGTTCGAACATGTCACGCACACGAGATGCACCAACACCAACAAACATTTCAACGAAGTCAGAACCTGAAATAGTAAAGAATGGTACTTTCGCTTCACCTGCAATCGCTTTTGCAAGTAGCGTTTTACCGGTACCAGGAGGACCAACCATTAGCACACCCGTTGGAATCTTACCGCCCAGTTTCTGGAAGCGGCTTGGATCACGTAGGTAGTCCACTAGCTCTTTTACATCTTCTTTTGCTTCGTCACAGCCTGCTACATCAGCAAAAGTGGTCTTAATTTGTTCTTCGCTCATCATTCGAGCTTTGCTCTTACCGAAAGACATAGCGCCTTTACCACCGCCGCCTTGCATTTGACGCATGAAGAAAATCCATACACCAATCAGTAAGATCATAGGGAACCAAGAAATAAAGATAGTACCTAGTAGGCTTTGCTCTTCAGGAGGTGTGCCTTGTACTTTCACATTCTGGTTAATTAGGTCATCAAGGAGCTTTTGGTCGTAGACTGGCATGTAAGTAACATAACGCGCGCCGCCGCCACGACGAGTGAAACTAATCTCACCGTCTTTAAAAGTTGCTTCCTGAATCTGGCCTTGGCCAACTTCCTGTACAAACGTGGTGTAATCCACCGCTCTGCCATTGCTCTCTCCAGGGCCAAAGCTCTGGAAAACCGACATCAATACGACAGCGATAACAAGCCACAGAATTAAATTTTTTGCCATGTCACTCAAGGTGTCAGCCTCTCGATAACTAATTGTAATTAAAGGTAGGGTACTACAGTTTATAACCTGTAGCTATAGTGTTAACTCGGCCATTAGAGGCCAAAATAGTTAACCTTTGTAACCAGTGGCTACAACAAAGACTTCTCGTGAGCGAGCTCTCGATGAGTCGGGTTTTCGGATTTTCACAGCTTTAAACATGTTACGAGCTTCTTTCACAAATTGATCGAAGCCTTCACCCTGGAAAACCTTTACAACAAAGCTACCATTAGGTGCTAGAACTTGTCGACACATATCTAAAGCCAATTCAACTAAATACATAGCACGCGGCTGATCGACAGAGTTATTGCCAGCAATGTTTGGTGCCATATCCGACATTACGACGTCCACCATTGAAGGTTGTATACGTTCAAGTAATGCTTCAAGTACCGCTTCATCACGGAAATCACCTTGTAAAAAGCTTACGCCAGCAATTGGGTCCATAGGAAGTAGGTCACATGCTATGATCTGTCCTTCTTCACCTATTATCTTAGCAGCATATTGAGACCAACCGCCCGGAGCTGCGCCAAGATCGACAACTGTCATGCCTGGTTTTAGCAGTTTATCCTTGGTTTGGATCTCTTCAATTTTGAAATAAGCGCGTGAACGATAGCCTTTTTTTCTCGCTTCGTTAGCGTACTTATCATCAAAATGCTCTTTCAACCAGCGACCAGAACTGGCCGAGTGTTTCTGTTTACTCATTGGTTTCCTAATAGCTAGAGGGAACAACTAACCTAATAAATTATAGTCTTCAGGGTTAGATGGCGTTAAAATGGTATTTTTCAACCCTTATATTAAAGAAAATTGGCCGCGTAATGAACTTAAGCACTAAACAAAAGCAGCATCTAAAAGGCCTAGCGCACAGTCTAAAACCTGTTGTGCTTATGGGCGCTAACGGACTAACTGAAGCTGTTCTAGCGGAAATCGAAATTGCCCTTAACCACCACGAGCTGATCAAAGTGAAAGTTGCGTCTGAAGACCGCGACACAAAAAACTTGATCATTGAAGCTATCGTTCGTGAGACTGGCGCAGAAAAAGTACAAGTCATTGGTAAAACTCTTGTGCTGTTCCGCCAAGGCGAAGAGCGTAAAATCGAATTGCCACGTAAGTAATTTTACGTCATTCGGCAATAAAAAAGGTCGCTAATGCGACCTTTTTTGATATTTATGCAATAGATATTACTAGTTTAGAGATACTCTACGCGATCAATTTCAAAATCACGATCACCGCCCGGTGTCGAAATGACCACTTCGTCACCTTCCATCTTACCGATTAGACCACGTGCGATTGGCGAGCTTACTGAAATACGGCCAGCTTTAATGTCCGCTTCGTCATCACCAACAATCTGGTAAGTTTTCTCTTCTTCAGTGTCACAGTCAATTAGAGTCACTGTTGAACCAAAGATAACTTTACCTGAGTTGTCCATCTTAGTTACGTCAATAACTTGAGCCACAGACAGCTTGTATTCGATATCACGAATCTGTGCTTCACAGATACCTTGCTCTTCACGTGCAGCGTGGTATTCAGCGTTCTCTTTTAGATCGCCAAGTTCACGAGCTTCTGCAATTGCTTCAGAAATCTGTGGACGAAGCTTTAATAAACGGTCTAATTCTACACGTAGCTGCTGTTCGCCACGTTGCGTCATTGGGACTTTTTCCATTATGTACCTCTTTGCCAAAGCAATCTTTGGACAAAACAAAACTACCTAATCCGATGGACTAGGTAGTGTATTAACTAACAATTTCTTCTAGTGTAAACAAACTTGGCAACTAAATCACCTTAAATCAACCCCGGCCCAAAAAGTGAGATCGGTGCCAAATTAACCAACACTATAAAAAACTTCAAAAAACTTCAAAAACTCTAACTCAAACATCATTGAATAAAAAAAAACTAAAACCACTTCAAAGCAAAATACAATTAAAAAACGAAGAAAAATTAAAAAAAAACAATAACTTGATACCTTTACCACTAAAAATAAAACACCGTTCATAATCGCCTTTTATATCGTTTTACTACCCCATAGCGGAACTTTAACGGTAAAACGTTGCTCAGCAATTACTCATGCGTGTTTTTAGATGCTTCGTAATTTTGACATCAGTCTCACATATGAACATTGATTCACTGGAGTAATAAGTAGAGGATAACCCTACGTGAGTTATCACTCGCAAAAACAACTATTTATGGACAGTAAATTAGGACTAATAAGATGAACAAAACTCTGATTGCTCTAGCAGTTTCAGCTGCAGCAGTGGCGACAGGTGCAGTAGCGGCTGACGGTAAACAAGCTAGCGGTATCGACGGTACTTCTGTATACAGCTCAAACGGCAACTCTCTAGAGATCGGCGGTCGTGCTGAAGCTCGTATGTCTCTAAAAGATGGTAAATCTGAAGACAAAACACGTGTACGTCTAAACTTCAAGGGTAAGACTCAAATCAACGATGACCTATACGGTGTTGGCTTCTACGAAGGTGAGTTTGTAACAAACCCGGCTACAGTGAAAGATGTTAACGGTAACAATGTAACTGTTGATTCTCTAGACAACCGTTACGCATACGCTGGTATCGGCGGTAACTTCGGTGAAGTCACTTACGGTAAAAATGATGGTGCGCTAGGCGTAATCACTGACTTTACTGATATCATGTCTTACCACGGTAACTCTGCTGCTTATAAAATTGCTGTTGCAGACCGCACAGACAACATGGTTTCTTACAAAGGTCAATTTGCTGACTTAGGTGTTAAAGCAAGCTACCGCTTTGCTGACCGCGAAGACAACACAGTTACTGGTGGTTACACTGATAATAAACAAGACGGCTACTCTCTATCTGCTATCTACGCTCTAGGTGATACTGGTCTTAAACTTGGTGGTGGTTACGCTGATCAAGACGAGCAAAACGAATACATGCTTGCTGCATCTTACCGCATTAGCGATTTCTACTTCGCAGGTACATTCACAGACGGTGAACTAGCGAAAGACAACGGTGATTACACTGGTTACGAATTCGCAACTGCGTACACGCTGGAGAAAACTGCATTCACTCTGACGTACAACAATGCTGAATTCGACAACGAAACTGCTGCAGATAATGTTGCAATCGATGCGACTTACTACTTCAAGCCTAACTTCCGTACTTACATCTCATACAACTTCAACCTAATCAGTGAAGGCGACAATTTTGGTGATACGAAGAACCTAACTACAGGTCAGGCAACTAAAGCACAAGCTGAAGACGAGCTAGCAATCGGTCTACGTTACGACTTCTAATTTGTGGCTTAATGTCATAAATCTAAAACGCCCGCTCTCTAGCGGGTGTTTTTTTTCCTCGTTATACTGAAACTTCCCGACTCAATAGTGGCTCTTTAACTATGCGACACTCCTTACAGCAACTCTCTCTCGCTTTATTAGCGCTTTTTCTCCCTGCATTAGCCGTAGCGTCTTCGTACTCTCCACTCAACGAATTGCCTCAAGGCAGTCGCGCAGCACTTAAAGTGCAAGGACTATCGAATAATCAAAGCTATATCACCACTGATAATCAAAGCCAGTTTTTTCCACCAGCCAGTACCCTAAAAATCGTCACGGCTTTAGCTGCAAAACTAGAACTTGGAGATGACTTCTATTATCAAACCAGTATCGATAAATCAGGCAAAGACATTGTTATTCGCTTTAGTGGCGACCCGACCTTAACTACACAAGATCTTAAGCAGCTCCTCACCACGATGCGAGATGCTGGCATAAAATCAATTCAAGGAGATTTGTGGTTAGACAATAGCGCGTTTACTGGCTATGACCGTGCCGTCGGTTGGCCGTGGGATATCCTTGGCGTCTGCTATAGTGCTCCAGCAAGTGCTATAACTCTCGATCATAACTGTGTCCAAGCTTCCATTTATAGCCAAAATGATGGCAAAACTAGGGTTTATGTCCCGGAGCATCAACCAATCTATGTAACGACACAGGCAGCCAGCGTCTCTAAAAGTGAGCAAGAGAGCCTTCAGTGCGATTTAGAACTCCTCACCTCTCCAGACAATCATTACCAATTGCAAGGATGCCTGCAGCAACGTAGTAAGCCGTTACCGCTTAAGTTTGCGGTGCAAGATCCTTCCCTCTATACCCAACGCATCATTTATACACTGCTTTCTCAGCTAAATATTACCCTTAAGGGAAGCATTAAGATCGGCCCAGGTGAACAGCAAGGTAAGACACTAGCGATCCATAACTCACAGCCTCTTCCACAATTACTCGAGATGATGCTACATAAATCAGACAACTTAATTGCTGATAATCTAACTAAAACCATTGGTGCTAAGTTCTATATACAGCCTGGAAGTTTTGGTAATGGTACTCAAGCGATCAAGCAGATCTTATTTGCTAACACAGGGATTGATATCGAACACACGCCACTGGCGGATGGATCTGGCTTATCACGCAACAACCGCTTTACCAGCCAAAATATGGCCGCAGTTTTACGCTATATCTGGCAACATGATGATGAGTTAAATCTGATTTCGTTAATGCCAACTTCTGGTACAAATGGCACATTAAAATACCGCCGTAGTATGCGTGAAGCGCCAGTTAAAGGTGAGATCACCGCCAAAAGTGGCTCGCTATACGGCAGTTCAAATATGGCAGGATTTGGGTTAGATAAATCAGGCAAGCCAAGCACACTGTTTGTTCAGTTTGTCTCAGACTACCATCCACCTCAAGTAAAGAGCGACAGTAAACCTACCGTCGCTCCAATTACTCAATTTGAAACTTTGTTCTATCAAGATGTGGTGAACTTCAGTCAGGCAATGCCTAAAAAGTAATTCACCACCGAGAAATAGATCCACATCCCCGAGATATCGACAATTGATGCTAACACTGGGCTCACCAATACGGCTGGGTCCAGTTTAAACGCTCTGGCCAAGATAGGCAGTAACCCGCCCAACGTAGTCGACATGGTCACTTGAATAAACAGCGCCACCGCAATCGCTAAAGCAATAAGGTTAAGGTCAAAACCACCTATAGAACTGGCATCACTGAAGAGTATAATTCGACCAACAATCACTAACGCGATAGCCAGCGCTAAACATAAAGCCACTCTACTCTCTTTCCAAAATACCGCTAGCCATTGGCGTTTACGCAGCTCCCCAGTTGCTAGCGCTCGAATAACCAAGGTCGCCGCCTGAGTGCCGGTATTTCCCCCTGCCGCCGCAATAACTGGCATGTAAATCGCTAAAAGTACAAGCTGGCTTAAAGTATCTTCATACTGGGAAATAATCAGCCCAGATACTATGCCTAGTAACGCTAGAGCGATGATCCAACCGATACGCTGCTTAACATGCTCAATCACCGTAGTATCGAGATAGCTGCTTGATGTCTCTACTTCAGAATGGATGAAACCAAGCTGGTGAGCGTAATGCCTTGCTAGCTTGTCATGTCCTTCCACTTCTAACGCCGAAATCAACTGTTGCACGTAACCAATAGAACAGTGGTGAAGTATGGCTACCGCTTCTTCAACAGGCATTACCGTTAATAGGTGAACTTGTTGAGTTTGCTCATAACGCAAAAATGCATTGCGAGCGGCCCCGATCTCTTCGTTGGAAAAGTGAGGTGTATTTTCAATGTAAGTATTGCTCATTACCGTCATGGCGAATCTCCCGATTGGCAATAGGTAACGACCATCAAACACCAGCTAACCAACAAATATGGCAGTGCTGACGAAGTTAGAATACGACTAACTACGATCACTAAACAGTTCAGTGAAGCTAGCTGAGTATTTAAGTACTAGTTTTCATGGAGAAAAATGAGAGGAATCAGAGAAAAGCGGACTGCTCTACCACATAGGTAGAGGCGAATATGACAATACCGATGAGGTTTATTTTTCTCCCTTGATACTAGGAGGATGGTCGATATTGTTCATAAAAGTCTCCGAATAAACTGCTGTAATAGCAGCGCGGGCATAGTAACAAAACCCAAACTGAAAATCAGTCACTTTAAGCAAAAAAACACAACATTTGACCGAGTTATAAGTTGAATAGCACATATAAAAAAAGCGCCTAATTAGGCGCTTTAATTGGCAGTCAGCTCAATGACTTGATCATCGATTACTTGATAGTAATACGAGCAAACTTACGCTTACCAACTTGGAATACGTATGTGCCTGCTTGTGGTGCAAATTTAGCGTCTGCGACCTTCTCACCTTCAATCTTCGCTGCGCCCTGCTTAACCATACGCATCGCTTCTGAAGTAGACGTACATAGGCCAGCTTCTTTAAGAAGATTGCTCACAGGAAGACCTGCATCGAACTCAAACTCTGGCATTTCGTCAGGAATTTGGTTCTTAGCAAAACGGTTTACAAACTCTTGCTCTGCAGCGTCAGCATCAGCTTCACTGTGGAAACGTGCGATGATCTCTTTTGCTAGTGCAACTTTCACATCACGTGGGTTTTGGCCCGCTTCAACGTCAGCTTTAAGCTGTGCTACTTCGTCAAGAGGACGGAAAGAAAGCAAGTCGTAGTAGTTCCACATTAGGTCATCTGAGATCGACATGATCTTACCAAACATCTCGCTTGGTGCTTCGCTGATACCAATGTAGTTATTGGCAGATTTAGACATCTTCTTCTCGCCGTCTAGACCAACAAGAAGAGGCATCATTAGAACCGCTTGAGGCTTTTGACCATTCGCTTTTTGCAGTTCACGGCCCATTAACAGGTTGAACTTCTGGTCTGTACCACCAAGCTCTACGTCTGTTTCCATTGCTACTGAGTCATAACCTTGTAGGAGTGGATACATAAACTCATGGATAGCAATTGGCTGACCGCCAGCATAACGCTTTTTAAAGTCATCACGCTCAAGCATACGAGCAACCGTTTGGTTAGCTGCAAGGCGAATCATACCTTCAGCACCTAGCTCAGATAGCCATTCAGAGTTAAACTGAATCTTTGTTTTCGCTGGATCTAGGATCTTAAACACCTGTTCTTTGTACGTCTCAGCGTTACGTAGAACATCTTCACGGCTTAGCGGTGGACGAGTGTTGTTTTTGCCCGTTGGGTCACCGACCATCGCGGTAAAATCACCGATAAGGAAAGTAACATCGTGGCCTAGTTCCTGAAATGCACGAAGCTTATTGAAAATAACTGTATGGCCTAAGTGGATATCCGGTGCAGTTGGATCGGCGCCTAGCTTAATGCGAAGAGGTCGACCCTCTTTCAATTTAGCAATCAGTTCTTCTTCTGGAATTAGCTCTTCAACACCGCGCTTAATCTCTGCTAGTGCAGCTTCAATGCTCGCCATTCTTGTTCACTCCCACAGATTTGGCAAAAATTTAATAGTTTGCCATCTTACTTGAATAGCGATGCTTTTTGAAACCAGTTAGACTAAGAAGCTTAGCTTTTTTACGAATTTTTTAGAACGGACATAAGATGTTGTCGCTTTTCGCTCGACTTCCATGGATTCACCGAGCTCTCATCGCTTTTTTTAGCGCCATTATTGTTGTCGCGCTGTTTCTTCCTGCACCGAAAGATCTACGTGAGGAAGACAGCAATTACCAAATCGGCAAGGCTTACCCGATCGAAATTGATCAAGGGATATTCGCAGAGCAATCTTCACTACCTACACTTGCTGTACTACGTTGGGAAAAACACACCATAGGCTCCGGTGATAGTATGGCTTTGCTGTTTCAACGTGCCGGTCTATCTTCTCGCCTACTGTATGAGCTCACGTCGACCAACAAAGATATTGAGCGTCAGTTAACGCGAGTAAGACCTGGTGACTCTTTTCAGTTTGGTTTTGATGCGGACAATCAACTGATTCAAATTAAGCGTCAACTTAGCCCTTATGAAGCTTTCTTAGTCACTAAGTCTGATAATGGCTACACCTCCACCATTGATAAAAAAGACGTCCACTTTCAATATAACTACGCCGAAGCCAAGATTACGTCCAACTTCTGGAATGCGGGTATGAGCGCTGGTTTGACCGCCAATCAAATTATGGAGCTGGCTGGGATTTTTGGTTGGGATATCGATTTCGCACTCGACATTCGTAATGGCGATAACTTTAAAATCCTCTACCAAGAAAAAGTGGTCGAAGGCGAAGTGGTTGGTCGAGGTAAAATCATCGCAGCGATCTTTACTAACCAAGGTGATACCTTTACTGCCATCCGTGATGATAAGAGCGGAAATTACTATGATGAAAACGGCCGTGCGATGAAGAAAGCCTTTTTGCGCTCGCCGCTTGATTTCCGTCGTGTAACATCAAACTTTAACCCAACTCGCCGCCACCCTGTGACGGGTAAAGTCCGAGCGCACCGTGGTACAGACTACGCAGCACCAGTAGGCACTCCAATTTGGGCGGCTGGTGACGGTATTGTTCAGAAGTCTAGCTACAACCAATTCAATGGTAACTACGTATTTATCAAGCACAGTAATACTTATATTACCAAGTACTTACACCTAACTAAACGTACGGTCAAAACGGGTCAACGTGTCAAACAGGGACAGACCATTGGTACTTTGGGCGGTACGGGTCGTGTGACAGGACCTCACCTGCATTATGAGTTCCTCGTCAATGGGGTGCATAAAAACCCACGTACTGTGAAGTTACCTCAGTCGAAGTCTTTAACTGGTAAAACAAAGGCTACCTTTATTGCTAATGCGAAAATCAGATTAGAGAAGTTAGATAGGTATGGTGAACTGCTCGCCACACAATAAATGCCAATAAAAAGACCCGCCTAGTGCGGGTCTGTTGCTATTTAATTATCTTAGTCTAATCAGCCTCTATCACTGCATTGGCTTGTTCTTCTACCTTGTGCTGCTTACCTAACATTAATAAACACGGAGTTAGGACTAAGGTCAGAACCGTAGCAAATGCCAACCCACCCGCAACTGCAGTAGCAAGCTGTGACCACCACTGAGTACTCGGCGCACCAAACTCAATCTTCTGGTTAATTAAGTCGATATTCATCTCGAGCACCATAGGTAGCAAGCCAAGAATCGTCGTCACTGTCGTGAGTAACACTGGGCGTAGACGCTGGACACCAGTACGCAATATCGCTTCTCGTTTATCCAGTCCACGTTTTAGCAACTGATTGTATGTATCAATCAAAACGATATTGTTATTGACCACTATGCCGGCTAAGGCAATCACACCAATACCCGACATAATGATGCCAAATGGTTTTTGAAAGACTAGCAAACCCACAAATACACCGACGGTTGAGAACAACACGGCACTTAGAATCAAGAATGCCTGATAGAAGCTATTAAATTGAGTAATCAATATCAGCGCCATCACAACAAGTGCAACCATAAACGCATTTTGTAAGAAGGCAGAAGAGTTCTCTTGCTCCTCGTTCTGTCCGCGGATCTTAAACTCCACACCGGAAGGCAAATCAAGCTGTGCGACTGCCTCCTCTATCTTGGGCAGTTCTAGCGCTAAGTTATAGCCCTCTTTCATATCAGCCATTATGTTGATCACGCGATGACCATCAATACGGCGGATTGTGTCTTGCTTATGTTCAGGAACAATATTGGCAAAGTTGGTGATCGGCACCAATCCAGCGGGCGTTTTTACCCGCAACTGATCGAACCGCCCAATATCGCGCTTCTCTTCTGGATAACGAACCAGAATATCTACTTCTTCGGTAGCGTCATCTGGCAGGTAGTCGCCAATTTTGAGGCCATTCGTTACAAACTGAACCGTATTGCCAACCAGTGTGGCATCGGCTGCAAAACGAGAGGCGTCATCACGGCGAATATCAATCTGCCAGTCGATACCTTCTTTACTGGAGGTATCGCTGATATTGGTAAACGCAGGGTGGTTGTCTGCCCACTGTCTGACTAACTTAGCCGCGTTGTCTAACTCACCTGGGATGCGAGCAGACATTTCGATCACTAGGTCGTGAGCCACCGGAGGACCAGCGTCTGGGAACTTATATTCAATCTCGACCCCTGCATAATGATCGGTTTTCTGTTTCAGCTCTTCAATGATGGTTTTCACTTTACGTCGATACTGCCAGTCAACTGGGGTAATCTGAATCTGACCGATTTCGTCATCTCCACCAGTACGTGTATAAACACTTTCGAACTCATCATGGCCAAGCATTACTGCTTCAATGTCGCGCATAATCACGTCTTTCTCATCTAGAGATAAATCGCCATACGAGCGTACTTTTACGGTAAAGAATGGCGGATCGACTTCAGGGAAAAACTCCGCGCCAAGCCCTGCTTTGGCATAGGTAAAGCCCACTGCAATAGTGAGTAAAATAGCACTAAACAGGATTTTTAGCGGATGCTTGAGCGCAATATCTAAGGTATGGAAATAGAGTTTGGTCAGCCCTGTCGCTTTAGAAAAATCACCATCGTGCAACGCCACCATTTTCTCGCGTTGTTCTTTAGTTACATGTTGCGGTCGGCCAATCAAACTACCTAACACAGGCACCAGTAGTAGCGCCATGGCTAGCGAAGCACTGAGCGTTGCGATCAACGTTAACGGCAAGTACTTCATAAACTCACCGGTGACATCAGGCCAGAATAGTAACGGAGCGAATGCAGCTAGTGTTGTTGCCGTTGATGCGGTAATCGGCCAAGCCATGCGCTTAGCGGCATCTCGGTACGCTTCTCGCCTCGGCGTCCCCTCTTGCATGCGCCTATCAGCAAACTCGGTAACAACAATCGCGCCATCCACCAGCATGCCCACGGCCATGATCAATGAGAACAGCACCACAATATTGACCGTGAGGCCAAATACGGAAAGCACTAATAAACCGGTCAGGAAAGAACCTGGGATCGACACTCCAACCAGAAATGCGGTTCTGACGCCTAAGATAGCAATGATAACAATCACCACTAATATGATCGCTGACAAGATGTTGTTTTGCAGATCGTTGAGCATCACTTTGACGTCTTTCGACTGATCCCAAGTGTACTTAACCAATAAGTTATTCGGCCATTCAGGGCGCTTCTGCGCTTCTTCAAATACCAGCTTAATCAAGTCAACGGTTTCAATGATGTTCTCGCCAGCACGCTTTTTCACATCCATAACGATGGCTGATTTGCCATCCAATCGTGCATAACTTTCAGGATCTCGGAATGCTCGTCTAACTGTTGCAACATCGCCAAAGGTAATCACTTGCTTACCGTCGACTTTAACCGGCAGATCCAGCACATCTTTCAATGAATCAAAGACCGATGGCACTTTGACTGAAAAACGCCCATAACCGGTATCAACAAAGCCTGCGGCAACCACACGGTTATTCAGTGCAATGAGGTTGTAGATATCCGCTTGATCAAGACCGTAGCTTTCCATCAGCAGCGGATCGACGATGATCTCAACAATATCTTCTCGATCACCGGCAATATCGACTTCAAGGATCTGACGATAGCTTTCCAGTTTGTCTCTTATCTGACGAGAAATTTGTACAATGGTTCTTTCCGGCACGGTGCCATAAAGTACCACGGATAACGCTGGCTCTTCCGAGGCTAGCGTCACTTCATTTACCGTTGGCTCATCACTGTCACTAGGCAGCTTAGGCTTAGCTAAGTCGACCGCTTCACGGACATCTGCCATCGCTTTATTCAAATCGACACCAACACTAAACTCAAGCATGACCGAAGCGTGGCCTTCTGAGGCAGTAGAGGTCATCTCTTTCACCCCTTCAATCGCTCGCAGCTCTTGTTCGATAGGTCGAACTAGCAATCGCTCAGCATCGTTAGGGGAAATACCTTGGTGACCAACCGAAACATAAATAATCGGGATAGTGATATCCGGGCTCGATTCTTTAGGAATGGTGATATAAGTGACGATACCTGCCAGTAAAATGAATATCAGCAATACCATCATGGTGCGAGTACGCGACATCGCGGCATCAATTAATGCAAACATAATTGTGCCTCCTAGTTTTGCTGTTCAACGGCGATGACTTGGTCACCATCACGCACAAAACCTTGTCCAGTCGTAACGATATTGACTCTCTCACCAAGACCGGTTAGCCAAACACCATCTTGCTCGGCCTTTACCAGCTGGATAGGCACAAACTCGATATGTTCTTTGACTAATGTTTTGACGCCTAGATTGCCGGCCTCATCAAGCGCCAACATTGCAGGGGTAATCTTAATCGCCAACTGTTCTTGTAGGTTTAATGTCACTTCGGCGCTAATACCGGCTGGGATTTTCTGCTTGGGGTTGGCCATTTCGATTTCAATTGGGAAGGTATTGGTCGAAGAAGATGAAACACGCGAAATGTAGCGCACTGTCCCCATCGCTTCTTGGCCATTAATAAAGCGCACTTTAGCTTGTTGATCAGCGAGCAAGTCTTGAATATGACGCTCACTGACATCCGCTTCAATAATAATTTTTTCTAGATCAATCAGCGTCGCTACCGGATCGCCAACGCCAACAAAGTCACCTTTCTCGATAAACAAATGATCCACCACGCCACCAAAAGGAGCGGTAACGGATGTGTTTCTTAATGCAATTTTGGCATTACTGACGCTTGCCTTGGCTTCGACTAATCCAGCTTGGGCATTGGTAAATGCGACTTCACCTTGTAGACCCTTACTCTTCAGTGATTGGGCCGCTTTATACTCTTTTTCTTTTACTTTCAGCATCGCTTGAGCACGCTGAAGTTGAATCTCGAGATCGCCTTTATCAATCAGGGCAATAACCTGACCTTGCTTAACGCTGTCCCCTTTTCTCACTTTAAGCTGAATGATCTTGCCAGCAATTTCAGCGCCTAACTTAGCTTGTTTGTTCGGCGCAGTGCGGCCATAGAGATCTATCGACTTATGCGTCGATTGGGCGGTAAAGGTGGTAAAGGCCACTTTAGCCAGTGGAATCTGTTCCATTTCCTTCTGAGGAGCCATGTCTTCGGCATTCAACATACCTACACCAAGCCACAGTGTCAGTATTGTTACCAGAATCACAGAGATCAAATAGGGGCGAACTGCGAAAAAACGCAGTAGAGAGATACTAGCCATAACTGTCCTTAGTGTTGCTACTTAGTATTTAGATACGCGTAAAATGCGGTTAAACATCATCCTTTATGTATTGCAGCTCAGAACTAAACGAGAACTATTAATCAGGATATAAATTAACCAGTGAAAAATAAAATACAGTTGGACAGTAATTAAGGTCAGGTCTCAGTTTCTGGAATTATCACGAAACTAAGATAAAAAGTATTAGATAAAACAAAGGCTGCGAATGCAGCCTTAAGCAAATGATTAGTGATTAAACACTGAATGATGCACCGCAGCCACAGGTTGTTGTCGCATTCGGGTTGTTCACAAAGAAGCGCGCTCCTTCTAGGCCTTCAGTGTAATCGACTTGACCACCAACTAGGTATTGTAAGCTCATAGGGTCAACAACTAATGTTACGCCGCTATTTACGATTGTTGTGTCACCTTCATTGACGCTCTCGTCAAAAGTGAAACCGTATTGGAAACCGCTACAGCCACCACCCGTGATGTAAACGCGCAGTTTTAGATTCGGATTTTCTTCTTCAGCAATCAGCGCCCCAACTCGGTTAGCGGCTGCGTCTGAAAATGTTAGTGGGATATTTACTTCGCTCACGATGACCTCTCTCAGTCGTCTACACCCAGACCGCTCTCACCGTCTGGAGTTTTCTATTCTAATATTAGGCTGATTATCTAATACCTGAGTGAAGCGTTCAAGTATTCACCACTTTTGAAGCTATTTTTTACGCAAAAACTGGTCTATTTGCTGCCAAAGTACTCAGAATGTGGCGCAAAGCGTTTTATTGAATTGGATTGGGCAGGTACAATGCGAGCCAAATTGGTCCGAGCAATCAAAAGAGGATATCCCATGACCAAATCAGCAGATCTATTTCAAAAAGCACAACAAACCATTCCTGGTGGAGTGAACTCTCCAGTACGTGCTTTTAATGGCGTTGGCGGCGCACCGATTTTCGTTGAGCGTGCTGATGGCCCTTTGATTTTTGATGCTGATGGCAAGGCGTACATTGACTACGTTGGTTCTTGGGGTCCTATGATTCTAGGTCACAACCATGCTGTGATCCGTGAAGCAGTTATCGATGCAGCGCAGCGTGGCCTTAGCTTTGGCGCTCCTACCGAGATGGAAATCGCTATGGCTGAGCTGGTGTCAGAGCTAGTGCCATCAATGGAGCAAATTCGCATGGTGAGCTCAGGTACAGAAGCGACGATGAGTGCGATTCGCCTGGCTCGTGGATACACTGGTCGCGACAAAATCATGAAGTTCGAAGGTTGTTACCACGGTCACGCAGATAGCCTACTAGTTAAAGCAGGTTCTGGTGCACTAACACTAGGTCAACCAAGCTCTCCAGGTGTACCAGCAGACTTTGCAAAGCATACCCTAACCGCAACGTTCAACGATCTTGACTCTGTACGTGAGCTGTTCGCGGCAAACAAAGGTGAAATCGCTTGTATCATTGTTGAGCCAGTTGCGGGCAACATGAACTGTATTCCACCAGTAGAAGGCTTCCACGAAGGTCTTCGTCAAATCTGTGATGAGGAAGGCGCACTACTCATCTTTGATGAAGTAATGACCGGCTTCCGCGTTGCTCTTGGTGGCGCTCAAGGTTACTACAACATCAAACCAGACCTAACTACGCTAGGTAAAGTGATTGGTGGCGGTATGCCAGTAGGCGCGTTTGGTGGCCGTAAAGAAGTGATGCAATACATCGCCCCAACAGGTCCAGTTTACCAAGCAGGTACACTTTCAGGTAACCCAGTTGCAATGGCAGCGGGTTTTGCTTGTCTTAACCTACTAAAAGAAGAAGGTAACGAGAAACGCCTTGCTTCTAAGACTAAACAACTGGCTGATGGCTTTAAAGCACTGGCAGAGAGCCACGGTATACCATTGGTTGTTAACCAAGTGGGCGGTATGTTTGGTTTCTTCTTCACTGAGCAAGAGACAATCACTCGCTACGAAGACGTCACTAAGTGTGATATAGAACGCTTTAAGCGCTTCTTCCACCTAATGCTTAAGCACGGTGTTTACCTAGCACCTTCAGCATTTGAAGCAAGCTTTACTTCACTAGCACACGGCAGTAAAGAAATTGAAGCAACGCTAGAAGCGGCAGACCGCTGCTTTTCTATTCTTGCTCAAGAAGCTTAATCAGCGCCATCTTACTAATAAAAAAGCTGCCTAGTGCAGCTTTTTTTTATTGCCAGTTAAGTGCCACCAAGATCACTAAAGCTGCAAGCAGTACGCTAAACCAAGGAATCTCACGTCTCTTAGCAACAGCTTCGCTTGAACACTTCTCATTGTTACAACATCCCATAAATAAAATACCTCATAGGTAGCTTTTTGATTTTGAATTGAAGACTGGAAATTTTACAGCCATTATACTGATATAAAATCGCATCATTGGACAACTATTGTGTCAGATAAGGTCAAAATAACTTCCAGTCATTGGGTATTGATTGTTGCTCTACTTGCTGCCGGCTTTGCTTGCTTCTTACTTGTAGAGCCTTACATCAACTCCATTGTTATGGCATTCATCATCTCTTTATTAATGTTCCCTATTCATGAGTGGCTAGAGAAGCGTCTGCCCAACCACCATAACATCACCTCATTGCTGTCGTGTATTGTGCTGACCTTTATAGTCGTTGTGCCACTACTATTTGTATTCGCAGCGATAGTCCAACAAGGCTCAACCTTCTCTCAGAACGTCTATCAGTGGGTAACAAACGGTGGTATCCAAACGATTTTCGAACACCCGTGGGTGGTGAAAAGCTTATCTCTGGTCAATACCTACCTACCTTTTGATACCATCGAACCACAAGAGATCGCTCAGAAAGTAGCGCAATTCGCCACTTCATTTGGTAGTAACCTCGTCGGGATAAGCGCAAAAATCTTAGGTGATGCAACAAGCTTCCTGATGGATTTCTTCTTAATGTTGTTCGTACTGTTCTTCTTGCTGCGAGATCATGACAAGATCATCAGTGCCATGCGTCACATCTTACCCCTTTCTCGCAGCCAAGAAGACAAACTGTTGGATGAAATCGAGCAAGTTTCAAAGTCAGCTGTGATGGGCTCATTCCTCACTGCCATTGCACAAGGTGTTGCCGGTGGTTTAGGTATGTGGCTTGCTGGCTTCCCTGGGCTGTTTTGGGGAACAATGATGGGTTTTGCTTCCTTTATTCCTGTCGTTGGTACCGCGCTAATTTGGATTCCTGCTGCTCTCTACTTATACGTTACCGGAGATACAACTTGGGCTATCTTCTTAACGGTTTGGAGCGTCGCCATTGTTGGCTCTATAGACAATCTATTACGCCCACTACTGATGCAGGGCAGCGGCAATGCGGGCATGAGTACTCTAATGATTTTCTTCTCGCTACTAGGTGGCCTGCACTTATTCGGCTTGATCGGCCTAATTTACGGCCCGCTGATCTTCGCCATCACTATGGTGCTATTTAATATCTATGAAGAAGAGTTTCAGGGCTTCTTAGATCAGCAAGATCGTAGCTAGCCAGTCAACGCGATTTACCACTACACGAGGAGGGAGGATTATGCGAGAATCCTCCCTCACTTTTTTACACCGAGTTCATTATGTCTGCTTACATCGCTCCTAGCCAAATTGCTCAGCGACAACTTGCTTACTTTGAAGGTAAACACGTCCTAGTTGCTGGAGAAGCCGAAGATCTTTTCCCTGTTGAACTAGCGAATCATTGCCACTCAGTCACTGTGTTTACCACTAACTATGGTTATTACAGACAACTTGAGTCGCAGCCAAACATCAAAAGTGTGTTTGGTGCAGAGTTTGATCAAGATACACAAGCAGATATGGTGTTGCTGTACTGGCCAAAGGCTAAGGCTGAGGCTGAGTACTTACTTGCGATGCTCATGAGCAAGCTTGGGGAAAACACTGAAATCGTTGTCGTAGGTGAAAACCGCTCAGGTATTAAGAGCATTGAAAAGATGTTCAAACCTTACGGTCCAATCACCAAATACGACTCTGCGCGACGCTGTTCGTTTTACTGGGGTCAATGTACACAAACACCGCAACATTTTGAGCTCACTGAATGGTTCAAGAGCTACCAAGTAAGCTACAAAGAGAGTTCTCTGACAATCAAAAGCTTACCGGGCGTATTTAGCCATGGTGAATTCGATATTGGCAGTAAACTGCTGCTAGACACACTACCCACTCTTTCAGGCAAAGTGCTCGACTTTGGCTGTGGTGCTGGGGTTATTGGTAGTGTCATGGCGATACTCAATCCAGAGATCGAACTGGAGATGTGCGATATTAGCGCATTAGCCGTTGAGTCAAGCAAAGCAACACTAACAGCCAATGGCTTAAACGGTAAAGTATTTGCTTCTGACGTCTACTCAGATACTAGTAATGACTATCACTTTATTATCAGCAACCCTCCATTCCATGCAGGGTTAGACACTAGCTACAGTGCGACTGAGGCCTTACTTGCCAAAGCGCCAAACTATCAAGCTAAAGCGGGCCAGCTGTTTATTGTGGCCAATAGCTTTCTGAAATATCCACCAATTATTGAAAAAGCATTCGGTAATTGCGAGACGCTAAATAAGACCAACAAATTCGCTATCTATCAGGCGAAAAAGTAATACAACTGCCCAACGAGCAGCTTTGATTGGGCAAACCTTCAGCGCAATTCGCTAAAATTGCGCTTACCTCCACGCTTTCCTTGCAACTTACTTGTCAAAGTAAAAAAACTCGTTAATTTTGTCATCTTAGGAAAATAACGTTTTCAACTAGCTTGTTGATGGGCAATTTGACGCAGCAAGCTGAATTCTCACGGAAAGTCTAAATAGATCATGTTTAAGCTGTATCGAAAGCAAAAATTTAAGCGTCTGCAGAATACCTTAATGCTCGCGTTTCTCGTCTTGAGCATTACCCCTCTTACTGTTATCGCCATTTTCTTCTTACAATCTCACACTAAAGATCTGCAAGAGCAGAGTACATCTCACCTAGTCTCTGTGCGAGATAACAAACAGCAGCAAGTGATTGACTACTTGCATGCCAAAGAGTCAGAAGTGATGGGATTCGTCCGCTCAGAACTGGCTTTCGCGAGTGGTGGACGATTCTACGGTTTGGTTAACGCTTTTCAAAGCCTAGGCGGCGATATCGAACAAGCACGTCAATATGCTCAAAAGCGCTATATTGAAGGCTCAGGAGATCAAATAAAAACGTCAATATTGCCGCAATCGATCAACTACAATGGCACAGAGCGCTACCGACTGCTGCATAAACGCTATCACTGGGCGTATCAGGAGTTACTTAAACGTTCTGACTTTGACGACATTCTCTTGGTCGATAGAGATGGTAACGTTACCTACTCTATTTATAAGTACGACAACTACGGTACCAACTTACTGACCGGAAAGTATAAAGACGCAAACTTAGGTAAAACCTTCGCTAAACTACAAAGCTTAGTAACAGAAAAACGTAAAACCAATGAAGATTTTACTCCGGTTGTCATTTCTGACTTCTCTCAAGAGCAAGGCAAATCAGTCGCTTGGTTCGGTGCGCCGATCATCCAACAAGGCTATTTGCACAGCTATGCGTTATTCCGTCTACCTAACAATGGCATCACCAAGTTAATCGCTGACACCAACAACATTGCCTCAATGAAAACTCTGCTAGTCGGCAGTGATCACCAATCTCGTACGCTTGCTTATCAACAAGAAGATATTGATAAGAGCCGCCAAGTGGTCGAGCTCGCCCTATCAGGACAGACAAATGTTGGTACCTATTCCAATACAGAAAATGAAGCAGTCATCGCAGCTTATAGTCCAATTTCCCTAACTGGTATTGATTGGGCGATTATTGTTGAAGTGCCTGAAAATGTGGCTTTTGCGCGAGTTAATCAACTCGAAACGCTGTTTATCTTCGCCATGTTGACCGCTATTTTGCTAGTAGTGATGGCCTCTCATTATCTCTCTAACTTTATCACTGCGCCGCTGCTTAAATTGACTTGGGCTGCGGAAAAAGTCTCGGCGGGTGACCTCGATGCAGATATGACCAATACTCAACGCAAAGATGAGATTGGCCGACTTGCGGTTAGTTTTGAGCGTATGCAACGTTCGATTCGTGAAAAGCTCTTGCTCATTAAGCAGCAAAACGAAGAGCTAGAAAGCAACCTTAAGCTTATTCAAAAGCAAAATGATGAGTTACAACTAGCCAACAAGCTAAAAGATGAATTCTTAGCAACCACCTCTCACGAACTGCGCACTCCTCTGCACGGTATGGTAGGCATCGCCGAAGCTTTGGCCTCTGGCGCGAATGGGCCCATCACCTCAGAGCATAAGTATCAACTTGATATCATCATCAGTAGCGGCCAACGGCTCGCCACCTTGGTGGATGACCTGCTCGACTACCACAAGATGCGCTATGGCAACTTAGACATTGAGACCAGTGCGGTTGATCTTTCAGGTTCAACCAGCCTCGTACTTGAGCTCTCTTCACATTTATTGGGCAGTAAACCGATTCGCATCATTAACCAAGTGCCGAATGAACCAGTTTGGGTTAGCGCAGATCCTCAGCGCTTAGAGCAAGTGCTGTATAACCTAGTTGGCAATGCGATCAAATACACCAGTGAAGGTAAGATCGTTATTTCGGCTACTGAGGTTGATGACAATATTCGTGTACAAGTGGTCGATACTGGTCAAGGTATCCCAGCCGATCAGCTTGAACATATCTTCGAACCGTTAATTCAGGCAGGCAATGATTCTAGTCGTTACCGTCAAGGGGCGGGCCTCGGACTATCAATCAGTCGTCAACTCATTGAGTTAATGAACGGCTCGTTGTATGTCAGCAGCCAGCCAATGGTCGGTACTACCTTTAGCTTTACTCTACCAATCGCTTCACTTGAGCAAATCGAAGTCGCTAGCCAGTATGAAGCGCCACACTTTAAAGCGCCAGAAGTAGGAAATATTGAGTTAACAGAATCTGCTAACCAGCCAGAAAACCCTGATGGTCCTCTATTACTCGTCGTTGATGATGAACCGGTCAACTTAAGAGTATTAGGCAGTTTCTTACGTATTGAGGGCTACCGAGTACGAACAGCTAAAGATGGTCATGATGCAATTACTGCTGTCGAAAAAGAGAAACCAGAGTTAGTACTACTCGATATCATGATGCCAGGTATGAGTGGCTACCAAGTGTGTGAAACGTTACGTGAACGCTACGATCACGCAGAACTTCCAATTATCATGCTGACGGCACTAAACCAAAGCGATGATAGAGTACGTGGCTTTAATGCTGGCGCGAACGATTACCTATCCAAACCATTTAATAAGCAAGAACTGGCTGCTCGTATTGTCGCTCATCTAACTGCAAGCAAGGCAGAGCAACGTCGCTTAGAAAATCAGTCTCTACAACAAGAGCTTAAGCACCGTGCAATGGTTGAAGCAAGCTTATTGGAAACACAAGGCCGCCTACTTGAGCAACTTGAAACCGCCCCTGAAGCGATTGTCTGTATTCGAGATGACAATAAGATTCGCTTTGCTAATGAAGCGGCTTCGCGCCTATTCAAACGTTCGACAGAGCAGTTGAAACGCTCTAATGCTGACGAACTGATCGCACCTAAGTTCTTAAATGTCGTGCAGGAGCATTACTGTGGCCTTATTGATATCTATGTGGAAGATGTCAGACAGCACCTCTCTGCCGACATTCTTAAACTGCCAGAAGGTGCGGGCTTGAAGTCGATGTATATCTTTAATGTTGGCGGTAGCATAAATGCATCTCGTATTAATAATTTAGAGACCGCAATTGAGGCGCTTTCAAGCTTTGCCTTTGAAGGAGATAAAGCCAAGCTTCAAGAACTAAAAGAGCTGGGGGGCGAATTTACCCGCCTAGCGGAACGCGTCGCAAGTGATAGTAAGTCTAAGCAAGACATTATGCGTGAGGTTCTAGTAGAGGCCATGACAAGTGCACTAAACTATTGGGAATCAGTCACAGGGCAAACCAAGTTCGCATTCGCAGAGCAGAGCGGTTTATGGCGTGTATACCTTGACCGTAGTACCTTACAGACACGAACTCTTGATAAGTATCTACGCCCAGAAACTTTGCCAAAAACCCCGCGCTGGAGAACGGTTTTGAGCTCTCTAGATTACATCTTAGAGCACTGTAATGAGCAAAGCCCTGAACGCAGCCATATCGAAGCACTCCGCGATAAACTACAACACTTGCTCACCAATTAAAGAAAATCCCAACACTCAACAAAGAAGCCCGCCATGTGCGGGCTTCTTTATGGCTAGAAATCACCAATATCGCCTTCACTTATAGTTATTACGCTGCGTGAAACAACACTATTTCACGTCAACCAGCAGCGGTATATAAGCGTCCATAGGGCGTCTAAATCTGCCTAAAATCGCGTTAATTGGATAAAAAGAGTTCATATTGCGAAGACAATCACAACAAGACGGCAGTTTTTATTTAGGCACATAAATTAACACCAATTCTCACCAGTGATCGAGATCTCAAGATAATCAACCACCAAAAAAAACATTGTTAGTAAAACCTTAAAGAGTAAGTAACCACTCACATAAAAGTTCTAAGGTAGGGTTTTATGCGACTCAGTTCAAAGTGAAAAATTCGAACAAAAAAACAACAAAATCAAATTTTTCAACGGAATTAACGATGCTAGATAGTGTTTTAACGGTTTTAACGGGAATAGCAATTGCGAAAATTAACGTTAAGGTGTTTTCTTACTGTGCCTAAGGCCTACAGGCCACTCTCGAACCTCAACCTCCACCGGAAGATGTTCAGACAGAGAGGTAGGCCTTAGTGAGTGTTTATCAATTGATGACATTCCATCCACATAAGTGAAATGAAAGCAAATAGTAAGGAACAGCTATGCTTGCCAACATAAAAAAAACAGCACTAGCAACAGCAATTATTGCAACAGCAGCAACTGGATTCACATCTGTTGCAGCAGCAGCTGAACGCAGTGAACTAACGATCCACCCTAAAGAATATACAACTTTTGTTCGTAACTTTAACCCGTACCTTGGTGCGACCAACTTACATACAACTACTGACTTCCTTTATGAGCCGCTAGTTGTTTTCAACGAAATGCACGGCAACACGCCAGTATTCCGTTTAGCAGAAAACTTTAAAATGTCTGACGACTTAAAGAGCGTAATTTTCGATATTCGTAAGGGCGTGAAGTGGTCAGATGGCGAAACTTTTGATGCTAATGATGTGGTTTACTCTTTCAATCTAGTTAAAGAGAAGCCAGAATTAGACCAAAGTGGTATCAACTCTTGGGTATCTTCTGTTGAGAAACTAAACGACTACCAAGTCAAATTTAACCTAACAGAAGCGAACTCAAATGTTCCTTACGAAATTGCTAAAGTACCTGTTGTACCTGAGCATATTTGGAAGAACGTTAAAGACCCTTCGACGTTTACGAACGAAAACCCAGTAGGTTCGGGTCCGTTTACTGAAATTGATACATTTACACCGCAACTGTACATTCAGTGTGCTAACCCCTACTACTGGGATGCTGACAACCTAGATGTTGATTGTCTACGTGTTCCACAGATCGCGAACAACGATCAATTCCTAGGTAAAGTTGTTAACGGCGAACTGGACTGGTCTTCTTCGTTCATTCCTGACATCGACCGCACTTACGCAGCAGCAAGTCCTAATCATCACTACTGGTACCCGCCAGCAGGTACTCAAGCATTCATGGTTAACTTCAAAGACCCTGATCCAGCGAAAAGAGAAGCGCTAACTAACGTTGACTTCCGTCGTGCGTTCTCAATGGCTCTTGACCGTCAAACTATTATTGATATCGCATTCTACGGTGGCGGTACAGTGAATGACTTCGCATCAGGTCTGGGCTACGCATTTGAAGCTTGGTCTGACGAAAAAGTACACAACAAGTACAAACGCTACAACACGTACAATGTTGAGGGTTCTAAAGAGCTGCTTAAGAAAGCTGGATTTAAAGATGTCAACAATGACGGTTTTGTTGACACTCCATCTGGTAAATCTTTCGAACTTCTAATTCAATCACCAAACGGTTGGACGGACTTCAATAACACTGTTCAACTAGCCGTTGAGCAACTCGCTGAAGTAGGCATTAAAGCTAAGGCTCGTACACCTGACTTCTCGGTATACAACCAAGCAATGCTAGAAGGCACATATGATGTAGCTTACACAAACTACTTCCACGGTGCAGATCCATACACTTACTGGAATAGTGCTTACAACTCAGCACTTCAATCTGGTGAAGGTATGCCACGCTTCGCGATGCACTTCTACAAGAACAAAAAGCTAGATGATCTTCTAAACAGCTTCTACAAAACGGCTGATAAGAACGAGCAACTTGAAATCGCTCACGGCATCCAGCAAATCATCGCCGCTGACCAAGTAACGATTCCAGTGATGTCTGGTGCATACATGTTCCAATACAACACAACTCGCTTTACAGGTTGGTGGAACGAAGACAATCCAAAAGGTCGTCCAAACATTTGGGCAGGTATCCCAGAGCGTTTACTTCAAGTACTGGACCTAAAACCAGTTAAATAAGTAGTTGTTCTATCTCGTGGCGCACACTCTGTGCGCCACTCAATCCCCCACTCTATGAGTTATTTACAATATGGCGCCTGTCGTCAGGGGATTATTCGCTCCAAATTTGAGTTTTCACTAGGAGCGACCTGAAACCAGAAACAGGGAAAATCTGGGTCTGTAAGGTGTGAGTTATGGGTTATTTTTTAAGACGTTTGTCGTTTTACTTTGTCGCGTTATTAGTTGCTGCGACACTAAACTTTATTATTCCTCGTGCGATGCCGGGCGATCCGGTCACCATGATGTTTGCTAACGCTTCGGTACAGGTAACACCGGAACGTATTGCTGCTATGAAAGAGCTACTAGGCTTTGTCGATGGCGGTCTATTTACACAATATATTACCTACATGAAAAATATTTTGAGCTGGGAGCTAGGTACTTCTATCCAGTTCTACCCGCTATCAGTAAATAAACTACTGGGCGGTGCTTTCGGTTGGTCTCTCTTCTTAGCGGGCTCTGCGGTTATCCTTTCTTTCTCGCTAGGTTCGATCCTCGGTATTTTCGCAGCTTGGAAACGCGGTAGTAAATACGATGCGTTTGTTACACCAGGAATGCTAATTATTCAGGCAGTGCCTCAAGTAGTAATTGCAATGCTAGCATTGTTTATTTTCGCAATTGGCTTGAAATGGTTTCCTACAGGATACGCTTACACTGCAGGCACAGTGCCAGACTGGACGAGCTGGGCGTTCTATAAAGACGTAGCTTATCACGCCGTGTTGCCTCTTTTCTGTGCATCTATTATCCAAGTCGGCGGCTTCCTAGTGAACATGCGTAACAACATGATCAACCTACTGGCTGAAGACTACATCACAATGGCAAAAGGTAAGGGCCTAAGTGAAAACCGCGTCGTCTTCAACTACGCAGCTCGTAACGCATTACTGCCAAGTGTCACCGCTCTATCTATGTCGTTAGGTATGGCAATCGGTGGTCAGTTAATCATTGAAATCATCTTTAACTACCCAGGTCTTGGTACGGTTCTTCTTAATGCTATCCACGCTCGCGATTATCAAGTACTGCAAGGGCAGTTAATCATCATGACGCTATTCATGCTGTCATTTAACCTTATTGCCGACATGCTTTACGTTGTTCTAGATCCTCGCCTTCGTAAGGGAGGGAAATAATTATGAAAAACCTATTCAAACTTATTCTTGGTAACGCATACGCATGCGTAGGCTTAGTGATTGTTTCATTGTTTATCTTTATGGCTCTTGCTGCGCCACTTATCGCTAAGCATGCTCCTGATAAACGTACGGGTAACCCACACGAATACCCAAGCTATATCGTAAAATCAGCTCAAGCAAACCCAGATGGTTGGATCGCTAAAAACTTGGCAACTGACCGCCGCACTATGATCATGTCAAAGAAAGCGGATCACATTTTGGGTACAAGCCGCATGGGCCGTGACATTTGGTCACAGCTAGTTTACGGTGCACGTATCTCGCTAGGTGTGGGCTTTGGTGCCGGCCTAACAGTCTGTTTCTTAGCAACAATCATCGGTATCTCAGCCGGTTACTTTGGCGGTCGCGTTGATGACGTGCTCACTGCTGCGATGAACATCATGCTGGTAATTCCGCAATATCCACTACTGTTCGTTCTTGCTGCATTCATCGGAGAAGCAGGCCCACTCACCATTGCTATCATAATTGGTTGTACCTCCTGGGCTTGGGGTGCGAGGGTAATACGCTCTCAGACTTTAGCGATACGTGAAAAAGAGTTCGTAAAAGCCGCTGAAGTATTAGGTGAGTCTTCATTCCGAATCATCTTCGTTGAGATTCTACCGAATCTAATCCCAATCGTAGGCGCAAGCTTCATTGGTTCAGTAATGTACGCAATTGGTATGGAGTCGATTATTTCATTCCTAGGTCTAGGCGACCCAAGCACCATCAGTTGGGGCATCATGCTGTACAACGTACAAACATCATCTGCAATGCTAATTGGCGCATGGTGGGAAGTTGTTGCACCGTGTATCGCACTAACAGTTCTAGTTACTGGCCTAGCACTCCTAAACTTCGCAGTTGATGAAATTGCTAACCCACAACTTCGTTCGCACAAAGGAATGAAGCGTTGGAAGAAGCTAGCAGCACAAGACCAAAAAGAGCGTGAGCCAGAACTACCACCTCAAAATGCACTTTGGAGCGGAGATAAATAATCATGACAGCACCACTCATTTCTATCCGCAACTTATGCGTTGACTATATTACAGAAGCGGGCGACGTCCGTGCCTGTAACAATGTGAGCTTTGATATTGCACCAGGCGAAGTTTTCGGCCTAGCAGGCGAGTCAGGCTGTGGTAAATCAACCGTCGCATTCTCACTAATGCGCCTTCACAAGCCGCCAGCATTTATTACTGGTGGTGAGGTAATCTTCAACGGTGAAGATATTCTGAAATACAGCGATGAGCATATGCAGGCGTTCCGCTGGAGTGAGATGTCCATGGTGTTCCAAAGTGCGATGAACGCGCTAAACCCAGTACTGACAATGGAAGACCAATTTTGCGACGTAATCATGCGTCATACCAACATGACTCGTGAACAAGCACGTAAGCGCGCTGAAGGTCTATTGGAAATCGTTGATATTCACCCTAGCCGTCTTAATGACTACCCTCACCAGTTTTCTGGTGGTATGCGTCAGCGCCTAGTTATTGCGATTGCACTCGCGCTTAACCCGAAAATGATCATCATGGATGAGCCAACAACTGCACTAGATGTGGTTGTACAACGGGAAATCCTACAAAAGATTTATGCGCTAAAAGAAGAGTTTGGTTTCTCTATCCTATTCATTACTCACGATCTTTCTTTGATGGTCGAATTCTCAGACCGCATCGGCATCATGTACTCTGGTGAACTGATCGAAGTTGCGCCATCAAAAGAGATCTTGGAAAGCCCTTTCCACCCATACACGAAAGGTTTGGGTAGTTCTTTCCCTCCATTAACAGGCCCTAAAACTAAGCTAACAGGGATTCCAGGTAACCCTCTAAACCTTTTAGAGATACCTCAAGGCTGTCGTTTCCAAGCTCGCTGTGACCGTGTTCATGAAGCTTGTACTCGCGTCCCTACTCAGCTAAGACAAATTGAGCCAAATCGTTTCTCAAACTGCCACCTATATGGTGAGCCAATCGCTCAGGCGAAGCTCTAGAAAGCGATTGAGAAATAATAATAAAGATTACTGGAGACAATCATGAGCAAAGAATTTGGTGAACTACTAGTCGAAGGAAAAAACCTAATTAAGGATTTCCCGATCAATAGTAATTCCTTACAACAACCTATGATGCGTGCAATCAATGACGTGTCTTTCAAAATGTATAAAAGTCGCGGCCTTGCTGTTGTGGGTGAGTCTGGTTCTGGTAAATCGACCACCGCGAAGATGATTGCCAAAATGTACG
This sequence comes from Vibrio sp. 2433-A1, assembly GCF_056726085.1. Classification (NCBI taxonomy): domain Bacteria; kingdom Pseudomonadati; phylum Pseudomonadota; class Gammaproteobacteria; order Vibrionales; family Vibrionaceae; genus Vibrio; species Vibrio sp. 2433-A1. The sequence continues at coordinate 102,593 of NZ_JBRESC010000003.1, forward strand.
CACCAACGTCAGGCACCATCGAATACAAAGGGCGTGATATTCAAAACATCACTTCACGTTCTGATGTCATGAATTACCGTGAAGGTGTGCAGATGGTATGGCAGGACCCATTTGGTTCGCTTAACCCAACTCATAACATCTTTCACCATATTTTACGTCCACTGCTGATCCACAAAAAAGTCGACCCACGCAATAAGAAAGAGCAGGAAGAACGCGTGTACGATCTACTAGAACAAGTAGGTTTGATACCGCCAAAAGAGACAGCGCAGAAGTTCCCTCACCAACTTTCTGGTGGTCAACGTCAGCGTGTAAACCTTGCTCGTAACATTGCTGTTGGCGCTGAAGTGGTATTGGCAGATGAACCGACGTCGATGCTTGATGTATCAATCCGTGCGGGCGTTTTAAACCTGATGGAAGAGATGAAATTTGAAAAGCAGATGTCTCTGCTTTACATCACGCATGATATCGCAACCGCACGTTACATCGCTGAAGATCTTTCGGTTATGTATGTGGGCCATATGGTGGAATGGGGTGACACTGATGAGATCATTCATAACCCGCAACACCCATACACCCAACTTTTGGTTTCAGCGGTACCAGATCCAAGCAAATCGATCCATGAGAAGCTGAAAGGCAACAAAGGGGAAATCCCTCTTTGGACTCCTGCTTCTGCTGGCTGTCCATTTGCAGGCCGCTGCCAACACGCATCAGACAAGTGTCGTGAACAATTACCAGCAGTAACTCAGCTGTCTGAAAACCACTTTGTCCGTTGTTACCTATACGAAAATTAATAACCTACGCCAAGGGCCTCAGCTCTTGGCGCTTCAACTAGACCTATAACATATTAATTTCGGAGATTTTGATGCTGCTACTTACTAACCATATTGGTTATGAAGCCCTTGGGCCTAAGCAGGCCGTTTTGATGACACGTAAGCCACGACTTTCTTCTACCACTGCGCTGTTAGTCTGTGCTGACAGTCATCAAACTGTAGCGTCTTTTAGTATCAATAAGGGTACTAAGGTCGCCAACTGGCACCAAGGGAATTTTTTTCGCATCGAATTTTCCCACTTTGAACAAACTGGACGTTACTACCTAAGAGTCGACAATTTACGCTCTGAAATATTTCAGGTCGCTGAAGGCTTACTATTGAAAAATACCTTCTCAGACGTTCTACATTACTTTAAGTCTCAGCGATGTGGTGGCCGTTTTGACCAGCAAGATCGTCAAGCTCCATTGCTTGGTTCAGACAAAACTGCTGACGTCCATGGCGGTTGGTATGATGCCTCAGGTGACGTGAGTAAATACCTAAGCCACCTTTCATACGCCAACTACCTTAACCCGCAACAAATTCCAATGGTTGTGTGGAATATGTTTAAAGGTGCCGAGCTCATTAGCGACAATGATAACGTCCCGCTATTTTCTAAAGTTCGCCTGACCGAAGAAGCGCTATTCGGCGCTGATTTCTTGGTCCGCATGCAAGATGAAACCGGTTTCTTCTACATGACGGTATTCGACAAATGGTCGAAAGACATCAAGCAACGCGAAATCTGTGCCTATGCGACCCAAGAAGGCATTAAGTCGGAAGATTATCAAGCGGCGTACCGACAAGGTGGTGGCGTTGCGATTGCAGCTTTAGCCGCTGCAGCACGCCAAGCTGAACATGGTGAATTCCAATCCAGTGATTACTTAGATGCCGCAACTCGCGGTTACTGGCACTTAAAAGAGCACAACCATCAGTACTTAAACGACGGTGAAGAGAACATTATCGATGAGTACTGTGCTTTGCTTGCTGCCATCGAATTATACAAGAGCACTAACAACGCTGAATTTCTAACAGAATCGCGTGTTTGGAGCGAGAAACTTCAGCAGCGCCAATACTCTGATGAGCAGTTTAATCACTTCTGGTCAGCCAATAGTGATGGCAGTCGTCCATATTATCACGCAGCTGAAGCTGGCTTACCTGTCATCGCCCTATGTGAATACCTCGCAATTGAATCTGATGAAGCGCTTTACGCAGCTGCACTCAATACCGTGACTCAAGCACTGCAATTTGAACTGGCGATAACTTCCCACGTAGCGAACCCATTTGGTTACCCACGCCAATATGTCAAAGCGGTTGATAGTGATAAACGTGATGCCTTCTTTGTCGCACATAACAACGAAACAGGGTATTGGTGGCAAGGTGAAAATGCACGTTTAGGCTCTCTAAGCAGCATGGTTTTCTTTGCCTTACCATACCTGCAAGATCCGGCACTGAAACAGCAACTGATGACTTTCTCACAAGATTGCCTCAACTGGATTTTAGGCCTAAACCCGTACCATATGTGCATGCTGGATGGTCACGGGTATAACAATCCGGACTACCTGCCTGATCTTGGCTTTTTCAATGCCAAAGGTGGTGTTTGCAACGGCATTACTGGTGGATTTGAGGATGAAGAAGACATCGCCTTCAACCCACCGAAACAGAAAGATGACATGCTGCAGAATTGGCGCTGGGGTGAGCAATGGATCCCTCACGGCGCTTGGTACCTACTAGCGATTCTTAACCACTCTACTTACTTCATCGCTAAGGGAGAGCAACAATGACCCTTTACTATGTTGGCATTGATGGCGGTGGTACTTCTTGCCGCGCACGTATTCGTACTGAAAGCGGCGAGTTTATCGGCGAAGCCAAAAGTGGTAGCGCCAATATTTTATTAGGCATCGATGTCGCAATGACGTCAATTGTCGATGCGATTACTCAAGCGGCTAAACAAGGCGACCTAAGTGAGTCTGATTTTGGTTCCATGCACGTAGGCCTTGCTTTGGCAGGCGCAGAGCAAAAGTCAGCTTGGCAGCAATTTATGGCTTTGGCTCACCCATTTGCCTCTATGGTACTCAATACTGACGCTTACGGTGCATGTGTTGGTGCGCATAATGGTGATGAAGGCGCGATCATGATTGCAGGTACCGGTTCGTGCGGCATATACCTAGCGGGTGGCACACAGCACGTTGTTGGTGGCCGAGAGTTCCCAATTTCCGATCAAGGTGGTGGCGCGGTGATGGGCCTTCATCTGATCCAGCAAGTACTACTCGCACAAGACGATATCATTGAGAAAACACCACTTTCTCAACATGTAATGGCTCACTTTAACCACGATGTCGATCAAATCGTCGCATGGTCAAAAAGCGCACTGCCTCGCGATTACGGTCAGTTTTCACCTGCGATTTTCCAACATGCCGATCAAGGCGATCCATTAGCGATCAAAATGCTGCAACAAACAGCTGCTGATATAGAGATGTTTCTTGTTGCACTGAATCGTAAAGGAGCCACGCGTATCTGTTTAATGGGTAGTATCGCTGAACGAATCAAAGCGTGGCTATCTCCACCCGTACAAGCTTGGGTTGTTGAACCTCAGTTTGATGCAATTGAAGGCGCTCTTATGTTTGCAGGCAAGCCTGAACATAATTTGTATTAAGGACGAGAACTATGAGCTACCGCGTTGAACTTGCAGTACTTTCCGAGCAAAAACAATTTTGCCGCTTCGGCCTAACTATTCATAACCTAAGTGACAAGGATTTAACCGACTGGTGCCTACAATTCATCATTGATCGCTTTATTTTACCTGACAGTTTTACTCACGGTGAAGTGGAACAAATTGGTAGCTTCTGCACCGTGCAGCCCGACGTCGACTGCCTAGCAGCGAACCAACATTACTATTGTGAATTTAGCATTGGTACCGCTCCACTGCGTTTTTATACCGACGGCTTTAAAGACGCATTGATTGTGGCTGATGGCGGCGAAAATAAATACCCAGTCACCCTAACCCCAATTGCTTTAGCTTCACCTTACCGTGAACGCAGCGAACTCCCGCAGGCCAAACCAAGTGAGCTAGCCTTGATTCCAAAGCCGAATCACATCGAAGTTCAAGAGGGCCATTTCTCTCTTACTCACTCAAGCCAGATTACTCTTCAGACATCGCTGGCTGAAAAAGCAGCAACTTGGTTACAACAAGAGCTAACGCAATTATATGACTTCACTGCGCCAGCGATTGGTCAAAGTGACATTGTCTATCGCAACAACCCAACACTTGATGAAGGGGAATACCAATTAACGGTCAACAGCTCAGGCGCTCGACTAGAGTCTGGTTCTCGCTCAGGCTTTGTCCATGCAAGTGCAACTCTGATCCAATTAATTAAAGTGGACGAACAAAACAACCTTTCGATCCCTTATCTTAAAATTATCGATCGCCCACGTTTTAAATACCGTGGCATGATGCTGGACTGTGCTCGCCACTTCCATTCACTCGAAATGGTTAAGCGACTGATCAATCAACTTGCTCACTACAAATTCAATACCTTTCACTGGCACCTTACAGACGATGAAGGGTGGCGCATTGAAATCAAATCACTGCCAGAGCTGACGTCTGCTGGCGCTTACCGCGGTACTCAAACAGCACTCGAACCGCAATACAGCCATTTAGCGGATGTGTACGGTGGTTATTACAGCCAGGAAGAGATCAAAGAAGTGATCGCCTATGCGCAAGAGCGAGGCATTAACGTCATCCCAGAGATCGATATCCCCGGTCACTGCCGCGCGGCAATCAAATCACTACCTGAACTACTTGCTGATCCGGAAGATCGTTCTCAATACCGCAGTATCCAGCACTACAACGACAATGTGCTTTCTCCTGCGCTACCAGGAACCTATCTGTTCTTAGATAAAGTATTAGAAGAAGTCGCAGAACTATTCCCTTCTACTTGGATTCATATCGGCGCAGACGAAGTACCTGATGGAGTTTGGCTTGAAAGCCCTGCCTGCCAAGCATTGATGAAGCAGGAAGGCTACCAAAGTGCTAAGGAGCTTCAAGGCCACCTACTTCGCTACGCTGAGAAAAAGCTTCGTTCACTTGGCAAACGTATGGTCGGCTGGGAAGAAGCGCAACATGGCGACAAAGTCAGCAAAGATACGGTGATTTATTCATGGCTTAGCGAAGAAGCTGCGCTTAACTGCGCCAAACAAGGCTTCGATGTGATCTTGCAGCCGGGTCAGTCAACATATCTAGATATGACTCAAGACTATAGTCCGGAGGAGCCTGGTGTCGATTGGGCTGCGGTGATTCCGTTAGAAAGCGCATATCGCTACGAACCACTGGCTCAGGTTCCTGAACATGACCCAATTCGTAAACGTATTTTAGGCATTCAATGTGCTTTATGGAGTGAGATTGTCACGACCCAATCTCGCATGGATTACATGATTTTCCCAAGATTGACCGCTATGGCAGAAGCCTGTTGGACCGAAAAGCCAGTGCGGGATTGGGAAGATTATCTATCACGGTTGAAGAGTCATTTAGTTCTACTTGATAAACAAGAGATTGAATACCGCCAACCGTGGAAATAACAACTGAGCGAATGGTATCCATTCGCAGTTTTCACTAGCTTAAAGTTTTGGCTACCCCACTGGTAGCTTGGTAAAAAGGAAATTAACATGAAATACGGCTATTTCGATAACGACAATCGCGAATACGTCATTACTCGCCCTGACGTCCCTGCGCCATGGACTAACTACTTAGGCACAGAAAAGTTCTGTACCGTTATCTCACACAACGCTGGAGGCTACTCTTTCTACAACTCTCCAGAGTATAACCGTGTTACTAAGTTCCGTCCGAACGCAACGTTTGACCGCCCTGGACACTATGTATACCTACGTGATGATGAAACTGGTGATTACTGGTCAATCTCTTGGCAACCAGTAGCAAAAAGCTTAGACGAGGCTAGCTACGAAGTTCGTCACGGTCTTTCTTACTCAAAATTCAAATGTGACTACAGCGGTATCTCGGCAACGAAAACACTGTTCGTGCCTAAAGGTGAAGATGCAGAAGTATGGGATGTGGTGATTAAGAACACCTCTGACAAGCCACGTACAATCAGTGCGTTCTCATTTGTTGAGTTCTCATTTAGCCACATTCAATCTGATAACCAAAACCATCAGATGTCTCTTTACTCTGCGGGGACTGAGTACCGTGAAGGCGTGATCGAATACGACCTTTACTACAACACCAATGAGTTTGAAGGTTTCTACTACCTAGCTTCAACATTTAGCCCAGACTCATACGATGGCCAACGTGATAGCTTCTTAGGTCTATACCGCGATGAAGCAAACCCAATCGCAGTAGAGCAAGGTAAGTGTTCGAACACAGCGCAAACTTGTTACAACCATTGTGGTTCACTACACAAGCAGTTCACTATCCAGCCGGGTGAAGAAGTACGCTTTGCTTACATTCTAGGTATAGGTAAAGGCAATGGTGAGCGCCTACGTGAGAAGTACCAAGATCTTGCTAATGTTGATGCTGCATTTGCTGGCATTAAACAGCACTGGAATGAACGTTGTGAGAAATTCCAAGTGAAGTCTCCAAACGAAGGTCTAGACACTATGATCAACGCTTGGACACTCTACCAAGCAGAAACCTGTGTTGTATGGTCTCGTTTCGCTTCATTTATTGAAGTTGGTGGACGTACCGGTCTTGGTTACCGCGATACTGCGCAAGACGCGATTTCTGTTCCACATGCCAACCCTGCAATGACGCGTAAGCGTATCGTTGACCTGCTACGTGGTCAGGTGAAAGCGGGTTACGGTCTTCACCTGTTTGATCCAGATTGGTTCGATCCAGAGAAGGCCGATGTCGCACCATCTAAATCTCCAACTGTTGTTCCTACACCATCAGACGATGACAAGATCCACGGTATTGAAGATACCTGTTCTGATGACCACCTATGGCTAGTTCCAACTATCTGTAAGTACGTAATGGAAACTGGTGAGCACAGCTTCTTTGATGAAGTGATTCCATACGCAGACGGCGGTGATGCGTCTGTTTATGAACACATGAAAGCAGCGCTAGATTTCTCTGCTGAGTACGTAGGCCAAACTGGTATCTGTAAAGGTCTTCGCGCAGACTGGAATGACTGTCTAAACCTAGGTGGCGGTGAATCATCAATGGTGTCATTCCTACATTTCTGGGCGCTACAAGAGTTTATCGACCTCGCTAAGTTCCTTGATAAAAATGAAGATGTCGCTAAGTACACTGAAATGGCAGCGAACGTTCGTGAAGCATGTGAAAGTCACCTTTGGGATGAAGAAGGCGGTTGGTACATTCGTGGTCTAACTAAGAACGGCGATAAGATTGGTACTGCACAACAAGCTGAAGGCCGTGTACACCTAGAGTCAAATACCCTAGCCGTTCTTTCTGGTGCGGTTTCTCAGGAGCGTGGCGAGAAAGCGATGGATGCAGTAGATGAAAACCTATTCTCTGAATACGGCCTACATCTAAACTCACCATCATTCGCGACACCAAACGATGATATTGGCTTTGTAACTCGCGTATACCAAGGCGTGAAAGAGAACGGCGCTATCTTCTCACACCCTAACCCATGGGCATGGGTTGCTGAAGCGAAGCTTGGCCGTGGTGACCGTGCAATGAAGTTCTACGACGCACTTAACCCATACAACCAAAATGACATCATCGAAAAACGTATTGCAGAACCATACTCATACGTTCAGTTCATCATGGGTCGCGATCACCAAGACCATGGCCGTGCAAACCACCCTTGGCTAACAGGTACATCTGGCTGGGCATACTTTGCGGTAACCAACTTTATCCTTGGTGTACGCACTGGCTTCGATGGTCTAACGATTGATCCATGTATCCCAACGGATTGGCCTGGTTTCGAGGTAACTCGTCAATGGCTAGGTGCGACTTACAACATCAAAGTTGAAAACCCGAGCTCAGTGAGCAAAGGCGTTAAATCAATCACTGTTAACGGTGAGCTTATCACCGGTAATGCTGTTCCAGTTCAAGCTGATGGCAGCGTCAACGACGTTGTTGTTGTACTCGGTTAATTGTCGGCAGAGCCTCTTCACAGAGGCTCTTTGTTTACTTAAAGGATTAAACCATGATTAAGTTCGGAACAGGTGGTTGGCGCGCATTTATCGGCGAAGAGTTTACCAAAGACAATGTCCAACTCGTCGCCCAAGCACTAGCAAACATCATTAACAACGAACAAGTGGCAGACAAAGGTTTCGTGGTCGGCTATGACCGCCGCTTTTTATCAGACAAAGCAGGCCGCTGGTTTACAGAAGTACTCGCAGCCAATGCTATCAAAGTTAGCTTTATTGATAAGTTTGTCCCAACCCCCATCGTGATGTTCAAGGCCAAAGAGATGGGCTGTGCCTACTCGGCATGTATCACGGCTTCACACAACCCGGCCGACTACAACGGTATTAAGGTGTTTATTGAAGGCGGACGTGATGCAGATGAAATCATCACTGAAAAAATTGAAACTCAAATCGCTCAACTAACGCTAGCTAAAGTAAAGTCAGTCGAATTTGAACAAGCGGTTGAAGATAAGCTGGTTGAAGTGATTAACCCAATGAACGAGTTTGTTGACTCGATCATTAACTTCATTGATATCGAATCAATCAAAAAAGCCAACTTACGCGTACTGATCGACCCAATGTTTGGTGTGGCGAAAAATGCGCTACAGACAGTATTGATCAATGGTCGTTGTGATGTTGACGTAATCAATGACGGCAAAAACCCTGATTTTGGTGGCTTAATGCCATCACCAAGTGCCGCAACCCTATATCGCCTAAAACACCTTGTGGCGGCTGAAGGCTACGATATTGGTATTGGTACTGATGGCGATGCTGACCGCTTAGGGATCATCGATGAAAAAGGTAACTTTATTCACCCGAATGAAGTGCTAATGCTGCTTTACTACTACCTACTGGAATACAAAGGCTGGAAAGGGTCGGTAGTACGTAATATTGCTACCACACATATTCTCGATAAGATCGCTGAAGATCATGGCGAGAAATCTTTCGAAGTTCCAGTGGGCTTTAAGCACATCAGCTCGCAGATGGAAGCCGATGACTCACTGATTGGCGGTGAGAGCTCTGGTGGTCTAACGATTCGTGGCCATATCAAAGGTAAAGATGGTGTGTTTGCTTCAAGCCTATTGGTAGAAATGCTATCCGTTACTGGCAAAAAACTGTCTGAGCTGCTTGATGAAATCTACGGTAAATATGGCTACGCTTATACCGCAGAGGGTGACTGCACCTTTAAGCCTGCCCAGAAAGAGACTCTGTACAGCCGTATCTATGTTGAAAAACAGTTACCTGAGTTTGAGTATGAGATCGACAAGGTTAGCTATGACGATGGGGCCAAAGTGTACTTTAAGAATGGTGGCTGGGTGATCGCTCGCTTCTCTGGTACTGAACCACTGCTGCGTATCTTTGCAGAAATGGCGGATAAAGAGACCGCAGAGACAGTTGTTCAGCAAGTGAAAGACTTTTTGCAGCTATAGTCTCACTAGACTTAATTTGAAACTAAAAAGCCCGGTATGGATTGCATACCGGGCTTTTTTATCTTTAGAAGGCTAGAACACCTTGGGTTTCCACCTTGACTGACACCTGTTGGCCAATCGTTAATGGCTCAGCTGAGCTTGCTAATAGACGACTGCCACTCGCATCAATCACATAACGGCAATGGTCGCCCATAAACTGCTGCTCAAGTACGGTCACAGCACTCTCTTCTGCAGCACTAATTTGTACATGCTGTGGGCGCAGTAGTAACTCACACTGATCGCCAATCTGAATATGCTGCTGCGCTGTCGCTTCCACTATACCAAGCTCAGTTTCAAACTCAGACTCAGATGAACGAGTCGCGCTCAAGTAGCTACCTCCACCTAAGAAATCAGCAACAAACTTACTTGACGGCTGATAGTAGAGCTCACTTGCCGTGCCATATTGCTCGATAACACCGTGGTTCATCACGGCCATTTTATCAGCAAATGCGAACGCCTCTTCACGGCTGTGAGTCACAAAAATAGCGGTCACCCCCTGCTTCTTGAAGATCTTACGGATCTCACCAATCAACTCATGACGCACTTGAGTATCAATATTCGAAAACGGTTCATCAAGCAGCAATAGATCTGGCTTATACGCCAGTGAACGTGCAATCGCGACACGTTGCTGTTGACCACCAGAGAGTTGGTGAGGATAACGCTCTGCATAACCGGATAGATGTACTAGATCCAGCATCTCGGCAACTTTGGCATTTTTATCAGCTGCAGAAACATCACGTAGACCGAAAGCGACGTTTTCTGCCACTGTCAGATGAGGGAACAGCGCATAATCTTGAAAGATCATGCCGATATTACGTTGCTCGGGTGGTAACCAATTCGCTCCATCATCAATCATCATACAATTCAAGCTCATAGTGCCTGAACTTAATGGCAATAAGCCCGCAATAGCTTTAAGTAAAGTTGTCTTACCACAGCCACTTGCACCTAGCAGACAAACAATCTCACCTTGAGCAACTTCGAGTGACAAAGACTCTAAAACCGTTGTCTGCTCATCGTATTTACACGTTAAGTTATTAATAGATAATGCACAGCTCATTAGTGGGAATGCTCCAAAGAACGGTTAACAATGACTAGCGGAACTAAACCGACCAAAACAAGCAACACCGCCGGCATCGCAGCCAGTTCCAAGTGCTCATCAGAGGCAAAGTTATAAACGTACGTAGCCAAGGTTTCAAAGTTAAAAGGTCTTAGTAATAGCGCGGCATTAAGCTCTTTCATTGACTCGATAAAGACAAGTAGGCCAGCAATCAAAGCACCACGACGAACCAATGGAAAGTGGATGCGCCATAGCATCGAGTTAGCGTTACAGCCCATAGTGCGAGAAGCCATATCGAGCGAAGGAGAGACTTTACTCAAGCTGCTTTCAATACTGCCAATTGCTACCGCAGAAAAGCGCACTACCATGGCAAAAATCAGTGCGAACATTGAGCCCGAGAAAATCAGCCCCGGTCTACCCCACTCCATCCACTTAGCAACATCATTCACTAAATGATCCATAAATAAAACTGGAACCATGACACCAATCGCTAAGACAGTTCCCGGTACAGCATAGCCCATCGATGAGATACGCATAAATGCCAAACTTCTTCGGCCTGGATTTACTCGTTGGCAGAAGTTAACCACCAGCGCAACCAAGACACCAATAATCGCCGCAGTGAACGAAACATATAGACTATTCAGTGCGTACTCACGAAACTCTGCAGTCCAACTTTGGGCAAAATACTTGTAAGCATAGATAATGAGCTGACCAAGCGGGAAAATAAAGGCGATACAAACTAATCCCCAGCACCAAGAGACCGCTAACCACTTTCTCCACCCTACCAACACGTAACGAAAATCTTCGCGACTGCTAAATTGATTTTGGAATAGCTTCTGCTTGCGACGACTATATCTTTCAGAGCTAAGCAGCAAGATAACCACCACTAGCATAATTGCAGAGATCTTGGCTGCAGCGGTCAGGCTCGAATAACCAAGCCAAGTGTCATAAACCGCCGTAGTTAGTGTATTCACCGCAAAGTAACTGACCGTGCCAAAGTCACCAATGGTTTCCATCGCAACCAGAGAAAGACCAACCGCAATCGAAGGACGAACTAGAGGTAGTGAGATGCGGCGAAAACTCTCCCAAGGAGAGCACTTTAATAGACGAGCTGACTGCAGTAGCGAGACGTTTTGCTCCATAAATGCAGCGCGGCAAAGTAGATAGACGTATGGATACAATACTAACGATAGAACGATGATCGCACCGCTAATGGTGCGAATATCTGGGAACCAATACTCCCCAGGTCCCCAGCCAGTTACATCACGCAATAGGATTTGAATTGGCCCTGCAAAATCAAACCAGTCCGTAAAAATATAACCGACAATATAGCCTGGCATCGCGAGAGGAAGCACCAGTGCCCATTGCAGTACTTTCTCACCGGGGATACGGCACATTGCCATAATCCACGCAGAAGGAATACCTAGAACAAGAGAAAGCGCCATAGTACCTAACACGAGGACAACTGTATTGTAGGCATAGGTGGGCATCACTGTGGACATCAAATGAGTGAAAAGCTCATTTGTTTCGCCAACAGCGGTAGTGAATATTGCTAAGATCGGCAAAACCAGTAGCACAGCTAATACTCCGCTACTGGTTTTCCATAAGTAATTCTTTTCTTTCATCGCCTAATTACAACGAGGCTGTATGAAATATAAATGCGTTTGCAAATACATCTCATATCCCTTTGATAGTCTAGGGGTATTTATACCGATATACGTAAGTGACTTCAAGGTACACTGTACATTAGCGTGCAGTGGAAGTGTTTCAGTATAAAACAAACAACCCCAAGTGCCTTAAAACCAGACAGCTTGAGGTTGTACTCTAATAGGTCAGAGACCCACTATTCAGACTATTATAGGTCGAATTTAACTTCATCTAGAAGTTTAATTGCCGCTTCGTGGTGATCAGCAATTGCATCTAGAGAGATAGTGTCTGCTTTGAATTCACCCCAAGATGCAACTAGCTCAGAAGGTTTCACGTCTGCTTTCACTGGGTATTCGTAGTTAACTTCTGCGTACATGCTCTGAGCTGTGTTACCCGCTAGGAATTCCATTAGCTTAACTGCGTTCTCTTTGTTAGGAGAGTACTTAGCCATCGCCATACCAGAGATGTTTACGTGAGTACCTGTTGTCTCTTGGTTAGGGAAGTTAATGTATACCGCGTCAGCCCATGCTTTCTGCTCTTTATCGTTAACCATCTTACCTAGGTAGTAGCTGTTACCAAGAGAAACGTCACATAGACCTTCTTTGATCGCTTTAACCTGTGCACGGTCGTTACCTTGAGGTTTACGAGCTAGGTTTGCTTTCACGCCTTCTAGCCACTCTTTCGTTTCCGCTTCGCCTTTATGAGCGATCATCGCAGATACTAGAGATACGTTGTATGGGTGCTTACCGCTACGAGTACAGATCTTACCTTTGAACTCAGGCTTAGCTAGGTCTGCATATGTGAAATCATCACCTAGACGACCAACACGGTCACGTGAAGAGTAAACGCTACGAGTACGAGTTGTTAGAGCAAACCACTTATTGTCAGTATCTTGGTACTGCGCTGGGATGTTTTTCTCAAGGACGTCGCTTTCTACCGCTTGAACGAGGTCTTTCTTAGTTAGCTCAGATAGACGGCTGATATCTACCGTTAGGATAACGTCAGCTGGGCTGTATTCGCCTTCTTGAGCCAGCTTCTCTGCTAGACCTTTCTTTGCAAACTTAACGTTTACTTTAATGCCCGTCTCTTTAGTGAACTCGTTGAACATAGGCTCAACTAGGAAAGGTTGACGGTAAGAGTATACGTTCACTTCTTCTGCAGCGATTGCCGCTGTTGGTGCAATTGTCGCACAAGCTAATGCAGAAAGAGTCAGCAATTTTTTCATTGGTTCAGTCCTTTAATATCGTAATGATAACGTTTATCAGTTGCGTTATTATATTCATCATAATTTAGAAAACAATGACTATGAACAAAAAAACCTGCTCATCTGAGCAGGTTTTTGCCTTAGAAATATGTAACCGCTTGTAAATTATTTCACCGTTACAAACTCAGGATAAGCGCCAACACCACAGTCATGCATATCCATACCTTCTAGCTCTTCGTCTTCTGAAACTCGAATACCTACTGTCGCTTTAAGGATAGCCCACACCACCAAGCTTGCACCAAATACCCAAGCAAATATCACGGCAGCACCAAGTAGCTGAGCACCAAATGTCGCGTCTGCATTACTCAGCGGCACAACCATTAGACCGAAGAAACCACACACACCGTGAACTGAAATCGCACCTACTGGATCATCAATCTTAACCTTGTCTAAACCGATGATACTAAATACCACGAGTGCTCCCGCAACTGAACCAATAGCAACAGCGTATAACGGTGATGGTGATAGAGGGTCTGCAGTAATTGCAACAAGACCTGCTAATGCACCGTTTAGAATCATGGTTAAGTCTGCTTTGCCCCAAGTCGTTTTACATACAAGTAGCGCTGCAATTGCCCCCGCTGCTGCTGCTGCGTTTGTGTTAAGGAAGATTTGACCAACGGCTGTTGCGTTCTCAAAATCAGAAACCATCAACTGCGAACCACCGTTGAAACCAAACCAACCGAACCAAAGGATGAATGTGCCTAATGTTGCTAGAGGCATATTCGAACCTGGAATTGGGTAGATTTCACCGTTCTTACCATATTTACCTTTACGAGCACCTAGTAGTAGTACACCTGCTAGCGCCGCCGCAGCACCTGCCATGTGAACGATGCCTGAGCCAGCAAAATCACTGAAACCCGCTTGTGATAGGAAACCACCGCCCCAAGTCCAGTAACCTTCCATTGGGTAGATAAACGCCGTTAGAACAGCTGAGAAGATTAGGAATGACCAAAGCTTCATACGTTCAGCTACTGCACCTGATACCACTGACATTGCTGTTGCAACGAATACCACTTGGAAGAAGAAGTCAGATTCAAGTGAGTGGTCTGCGCCCTCACCTTGAGTGCCGATCAGTGCGCCAAACGATGGTAGCCAACTGCTATCGCCATTATCGACATACATGATGTTGTAGCCCACAATCAGGTACATGGTACAAGCAATCGCGTATAGGCAGATGTTTTTAGTTAAGATCTCGGTTGTATTTTTAGAGCGAACTAGGCCTGCTTCTAACATTGCAAAACCCGCTGCCATCCACATTACTAACGCACCTGAAATTAGGAAGAAAAAAGTGTCTAGTGCGTAACGTAACTCAGTTACTGTTGTTGATAATTCCATCTTATTGTCTCCAGTCCTTTGAATTCTTATAGCGCTTCAGCGTCCATTTCACCGGTACGAATACGTACGGCTTGGCTAAGGTCATACACGAAGATTTTACCATCGCCAATTTTCCCGGTGTGCGCAGCTTTAGATACCGCTTCAATCACTCGATCAACATTTTCCGCTTGAGTTGCGATCTCTAGTTTTACTTTCGGTAAGAAGTCCACTTGGTATTCTGCACCACGGTACAGTTCAGTGTGGCCTTTCTGACGGCCAAAACCTTTTACCTCTGAGACCGTCATACCCTCAATACCAACATCGGCTAGGGCTTCACGTACGTCATCTAATTTGAACGGTTTGATAATCGCATTAATAAGTTTCATCGCATCCTCTCTGCAAGCTGTCATCCTTTTGTCTTATACAATCCAAGGTGCGTGCCAACTTTATATCTCATTGATTTAAATAGAAAATACATTTAAAGAGCAACATAAAAACAAAAAGGGCGCACCATATCGGTGCGCCCTTTTCACAACATTAAAGCAACATAACTAACGTTCACCAATTAAGTGCACTACTTAGTCGTTAAGAACGTTTTCCACTGCTCAATAAGATCTTCAAAATCATCAATGCCGCAGCTAGCGGTACTTTCACTATCGTAAAAATCAAACTCACTGCCTGCGTCTATCTCTTGGCCGTGGCCAAGCACATTTTCTTGTACCACAATCTCGTCACCTTGGGCATTGAGTGAAATCTCCGCACCGACAAGCGTGTGTTCAAGTTGAGGCGCTTGGCGAACTTGCTCAAGCAGGTTTTCTACTTTCTCGATTTTCTGCCAATCATTGCTTATTTCCTCTTGTAACCAACGAGCTACAATTTCATGCCCCATACTGGACTTAACATAGTATTCGCCCATCAAGGTATTACGAATGAATTCAAATTCCACAGCAGACCTCGTATTTATTCCACAAGTTTGATTTTCGGCATTATAAAACTACATCAACGCAGATGCGTCCAACATATTAGTGGTCAGTTTATGCCATTTGACGAAACTTCGTTCAATTCCATGAACTTGTTGTGAGTGGGATTGTCCATATAGAGTCACTATGACCACACCTATATAAGGACATTTTCCATGAAATTCTTTACGTTAGTCGCTGCCGCTCTATTTACTTCAAGTTTCGCGTATGCAGAACAAGATTCCCCATACATCATTCACTGTGCAGATAATCACCAGCTTCCCGATGGAAAATACTCTGTTCGAGTGGAAATCGTTGTTAAAGATGAAAAGGCCAAGGTTAAATTATTATCAGTAGATAATGGCGATAAAACTGAATCCGAAGTACCTGTATCAGAATTACGAAATTTCACCAAGTGTATTGCTCCTCTAGTCTCGAATGAAGAGGTCGAATTTACAGAAAAATAAACCGCCAATTCACTTTCAAGCGCTAGTCTTTACTTTAACTTGAAGCTTTCGACTCAATATACTCGCTGTGCTGGATTCGGCCTTGTGAAGTTCAGTCGCAAGTAACGCTGAAAAAAAAGCGCCCACCAATAGGTGGGCGCTTGTTTAGCTAGTCAATATTCATGATGCCATTAAGCTGGCTCTTGGAAGATCACTTGGTCCGCTTTATTGGTGTACTGATCCATACGATGGAAATTGAGGTAGCGGTATGTATCTGCTGCCGTTGCATCAATCTTCTTCGCGTACTCTAGGTACTCTTCTTTAGTCGGAATACGACCTAAGATTGCACCCACTGCAGAAAGCTCTGCAGACGCTAGGTAAACGTTAGCACCTGTACCTAGGCGGTTCGGGAAGTTACGCGTTGATGTAGACATTACTGTTGCTTTGTCTGCTACGCGTGCCTGGTTACCCATACATAGAGAACAACCCGGAGTTTCAATACGAACCCCAGCGCGGCCAAAGATACCGTAGTAACCTTCTTCCGTTAGCTGGTCTTTATCCATCTTAGTTGGTGGCGCAACCCATAGGCGAGTGCTTAGAGAACCATTAAACTCTTCTAGCATCTTACCCGCTGCACGGAAGTGACCGATGTTCGTCATGCAAGAACCGATGAACACTTCTTGAATCTCTGTACCTTGCACTTCAGACAGTAGACGTGCGTCATCTGGATCGTTTGGTGCACATAGCACTGGTTCTGTAATATCCGCTAGATCGATTTCGATTACGTGTGCGTATTCTGCATCTGCATCTGCCGATAGAAGTTCAGGGTTAGCCAACCACTCTTCCATGCCTTTAATGCGGCGCTCAATCGTACGTACGTCACCGTAACCTTCTGCGATCATCCACTTAAGCATAGTGATGTTCGAGTTTAGGTACTCTTCGATAGACTCTTGAGACAGCTTAACGGTACAGCCTGCAGCAGAGCGCTCTGCCGATGCATCTGAAAGCTCAAATGCCTGCTCAACAGATAAGTGTTCAACACCTTCGATCTCTAGAACGCGGCCAGAGAATTCGTTGATCTTACCGGCTTTCTCTACCGTTAGTAGACCTTGCTTGATGCCGTATAGTGGAATGGCATGTACTAGGTCACGTAGCGTGATACCTGGCTGCATTTCACCTTTGAAGCGCACCAAGATTGATTCTGGCATATCAAGTGGCATAACACCTGTCGCTGCAGCAAATGCTACAAGACCAGAACCCGCAGGGAACGAAATACCTAGTGGGAAACGAGTATGCGAGTCACCACCTGTGCCTACTGTATCAGGTAGTAGCATACGGTTTAGCCATGAGTGGATAACACCATCACCCGGACGTAGTGATACACCGCCACGGTTCATGATGAAATCAGGTAGTGTGTGGTGAGTATTTACGTCAACTGGTTTAGGGTATGCCGATGTATGACAGAAAGACTGCATCACAAGATCAGCAGAGAAGCCTAGACACGCAAGGTCTTTTAGCTCATCACGCGTCATAGGACCCGTAGTATCCTGAGAACCAACCGTTGTCATTTTAGGCTCACAGTATTGACCTGCGCGAACGCCTTCAACACCACATGCTTTACCAACCATCTTCTGAGCGAGCGTGTAGCCCTTATCTGAAGCAGATGGGTCAACAGGCTTAGCAAATAGGTCTGTTTCTTCTAGACCTAGAGATGTACGAGCACGGCTTGTTAGACCACGACCGATGATCAGTGGGATACGACCACCAGCACGCACTTCATCAAGTAGTACTTTGCTTAATTCAAAACTTGAGATCTCCGCGCCGTCTTTGCGTACAACACCTTCGTATGGGTAGATATCAATCACATCACCCATGTTCATGTCTTGCACATTTAATTCGATCGGTAGTGCACCTGAATCTTCCATTGTGTTGTAGAAGATTGGCGCGATCTTACCACCTAGACACACACCACCAGTGCGTTTGTTCGGTACGTATGGGATATCTTCACCCATAAACCAAAGCACAGAGTTTGTCGCAGATTTACGTGAAGAACCAGTACCAACAACATCACCTACGTAAGCAAGTGGGATACCGTCTTTCTGTAGCTCTTCGATTTGTTTGATTGGACCAACATTACCTGCATCATCAGGGTTAATGCCATCACGCTCCATCTTCAGCATCGCTTTCGCGTGTACTGGGATATCAGGACGAGACCATGCATCGGGTGCTGGAGATAGGTCATCAGTGTTTGTTTCACCAGTGACTTTGAATACTTTAACGGTGATCTTTTCTGCGACTTTTTCTTTTGCAGTAAACCACTCAGCGTCCGCCCATGACTGAAGTACTTGTTGTGCGTAACTATTGCCTGCTTTTGCTTTTTCTTCTACGTCGTAGAAAGCGTCAAACATAAGTAGCGTATGAGATAACGCTTTTACAGAGATCGGGGCAAGTAGTTCATCATCTAAGAACTCGACAAGCGGTGCAATATTGTAACCACCTTGCATAGTACCAAGTAATTCCGCTGCTTTTTCACGGCTTACAAGCGGTGATTCCACTTCACCTTTTGCTACTGCCGTCAAGAAGCCTGCTTTTACGTATGCAGCTTCATCAACACCAGGTGGGATTCGATTCTCTAGTAGGTCAAGAATAAATGCCTCTTCACCTTGAGGGGGGGTTTTAAGAAGTTCAACTAGGCCGGCAACTTGCTCAGCATCTAGTGGTTTAGGAACAACTCCTTCGGCAGCACGCTCTTCGACGTGTTTACGGTAGGCTTCAAGCACGACTTTTTTCCTCTCATTGCGGTTCCTCCCTCTTATTACTATTTATTCAAAGAATAAGGGAGTGAACATCCTTGGAAACTTGGCTCTCCTTGCCATATTTTTCATTCAATGCTGACTGAGAAACAGTGCCAGAGAGGCCAAACTGTGGGCGGTAGAATAGCAAATTTAACCTTAAATTAAAATCTCATCATTTTGACCAACATAGCAACTTAAGACTAAAGTTCTATGATTTTCGTTGTTAAGTCAGTGTAATATCCCGCTCAATAAGAATGGAAGACTACTATAAGGCATACCTTTTTAGCTACTTAAAGGTCGTACCTATGATCAAATAGACCGAGTCATAGTTTTTCTCTGTTCGGCCATAACCAAACATAATCGGGCCTATTGGTGAATCGACCCCAGCAAACACTGACCCTGCGACATACAACGGCGCTTCGCTCAAATCGGTATCCTTTCCTGACCAGACACCACCATACTCTAAAGATGTACCGACATAGAAAGGTGATGTAAAGAGGCCAAAGTCATTATCAAACCAGCGGTAACGATAGATCAAACTGCCATACACTTTATTCTCACCAATTAAACTATTGCGAGGGATCCCTGACAGGTTTAAAAAACCACCAATAGCTTTAGGATCAAGTGGGACTGACGAGTTCTTACTCGTCACAAAACCAAGATCAGCATTCGCGACCAAAGTATGGCGAGAAAAAGTATGAGCGGCGATAAACTTAGCACCAAACTCATAAGAAGTATCCTTTTCTCTCTCCGGATTGGAGAGTTGGGCTTCATTCAAACTATTATCATGAGACACCATATAATCGAGATCTAAATAGATGCCTTTGGTTGGTAAACTAAAGTTATCTAAGGTATCAATTTTGTAGCTAGCAAAAGCGCCTAAGCGAGTATAACTGGAGTCGCCATAACTTGGTAAAGTCGACAAGCCCCCTGTTCCATCCACATAACGGATACCCAACATGAAACGACGCCATAAGGTATCTTGATAGCCAAGTGCCCATTCTGCTGACCACTGACGATAAGAGACTGGCAGATAGTCCTTTGTTGCTTTAAGAGATGTATCCTCAAATCCAGATAGCGGCGCATTATGCTTTTCATTGCGGTACGCAAGCTCTAATGTAGTAAAACTTTTTTGACTAGACAGAAAAGGGGAGTAGAACTCAAATTCGATAAGTTTGTCGGTACCGATTTCGAAGTTAGTTCTTAACTCCGCACCTTCAGAGTTCAGGTCAGTGAAATTAGCTGAGGTACCTAATGAATATTGGCTATCTGTCGAAAAATCATCTTCTAAAAAGAAACGAAAATTGAGGTAATTTGGCCCCCAAGACTTTTCGTTTACGTCGAATATTAGGCTGTCTTCCCCATTAAGGTTATCATAACGATAGGTCACCAACTCAAAGCGGTCTAGGGCATAAAGCGCTTGGACACTATCTTCCACTTGAGCAATTTTGTACTGTTCTCCCTCTTTTAAACCTAAACGCTTCTCAAGTAGGTCATCAGAATAGTGGGTATTATTATTAATGACGATATTTTCAACCGTAATATTGTCGCCATAACGCAGCTTTTTCCGAGCATTTTGCTTATGTTCTAAATAGGCTTGATAGTCTGCCGACGATAGGCTGAGCTTACTCAACTTATCCTTGAACGCCATCGCTTCTTGATAGCCCTTTTCGAACGCTTCAGGCATTTTGTCAAACTCTGTGGTTTGCATTTTGCCTACTTTGGGGTGTAAGAAATAATCCTTGTCAGTTAAGGTTTCAGCTTGACTGTTAGTGGTACTGCGCACCAAGTAATTAGAAAGCTGATCAGCGACACTAAATAAGTTGGTAAAGTCCTCTTCATTTTTATACTCAGTGCTGATATCCACAGCAATAACAATATCAGCACCAAGCTCACGAGCCACGTCAACAGGCATGTTATTGGTCACGCCACCATCAACTAATAACTGTCCATTTAACTTATATGGAGGCAATGCCCCCGGCACCGACATACTCGCCATCATGGCATCAACAAGATATCCCTCACCAATGATGACTGGCTTTAAATGAACAATGTCCGTCGCCACAGAACGGTAGGGGATCGCTAATTGATCAAACGAGTGAAAAGGAGGTAGATTCCCCACAGTTTCACGTAATAATTTCAGCATCCCCTGCCCTTGAACAATCCCCTTAGTCGCGCGAACCTCGCCCCAGCGTAGACCAAGATCAGTGGTCAGCTGGTATCTATCTTCGTACTCTTTGTCTTGCACTTTTCGCTGACTACGATCAACGCGATCGCGATAACCACTATTCCAGTCGACGGTATCAATAAAAGATTCAATCTCTTCAGCGCTCATTCCTGTCGCGTATAATCCACCAACAAAGGACCCCATACTGGTGCCAGTAATGTAATCAACAGGAATTCTGAGCTCTTCGAGCGCTTTTAGCACGCCAATATGTGCTGCACCTTTGGCTCCACCACCAGCCAGAACTAAAGCAACTTTTGGTCTTGACGCTTCCTTACCGGGCGATTGCGCCATCACACCAAATGTCATCATGCTGAATATGCTTATGATGAGGTAAGTCATCTTTCTCACAGTGCGAGTTCCTTTCTAAGTTCGTTCTTACGTTTATACTGGGTGCGTAAAATGGCGTAAAGGCCTAATTCTTATAATTATTCATCAAATTGATCGCTACCAGTTAAATAGCTTGTGGATCCATTGCTTCGGTTGGTTGTCACACTGGCTTTTAAACGTTCCTTCGGCATCCCAGACTGGTAGCTTAAAATCGTTACTGCAATCGAGAGCCAAATTGCCTTGTGCAGTTTTTGCAAAGCCATACGTTGAGATCTCATGTGGCCAAGGCAATGCTAACTTTTGAGGAATACGATGCTTTAGGTACTCAGCGTAAACTCGCAGTGCACCACTCGCACCTGTTAGCTTGGTCGACTTATTATCGTCACGCCCAAGCCAAATAGTGGTCACCTCACGACCATCCACACCGACAAACCAACTATCTTTGGTGTCATTACTGGTACCAGTTTTACCCGCTAACGCCGCCCAAGCAAATTGATGATTGAGGTAACGCCCGGTGCCTTCTAACACGCCGCGCTTCATGGCATAAGTGGTAAGCCATGCTGCTTGCTGGTCTACAGTTTGAGAAACTCGTGGCAATGATTGGAATAGTACATTGCCATCAAGATCAATCACTGAACGCAGCGCGGACAACTTCGCTTGTTTACCAGAATTAGTCAGCGTTTGGTACATCTGTGCAACTTGGAATGGCGTCAGAGTAAATGAACCTAAGAACATTGATGGCACTGGGCGTATTTCACTTTTATCAACGCCAAGTTTCTCTAAGGTTTTGACCACACTAGGTATACCGACCCGCATGCCCAGTTCAACCGTTGGGACATTGAGTGATTTAGCCAATGCGGTATAAAGCGGTACGTCACCCCGGAACTTGCGGTCATAGTTTCTTGGTGACCAAATATTGCCTTTGCTGCCCTTTAAGCTAATTGGCTTATCATGCAAGGTCGTGGCTAAGTTATATTTCTCCGGCTGCTCTAACGCGGCAAGATAAACAGCAGGTTTCGCTAACGAGCCAATTTGACGACTGGCATTTAGCGCGCGGTTAAAGCCATCATAGCCAGTACGTTTACCACCAACCATAGCGCGAATTTCCCCCGTATGACGGTCAACCGCTACCGCTGCACCTTCCAAGGACTTACCTGCAACATTGGCTAACTGAGGGATCTTACGCGCGATCGCTTGCTCCAATTTTTGCTGTGAAACCGGATCAAGTGAAGTGAATACTCGTAGACCAACATCCGACTGAAACGCTTCGCCGACTTTTTCTTTCAGTTCAATTTTAAGCTGTTGAAAGTAAGCAGGCTGTCTGCTGGCAATACGTGGGTTGTCTTGAATATCCAGTGGTCGACTCGCCGCCATATCAAATTGATTCGCGGTTAAGATGCCTTGTTGCATCATAAGACGCAAAACTAAATCACGACGCTTTTTGGCACGTTCAGGAAAACGAATCGGGTTGTAATAAGATGGGCCTTTCACCATACCTACTAGCAAAGCCAATTGATCGATGCGTAGCTCTTGAATCGGCTGACCGAAGTAAAGGCGAGATGCAAGACCAAAACCATGCACCGCTTCACCGCCGCTTTGACCCAAATAGACTTCATTTAGATACGCTTCTAAGATGCGATCTTTGCTGTAACGGTAGTCGAGAATAAGTGCGATATAGGCTTCACGCACTTTTCGCCACAAGGTGCGATCACTAGACAGGAAGATGTTTTTTGCTAACTGTTGAGTCAAGGTACTGCCACCTTGAACCGTGCGACCCGCTTTGACGTTGGCAACTAAAGCACGAGCAATCGCCAACGGGGAAACACCATCATGCTGATAGAAGTCGCGATCTTCTGTGACGAGTAATGCATCAACCATCACTTCAGGGAATTGGTCACGGCGTAAGAACAGACGTTGTTGATCGTTATTCTTTTCCAACATCCCCAACATTTTTGGTTCGATACGCAAGTACCCCATATCTCCTTTTTTCTCCAGAGATTGAATACGGGTTAGGCTGTTGGAATCGAAATATAGCATTACATGACGATCAGGCTCAGGGCCATCGCTAAACTCAAACGGTCGACGAATCAGCTCAATCTTGGTTGAGGATGAAGAGTATTCACCAGGGTAACGAGGCTGGCGCACTTTACGATAGTTCAGCACATCTAACTCGTTACGCACTTCCTGAATGGTAACCGCATCACCAGGCGCAAGATTCAAGATGCGTGCATACACTACTGTAGGCAAATCAAACAACTGTCCCTCAAAGCGCTGTTTGACGACGCTGTCAAGGTAAATACCGACGAATAACAGCACAGCGAATACAGCTATACCTAGTTTCCAACCAATTCCCCAGAGCATTTTCAGCCAATGGCGCTGACCTGAGTTATTCGTTTTACGTTTGGTCGGCTTGCGACTCGATTTACGAGCTGGCTTTTTGGCCGTTTTGGTTGTTTTACTTTTTGCGCTCGCCGTCGTGTTCTTCTTGGTCATGAGTTTAACTGTCGTTTGGTTTTAGTTGTCGCTACATGTGTCGCTGGATTATCCGGCCAAACATGTTTTGGATAGCGCCCTTTCATCTCTTTTTGTACTTCTTTGTAAGCGCCCGTCCAAAAGCTTGCTAGGTCTCGGGTCACCTGCAGCGGCCTTTGAGCCGGAGAGAGTAACTCCAATACCAGTCGCTTTCTTCCTTGCGCGATTTCTGGTGACGCTTGCTCACCAAATACTTCTTGCATGCGCAC
Source organism: Vibrio sp. 2433-A1 (assembly GCF_056726085.1). NCBI lineage: Bacteria > Pseudomonadati > Pseudomonadota > Gammaproteobacteria > Vibrionales > Vibrionaceae > Vibrio > Vibrio sp. 2433-A1. Next base: position 126,752 of record NZ_JBRESC010000003.1, read on the forward strand.
CGATAATACGGGCTCTTGCCCTTGTTGGTAACGAATTTTCTTTCTGCTACCAGTTGGAACTTGGTAATGAGTTGGCAACCACTGTTCAATGTCTTGATTCAGTGGCCAACCTATATACGCCAATAACGCCGCTTCAAGATCGACTTTAGCCATTGCTTTAACTGAGTTAATGCCATTCAAGTAAGGCGCTAACCAACCATCTAAATTAGCCAACAGACTTGCATCATCAAGATCTGGCCATGACTGCTCTGGCAACCACTCCTGTCCGCAGCGCAGCCGTTCTAATAGCTCTTGGCTCGCTGGCGTCCAATTTAATACTGATAGCCCTTTACGCTGAATAAAAGTAAGTAAAGCTTCGGTCATTTTTTCGCTAGATGGCTCAGGCAGCGCTTTACTGTCAATAACAAGCCTACCTAGTTTTGTCTGTCGCTCTGCAACCAAACGTCCTTTCTGTTCATCCCAATCAACGCTATCAATAGCTACAAATAAATCAGGGCAATGCGATTGCAGCTGAGCAATATCTAACTCAAGCGCAGAGTAGATCATCGACGAGTCAGACTGACCGCGCATCAGATCGATAACAACTAAATACTCACTGGCTGCCAGACGTTCGGTATCTTGCAGCTGCGCACCGTGACCATTAGCGAGAATAAACCGGCCCAATTGATTGCGCCGCGCCTGCGCAACTCGGTCCGGAAACGCCATCGCCAGCAAACAAGCAACCTGAGATTCATTAATCTGTGAGAGCTCAAAACGATGCTTCATCTTAGCCGCTAGCGTTTTGGTTCGTTGAGTCACTAGCTTTTGCTTACTGTGTTTAACCGATTTTAAGCGGTGAACGCTATGCATAAAGTCGAGCGTGTTTCGCTCAGGCTCTTCGAGTAACGCACTAATCGCCAGCGCAGTATTCAATTCACCACCCGCATTGGCTAGCATCGCACTGGTTCTTGGCTCTAATCCAAGCTCACCCGCTAATACGCCCGCTTCGGTGAGCTGGCCTTTACTATCGATGAGGCCAAGTTGCAGCAATAGCGACTTGGCCTGATTAACCGCCGCCGCAGGAGGAGTGTCTAACCAGCACAAGTCTTCTGGGTTTTGTGCACCCCATTGTGCTAGCTCTAGAACTAAATTTGATAAATCACTATGCACAATTTCAGCTTGAGGCACATAAGGTTGCTGATTGAGTTGACCTTCACTGTAGAGACGAACACAAATCCCAGCTTCGATACGCCCCGCTCGCCCTGCGCGCTGCTCAGCAGAAGATTGCGCAATTCGTACTTGCTCTAAGCGCGTAACACCACTTTTTAGATCAAACTTAGCGACACGCTCTAAACCTGAATCGACCACCAAGCGGATACCCTCAATCGTTAATGACGTTTCAGCAATGTTGGTTGCCAACACTACCTTACGTTGCCCATCTCTTGCTGGTTGAATCGCCGCTTGCTGCTGAGCAAAATCCAATTGTCCGTACAAAGGACACACTTGAACGTTAGCAGGAAGAGTTTGCAATTTATCTTCAACCCGCTTAATGGCTGCCACGCCGGGTAAAAATGCGAGTAAAGAGCCGCTTTCGCTACTCATCAGGCTAGTGATCTGTTTCGCCATCAAATCTTCTAAACGATCATTAGCTTTGGCATTGATATAGCGATACTCAACGGGGTAACTGCGCCCGTGCGACTCAATAAACACCGCCTCAGGCAGCAATTTGCCAAGCGCATGCTGATCAAGTGTCGCCGACATCACCACCAATTTAAGATCGTCACGTAACGCCTCTTGAATCTCTAGACAAAAAGCTAACGCGGTATCGGCATGAATGCTACGTTCATGGAACTCATCAAAGATAACCAAATCAATACCTGACAGTTCAGGATCCGATTGGATCATACGAGTTAGAACCCCTTCGGTCACGACTTCAAGCTGAGTACGCGCACTGGTTTTGTTCTCCCCGCGGACACGATAACCAATACGCTCACCGACACTTTCACCCAGTTGGTTGGCAAGATAACGAGCAATGTTTCTCGCCGCTAAACGTCTTGGTTCAAGCATGATGATTTTGCCATCAACTACGTTTTCTAGTAGCAATTGCAAAGGAAAGTAGGTCGATTTACCTGCACCAGGAGCCGCTTTTAAAATCAGCTGAGAGCTTTCGCGTACACCAGAGAGTAGTTCTGGCATCACGCCTTGAATAGGCAATTGTGACAATGGGGAAACCTTGTGGTGTAATGAGTGGAACTATTGTACATAAAAACAGTGCCAAATGAAGTTCGAACCACCATTAGAACAAGCAACACTAATCAAGCGCTACAAACGTTTTCTGACTGACATTACTTTGCCAGATGGAAGCGAGCGAACCATCCATTGTGCCAACACGGGTGCGATGACAGGTTGCGCGACTCAAGGCAATAAAGTGTGGTATTCCACCTCTGATAACCCAAAGAGAAAGTACCCAAATAGCTGGGAACTGACTGAAACCACCTTAGGTCACCGCATCTGCATCAATACCGCCAGAGCAAACCAATTGGCCGTTGAAGCTATCGAGTCTGGTGTCATTAAAGAGCTCCAAGGATACGACCTACTTCAAACTGAAGTGAAATATGGCAAAGAAAATAGCCGGATTGATATCTTGCTCAATTCAGAAAATGCACCAAAATGCTATATAGAGGTCAAAAGCGTCACCTTATTGGATGAGAAAAAACCGGGGCAAGGGTATTTCCCAGATGCGGTTACCACACGTGGTCAGAAGCATCTGAGAGAACTCACAGAAATGGCGCAAAATGGAAGCAGAGCGGTACTTTTGTTTACTGTTTTACATTCAGGTATTGAAAAAGTTTCTCCTGCAACCCATATAGACGCCAAATATTCACAATTACTTAAATACGCACAAGAGCAAGGGGTGGAAGTGGTGTGCTACAAAGCACAACTTTCCAACAGTGAGATAAAATTAGTCGAAGCGCTTAATTTCAGTCATTAACGGCTAAAAGTGATGACGCCTTCACATTGACAATAACTTTACTCACCAGTATTTGCCTCTGATGACTCTTTTTGCTATAGATACCCGCCTTAAATTAACTGCGAGCGCAGTTGATTAGGTGTTAGTAGGAGATGCTGCATGCCAGAATCAAAGAAAAAAGCGCTAGGCATCCTAGCCATTGCAGGGGTTGAGCCATACCAAGAGAAAGCAGGTGAAGAATACATGTCACCTGAGCAAATGGCTCATTTTACAAAAATTTTATCAGCTTGGCGCAACCAGCTCATGGAAGAAGTTGATCGCACTGTGCACCACATGCAGGACGAAGCAGCAAATTTTCCAGATCCCGTTGACCGTGCTTCTCAAGAAGAAGAGTTTAGCTTAGAGCTACGTAACCGTGATCGTGAACGTCGCCTAATCAAGAAGATTGAAAAGACGCTAAATAAAATCGAAGAAGATGATTTTGGCTTCTGTGAATCTTGTGGCATCGAGATTGGTATCCGCCGTCTTGAAGCTCGTCCAACTGCAGACCTTTGTATTGACTGTAAAACACTTGCAGAAATCAAAGAGAAGCAGATGCAAGGCTAATTATTGCTTTGTCTGACTATTGAAGGGAGCTTTGGCTCCCTTTTTGGTTTATTAAAAACAGTACCCATCTATGAGTTATATTGGCCGTTTCGCCCCCTCTCCTTCTGGTCCATTACACTTTGGCTCACTGATTGCTGCACTCGGCAGTTACTTTCAAGCAAAGTCACAACAAGGCCAGTGGTTAGTTCGCATTGAAGATCTTGATCCGCCTAGAGAAATGCTGGGCGCGAGTTCACTTATTCTCGAAACTCTAGAAGCATATCAGCTCCATTGGGATGGCGAAGTCGTTTACCAAAGCCAGCGTCACGAACGGTATCAAGAGCAAATCAATCGTTGGCTTCAGTCTGGTCAAGCGTATTACTGCCAATGTACTCGCAAACAAATTAAAGCGTCAGGTGGGTTTTATACCGGTACCTGTCGCGGTTTAGCTTTGCAGAATCATCAACAATGTGCGATTCGACTGCGCATGACACATCCGATCTACCAATTTGAAGATCAGCGTCATGGTATTTTAACTATTCCTGCTGTATTGGCAGATGAAGATTTTATTATAAAGCGCCGAGATGGGTTATTTGCTTACAATCTTGCCGTAGTATTAGATGACATCGAACAAGGCATCACCGAAGTGGTGAGAGGCGCTGACCTAATCGAACCGACTGGACGTCAGATTAGTCTCTATCAAATGCTTGATGCAGAGCCAGTCAGCTACTTACATCTACCATTAGCACTGGATGAAAGTGGACATAAATTGTCCAAACAAAATCATGCAAAAGCGATTGATAATAGCAATCCAAAGCCCGCACTATTGGATGCAATGAGTTTCTTAGGCTTTGATATTGATAAAGAAATTCAATCTGCTAGCGTGGAAGAAATCATTGCATGGGGCGTTAAAAATTGGCGCGTAGTTCAACTACCAGAAACGACCGAGATCACGCCAATATTCTCAAACCGCTCGCTGTAAGCTATTATTAGCCGCAAATTCGCCCCTTATGGGCCCAAAAATATTAAACTCAAGCAAGGTTGGCTTGCCCAATTATTGCCAGATGCACATGAACAAAAACGATTATACACCTAGCGAAACAGAAACATTCTCTGAGCTCGCTTTAAATATTATTACTCGCCAAGAACATAACATCTCGCGCAAACAGATCAGTGATAATGCATTGAAGGTGTTATACCGTCTGAATGGTGCTGGCTTTGATGCGTACCTAGTCGGCGGTGGCGTTCGTGACTTATTACTAGGACAGCAGCCTAAAGATTTTGATATTGCGACTAATGCAACACCAGAGCAGATCCGACAGCTGTTTAAGAACTGCCGTCTGATTGGCCGTCGCTTCCGTCTCGCACATATTATGTTTGGTCGTGACATCATTGAAGTCGCGACTTTCCGTGGCCACCACCAAGAGCCAAGCAAAAACGTTTCTCAGCAGTCTAAAGAAGGATTGCTACTTCGTGACAACGTTTATGGCACAATCGATGAAGATGCTGAACGTCGTGACTTTACCGTCAATGCGATGTACTACAACATCGGCGACTACTCTATTCACGACTACGCTGGCGGCCATGAAGATTTAGAAGATAAGCTTATCCGCTTGCTCGGCGACCCTGAAACACGCTACCGCGAAGACCCAGTGCGTATGCTGCGTGCGATTCGCTTTGCGGTGAAGCTCGATTTTGATATCGAAGAAGATACTGCTGCGCCAATCGAAGAGATGGCGGCCTTACTGCAAGATATTCCGGCAGCTCGCCTGTACGAAGAGTCACTGAAAATGCTGCAGTCTGGTCATGGTCTAGAGACGTATCACTTAATGCGTGAGTACAACCTGTTCCAGCAGCTATTCCCAACCATTGCCGAGTTCTTTACTGAAGAGTATGACTCACCAACAGAGCAGATGTTGGACCTAGTGCTTGATTCTACCGACCAACGTATCGAAGAAGGTAAGCGTATCAACCCAGCGTTTATGTTCGCTGCCATGCTGTGGTATCCACTGCAGGAGAAAGCCAAGCAGTTGATGGAGAAACGCAAACTCTCCTCTTACGATGCGATCATGGAAGCGAGTAACTACATCCTTGACGATCAAGTACGTACCATTGCGATTCCTCGTCGCCATACTGCGACCATCCGTGAGATCTGGCAGTTACAGCTGCGTATGCCTCGCCGCAATGGTAAACGTGCCTTCCGCTTGATGGAGCTTAATAAGTTCCGCGCTGGTTTCGACTTCTTAGAAATGCGTGGTGAAATCGAGCAAGGTGAAGTCAAAGAACTCGCTAAGTGGTGGGAAACCTTCCAAAATGCTGGTCGCAACATGCGCCAAGCGATGGCGGCAGACCTAGACGTAAGTAGCGATGGCCAACCGCGTCAGCGCCGCCGTAAAAATTACCGCAAGAAAAAGCCTAAGGCATCATCATGATCACAGTATTTGTCGCTGTTGGCAGTAATCTAGGTGATCCAGTATCTCAAGCTAACGTAGCTATTGATGCATTAAAACAGTTGCCTAAAACGCAATTTGTACAAACTTCGTCGCTCTACAGCAGTACACCGATGGGGCCTCAGGATCAACCTGACTACATCAATGCGGTTATCGAGCTGACAACAGAATTAACGCCACTTGAACTACTCGATTGCACTCAAACAATTGAGTTAGAGCAAGGGCGCGTCCGTAAAGAAGAACGCTGGGGCCCAAGAACCTTAGATCTCGATATTCTGCTTTATGGCAATGAGGTGATGGATTCCGAGCGTTTGACCGTTCCACACTATGGAATGAAAGAGCGTGAGTTTGTGCTCTACCCGCTCGCAGAAATCGCACCAAATTTAACCCTCCCATGTGGGACTAGACTGGATGACTTACTCAAAGTCGTTGCCCAAAACGGTCTGCGTATTTGGCAATCATAGCCAAATTCTGTAAGGAAAAATCATGAAAAAAATTTCCATCAATGATCTGATGAAGTGGAAGCAAGAAGGCCGTAAATTCGCGACTTCTACCGCTTACGATGCAAGCTTTGCCCAGCTATTCGAAAGCCAAGAGATGCCAGTACTGTTGGTCGGTGACTCTTTAGGCATGGTTCTTCAAGGCGAATCTTCTACTTTACCTGTCACTGTAGAAGATATTGCTTACCACACGCGCTGTGTACGCGCTGGTAGCCCTAACTGCCTATTAATGGCTGATATGCCATTCATGAGCTACGCAACGCCTGAGCAAGCGTCTGAGAGCGCTGCTGCGCTAATGCGTGCTGGAGCAAACATGGTTAAGATCGAAGGCGGTGATTGGTTAGTTGATACCGTTAAGACGCTTACAGAACGTGCAGTGCCGGTTTGTGCACACCTAGGCTTAACACCTCAATCGGTGAATATCTTTGGTGGCTTCAAAGTTCAAGGCCGTGAGCAAGATAAAGCAGACCGCATGGTACGTGATGCACTTGCGCTTCAAGAAGCCGGTGCTCAAATCATCCTACTTGAGTGTGTACCTAAAGAGCTTGCCGCACGAATTACTGAAGTTTGTGACGTACCTGTCATTGGTATCGGCGCAGGTAACGTCACTGATGGTCAGATCTTAGTTATGCACGATATGTTTGGAATTGCAGCGAACTACATGCCAAAATTCTCGAAAAACTTCCTTGCTGAAACGGGGGACATGCGTAAAGCTGTCGCTAAATACAAGGAAGATGTAGAAAGTGGTGCCTTCCCTAGCGAAGCACATACCATCGCGTAAGGATTTAGCCATGCAAACTTTTGCCGAAATAGCCGCTCTTCGTGAGCAAATCAAGCAGTACAAACGTGATGGCCGTAAAGTGGCATTTGTCCCAACCATGGGCAACTTGCACGAAGGTCACCTGACTTTAGTACGTAAAGCACGTGAACATGCGGATATCGTCGTTGTCAGCATCTTTGTCAATCCGATGCAGTTTGACCGTGTTGATGATTTAAATAATTACCCACGTACGTTAGAAGACGACCTCAGCAAATTAACTGCTGAAGGTGTTGAGTTAGTGTTCACTCCAACACCTGAGATTATCTACCCATACGGAGTAGAAACTCAGAGTTCAGTGGAAGTTCCGGGACTTTCTAATATTCTTGAAGGTGCCTCGCGTCCAGGCCACTTCCGTGGTGTTGCCACCGTGGTGACGAAACTCTTCAATATCGTTCAACCTGACGTAGCTTGCTTCGGTGAAAAAGACTTCCAGCAATTAGCTGTCATTCGTAAGATGACTGAAGACTTGGCAATCGATATCGAAATCATCGGCGTCACAACAGTACGTGAGATGGATGGCCTAGCAATGAGCTCTCGCAATGGCTTACTGACAATTGATGAACGCCAACGTGCTCCAGTACTTGCACGTACAATGCGTTGGATCAGCAGTGCTATGCGTGGCGGTCGTGATGATTACGCTTCGGTAATTGAAGATGCTAGCGATCAACTGCGCGCAGCAGGACTGCATCCCGATGAGATCTTTATTCGTGATGCTCGCACACTGCAAGCAGTAACCGAAGAGACGACTCAAGCGGTGATTCTAATGTCTGCATTCCTTGGCAAAGCTCGCTTGATTGATAACCAAGTAGTTGAAATGGTTGTCGAGTCGAAGGAAGAAGAAGCGCCTGAAGCACCATCAGAAAGCGCAGAATAGAGCTTAATGAAAAGCTAAAAAGGGTTGATGCGAAAGCATCAACCCTTTTTTATTACTGTCACCCTCGAGAGTGAGGAACAATGAAATGGAGATCTCTTCTAACAAGTTGAAAACGTAAGGAGATTCCCTACTCTCTCCTGCGTCGCTCTATAGAATTACCTTAGGCTATTAACTGCGTAAGCCAATTCCGCGTGTCACTAGGAAATGCGCCACCACGTAAAGTGCCACAACAAACACACCGAGCACACTAAACGAAGTCACAATACCCACATCCGACACACCTAAGAAACCATAACGGAACGCGTTGACCATATAGACGATCGGATTGATCTTAGATACGCCTTGCCAGAATTCAGGCAGCAAACTGATCGAATAGAATACACCGCCAAGATAGGTCAGAGGTGTCAAAACAAAGGTAGGAATGATCGAGATATCATCAAATGTCTTGGCAAACACCGCATTGATCAAACCTCCTAGTGCAAACACTACTGAGGTCATAAACACCGTTGCGATAATGATGCCCCAATGATCGACTTGTAGATCAACAAAGAACAGCGATACAAATGTAACAATCGTTCCAACCAGTAGGCCACGAACAACGCCACCCATAACAAAGCCTAAGATGATCACATAGTTGGGTACTGGCGCGACAAGCAACTCTTCGATGTTCTTTTGAAACTTAGCACTGAAGAATGACGAGGCGACATTTGAGTAGGAGTTAGTAATCACCGACATCATGATCAAGCCCGGTACTATGTACTCCATGTAGCTAAATCCGTTCATCTCACCAATGCGCGAACCTATCAAGCTACCAAAGATAATGAAGTAAAGCGTCATAGTGATCGCTGGCGGAACCAGAGTCTGAACCCAAATACGAGTAAAGCGGTTCACTTCTTTAGTCAGCAAGCTGCAAAACGCAGTCCAATACAAACGATACATATTATTGGCTCCCCTCTCGTACAATACTGACGAACAACTCTTCAAGACGATTAGCTTTATTGCGCATCGACAGCACTTTAATGCCTTGTGCTGAAAGCTGAGCAAAGATGCCATTCAACCCTTGGCTCTTTTCAATCTCAAGCTCTAAAGAACCATTAGTAAAGGTCTGGTTATTTACACCATCTAATTTCGGTTCAGCACTGCCCTCTTCAAGATCAAGAATAAACGTCTCAACATGAAGCTTACCGAGTAAGGCTTTCATGGTGGTATTCTCAATCAGCTCACCTTTGTTGATGATGCCGATATTGCGGCACAGCATTTCTGCTTCTTCTAGATAATGAGTCGTTAGAATAATGGTAATGCCTTGCTCAGAGTTAATTTCTTTGAGGAACTCCCACATCGATCGACGCAGCTCGATATCAACCCCAGCGGTTGGTTCATCAAGAATCAGTAACTGTGGTTCATGCATTAAGGCGCGAGCAATCATTAAACGTCGCTTCATACCACCTGATAAGTTACGCGCACGTTCGCTACGTTTCCCCCACAAATCGAGCTTAGTTAGGTATTTTTTTGCTCGTTCTTTAGCGAGGGATTTAGACACTCCGTAATAACCCGCTTGCTGTAGGACAATCTGCTCAACTGTCTCAAACTGGTTAAAATTAAATTCCTGCGGTACTAAGCCTAGGTTCTGTTTTGCCAGCTCAAGGTCTTTATCAATATCAAAACCGAAGACCTTAACCTTGCCTGCGGTCTTATTGACCAAAGATGAAATAACACCGATCGTTGTCGATTTTCCTGCGCCGTTAGGCCCGAGTAACGCGTAGAAATCGCCTTTTTTGACATTAAGGCTGATACCTTTTAACGCTTCGAAGCCTCCCGCGTAGGTCTTGCGAAGCTGCTCAATTTCGAGTGCATACATAGAATAATATTGCCATTGCTTATCCAATCGTAAACAAGTCTATCGTTGAATAACGATGATTACAATTAAACCTTTCGAATAATTTGGAAATGTTATCACGATTGAACGTAAGAAATAAAAACGCCGCAGAATATCCCTGCGGCGTTTGTTTTATAAAACAGTTAGTTAATTAAACAACAGTAGTCTGGTGTTCGTCTGCCTCAACATGCTTGATCGCAGCTTTAAGCGCTTCATAGCGGAACTTAAATGTGTTTTCGTCCGCTACTAAGTCGATAACATGGAACTTCTCAAGTTGCTGACGCGTTTTATCATTCGGACAGAGTAAGTAGACCTGACAGTCGGCATCTAACGCATCTTTGATCGCATTCTCTAACGCAAGACCTACCGTCACATCGATCATAGGTACATCGGTCAAGTCAAGAATCATCACTTCATAATCGGAGATACTGGTGTGCTGACGAGATATCGCCTTAGAGACACTGAAGATCATTGGACCTGACAGATAGAAAAACAACACTTTGCCGTTGGCCATATCAAGCAAGCCACGTTCACTGTCACTAAGCGGCACATCATCTTCTTCAGCATCACTGATCGCCTTCACTTGACGCGCTTGCTCACGGCTCAAACGCTCAATAATAATAATGTTAGAAATGAAGACTCCAAGGCCAACCGCAACAATCAAATCAACAAACACAGTCAGCAGCATCACGCCATACATGACCGCCATGCCCGCAAAACTCACTTTATGCGCACGCTGAATAAAACTCCAATCGAGGATGTTGAAGCCAACATACACTGCAATACCTGCCAGTACCGCCATTGGGATCGGCTCAGTCAATCCACCCGCAACCAGTACTACCAGCGCTAGCATCAATGCACGAACCACACCGGACAATGGTGAACGAGCACCAACCTGAATATTGGTTACTGTTCCCATGGTAGCACCTGCACCAGGCAAGGCACCAAACAGGCCTGAAATCATATTAGCTAGACCTTGGCCACGCAGTTCTTTATCTGAGTCGTGCTCTTTACGTGTTAGCGAGTCACCAATTACCGCTGTCAAAAGCGTATCGATACAACCCAGCGTACCCAGTACCAAAGCGTCAATCACCATCTCAGTGAACATCGACGCATCAATATGTGGAACAACCAAAGACGGTAAACCCGCTGGGATCTCACCGATTCGGCGTATCGTGTCAGTATCAAAAAAGATAACGGAAAGTAGCGTTACCGCCACTAAGGCTACCAGCTGAGCCGGCACATACTTTCGATAACGTTTAGGGAAGAAAAACAAGATACCAAGGGTTAGCAAACCTAAAAATAACTCGCTGAACTTCATGTTTGCAACGGTATCAGGCAATGCAGAAAGGGTTCCCATTACCCCACCGGCCGGAGCTGCATGGCCAAGTAATGGTGAGAGCTGGAGAATGATAAGAATAACGCCAATACCCGACATAAAGCCCGATATCACGCTATATGGCATCAAAGTAACGTATTTACCTAACTTCAATGTACCTAGAAGTATCTGGAAAGCGCCGGCCATCATAACCACAGTAAAGGTCATTGCCATACCTGTTTCAGGGTATTTGGCCATCATACTGGTTAATACCGCGGTCATAATCACCGTCATCGGACCGGTCGGTTCCGAGATTAATGTGTTTGAGCCACCAAACAGTGAGGCAAATAAGCCCACCATTATGGCGCCCCATAGGCCTGCTTCTGCGCCCGCACCGGATGCAACACCAAAGGCAAGCGCTAAAGGTAAAGAGATAATAGCGGTGGTCACGCCACCAAACAGATCTCCTTTGAGATTCATATCTTCAAAACGACTAGCGAACACAATGCTACTCCCTGCTAAATGTGCACACCTTAAACGCAGCACATGCGTTCAATCACCCAGTATTCAAACTGAATGAGGTGCAATAACGACATCTTACTTTTAGGTTAAGCTGCTATACACTAGAGGTAAGCGAGAATAACCCTGAACTTTGTAGCTATATCTCGCGAGAAATGTAATCAAAATGCTGCGAAATGTAGCTAACTTCATCATATTAACAAATGTTATTTCAGAGAGATAAGTGTTAATCACATTTCATCACTCATACGTTATAACTGTTAGTTAGGATGAGTGCTAAGTTTATGATTTTTGGCACTCAAACACGTCAGATGAGTGCCTTTTCGAGCAATATTAGCGGGAACGAAATTGTAACATTGTGTATAGTGATGCAAGAATTTTTTAAGGATTGCGAACGAGATGCCGGAAATTAAACAGCTATTTGAAAACAACTCAAAGTGGTCTGAATCGATCAAAGCAGAACGCCCTGAGTATTTTGCTAAACTTGAAGAGGGTCAGAGTCCAGGCTTTCTATGGATTGGTTGTTCAGACAGCCGAGTACCCGCAGAGCGCCTAACCGGGCTTTATTCTGGTGAACTGTTTGTCCACCGTAATGTCGCTAACCAAGTTATTCATACCGATTTGAACTGCCTATCTGTAGTGCAATACGCGGTCGATGTATTGAAGGTTAAACACGTCATCGTATGTGGTCACTACGGTTGTGGCGGCGTAAAAGCGGCGATTGATAACCCGCAGCTTGGTCTGATCAACAACTGGCTGCTACATATCCGCGATCTCTACTTCAAACACCGTAATTACTTAGAAGCAATGCCAGAGGATGATCGTGCTGATAAGCTAGGTGAAATTAACGTTGCCGAGCAAGTCTATAACCTTGCTAATTCCACCATCATGCAAAACGCATGGGAGAGAGGCCAAGACATCGAGATCCACGGTGTTGTCTATGGTATCGGTGATGGTAAGTTAGAGTACTTAGGTGTTCGCTCTAACTCTCAAGAAAGCGTTGATACTTCCTACCAAGTAGCAATGGAGTCTATTCTCAACCCAGAGCATAAACTTCTTTGTCGCTAAGCTCACGTCGCTAAAACTAGCCAAACAAAAACGCCTGCTAAGTTAGCGGGCGTTTGTTTATTCTTACACTAGAGTGGGATTACTATTGAGGTACAACCTTACCGATAAATGGTAGGTGACGGTATTTCTGAGCGTAATCAATACCCACACCAACAACGAACTCATCTGGAATCTCGAAACCAATCCACTTCACGTCAACGTTCACTTCACGACGAGAAGGCTTGTCTAGCAGCGTACAAATCTCGATAGATTTAGGCTCACGTAGCGACAGGATTTCTTTTACCTTGTTCAGTGTATTACCCGTATCAATGATGTCTTCAACAAGTAGGACATCTTTACCCTTAATGTCATCATCTAGATCTTTAAGGATGCGAACATCACGCGAGCTTTCCATTGTGTTGCCGTAGCTCGATGCCGTCATGAAATCAACGCAGTGAGTAATATCGATCGCACGTGCCAAATCAGCCATAAATACAAATGATCCGCGTAGCAGGCCAACCATGACCAGATCTTCGCTACCTTTATAGTGCTCAGTAATCTGTTTACCTAGCTCTTGTACTCGTTTGCTGACCTCTTGCTCAGAAATCATAACTTCTACTGTATGCTTCATACCAATCTCGTTTTTCGCGTTAGTCGTGTTGAGCGCTATTATATTCGCTCAAATACGGTCTGATTTTGCAGGCGAATAGTTTAACACCAGCTAGCCACGAGGAAAAACGTTTGCCTCAAATTAACCCAATTGTTTGGAGTATTGCATATTGATCCTTAGCACGGCATTAACAAAGATGGCTATAAAACAGCCAGAAACCGTTGACCTTGCCTATATGCACCATTACACTCATAAAGCGTCATAGCAAAATTAATAAAATACTAAATAGGGCGAAAAGCCCAATAACTATAAACAACTCTTTTGGCAAGGAAATAACTATGGACTCTATAGAGAAACGCCCGCGTACGCGTCTATCTCCACAAAAACGAAAGCAACAGCTGATGGAAATCTCGCTGGAAGTATTTGCTCGTCGTGGCATTGGCCGCGGTGGTCACGCTGACATTGCAGAGATCGCTCAGGTATCCGTTGCAACTGTATTTAACTACTTCCCAACTCGTGAAGATTTAGTCGATGACGTTTTAAACCACGTTGTTCGTCAATTCTCAAACTTCCTTTCGGACAATATCGACCTTGATCTTCACGCAAAAGAAAACTTAACCAACCTGACCGCTGCAATGACTGAGCTTGTTATCGCAGACTGCCACTGGCTAAAAGTTTGGTTTGAATGGAGTACGTCAACGCGTGATGAAGTATGGCCTCTGTTCGTAACGACCAACCGTACTAACCAACTGCTTGTTCAGAACATGTTTATCAAAGCAATTGAGCGTGGTGAAGTGTGTGACCGTCACGATCCCTCTGATCTGGCAACCTTGTTCCACGGCATTTGCTACTCACTGTTTATTCAAGCAAACCGTATTCAAGATGAAGATTCGATTCGACGCTTGACTCTAAGTCACTTAGACATGCTTTGTATCTACAAAAATGAAAGCTAACCTCTAGATTTGAGAAAACGAAAAGCCGATGTTCATGCATCGGCTTTTTTTTCTACATATCTGAGCATTCATCACTAAATCGCAGACATAAAAAAACCGCTGATTACTCAGCGGCTTCAAGTATAAAGGTATTTACTTTTTCTTTTTCACAGCTTTCTTGTTCGGAAGGTCAGTGATTGAGCCTTCGAATACTTCCGCAGCTAGACCCACAGACTCGTGTAGAGTTGGGTGAGCGTGGATAGTTAGCGCGATATCTTCTGCATCACAACCCATTTCGATTGCTAGACCGATTTCACCTAGTAGTTCACCACCGTTAGTACCAACGATTGCACCACCAATTACACGGTGAGTATCTTTGTCGAAGATCATCTTCGTCATACCATCAGCACAGTCAGATGCGATTGCACGACCAGAAGCAGCCCAAGGGAAAGTCGCAACTTCGTAGTTGATGCCTTCCGCTTTTGCTTCTTTCTCAGTCTTACCAACCCATGCAACTTCTGGCTCAGTGTACGCGATTGATGGAATTACTTTAGGGTCGAAGTAGTGCTTCTTACCAGAGATAACTTCTGCCGCTACGTGACCTTCATGCACACCTTTGTGAGCAAGCATTGGTTGACCAACTACGTCACCGATCGCGTGGATGTGAGGTACGTTTGTGCGCATCTGCTTATCAACGTTGATGAAGCCACGCTCGTCCACTTCGATACCCGCTTTTTCAGCATCGATAAGTGCACCGTTTGGAACACGACCGATAGCAACAAGAACTGCATCGTAACGCTCAGCTTCCGCTGGCGCTTTCTTGCCTTCCATTGAAACGTAGATACCGTCTTCTTTCGCTTCAACTGCTGTTACTTTCGTCTCAAGCATTAGCTTGAACTTGTCTTTAATACGCTTAGTGAAGACTTTAACGATGTCTTTATCCGCCGCAGGGATTACCTGGTCGAACATTTCAACGACTTCAACTTTAGAACCTAGAGAGTGGTAAACCGTACCCATTTCTAGACCGATGATACCACCACCCATGATAAGCAGTTTTTCTGGTACTTCTTTCAGCTCTAATGCATCCGTTGAATCCCAAATACGTGGGTCTTCATGCGGGATGAACGGAAGTTTGATTGGGCGTGAACCCGCAGCAATGATAGCGTTGTCGAAGTTAACTGTTGTTGACTCGCCTTCGCCTTCTACAAGGATAGAGTTAGGACCAGTGAATTTACCGTAACCATTAACTACTGTAACGTTACGCATCTTAGCCATACCGCCAAGACCGCCCGTCAGTTGGTTCACAACTTTTTCTTTCCAGATACGGATTTTGCTGATGTCAGTTTGTGGTTCGCCAAACACAACACCGTGCTCAGCCATCGCTTTCGCTTCTTCGATTACTTTAGAAACGTGAAGAAGTGCTTTAGATGGAATACAACCAACGTTTAGACATACACCACCAAGAGTGCTGTAACGTTCAACTAGTACTGTTTCTAGACCTAAGTCCGCACAACGGAATGCCGCTGAGTAACCAGCAGGACCAGAACCAAGTACAACAACTTGGGCTTTAATTTCTTTGCTCATTGTGACCTCTTGTAGTCATTATCCCTAACAGGCTGAGTAGATGTTCTTAAATATGGGCTTTCAAACGGTCAACATTTTACAGAGTTGTTAACCGTGTGAAAGTAGCTTTAAGTTAGCCTGTGAGCTAGACAACAATTCACCTTTCAGTTTCTGAAAGAGAATTGAAAATGCTGTCTAAAATTATTCTTCTATAAAGAATTAAGGTGACTCGAAAGCCACCTTAATTATTACTTTCTAAATTACAGTACTAGGCGACGAATGTCTGATAGTGCGCCGTTTAGGAAAGTAATGAAGCGTGCACCTTCGGCACCATCAATCACACGGTGGTCGTATGATAGAGACAGTGGAAGCTGTAGACGTGGTTCGAACTCTTTGCCGTTCCACACTGGCTTCATTTCAGACTTAGATACACCTAGGATACCTACTTCTGGAGCGTTTACGATTGGCGTAAATGCTGTACCGCCGATACCACCAAGACTAGAGATTGTGAAACAACCGCCTTGCATATCGCCAGCTGTTAGCTTACCAGCACGTGCTTTCTTAGAAATTGCCATTAGCTCTTCAGATAGCTCGTAGATGCCTTTCTTGTTCACGTCTTTGAAGACTGGAACAACTAGACCGTTTGGCGTATCGACTGCGATACCTACGTTTACGTACTTCTTAAGAATGATGCTTTCGCCATCTTCAGAAAGAGAAGAGTTAAACGCTGGGAACGCTTCTAGTGCTTTCGCAACCGCTTTCATGATGAACACAAGTGGAGTGATCTTCATACCCGTGTCTTTCTTAGCTTCGATTGCGTTCTGCTCTTTACGGAATGCTTCAAGCTCAGTGATGTCTGCGTTATCCCACTGTGTAACGTGAGGGATCATTACCCAGTTACGGTGTAGGTTTGCACCAGAGATTTTCTTGATCTTAGAAAGCTTTTGAACTTCAGTTTCGCCGAACTTGCTGAAGTCAACTTTTGGCCATGGTAGTAGACCAAGAGCAGAGCCGTCACCGCCTTTGCCAGATGCCGCAGTACCAGACTCAAGACGCTTAAGCGCTTCTTTAACGTAAGCTTGAACGTCTTCTTTTAGGATACGGCTCTTACGACCAGTACCTTTAACCTTAGATAGGTTAACGCCAAATTCACGAGCAAGACGACGAACAACTGGAGAAGCGTGCGCGTAATCGTTGTTTTCTTGGAAATCGCCAGCCGCTGCTGGAGCTGCTGCCGCTGGGGCTTCAGCTTTAGGAGCTGGTGCTGCAGGTGCCGCTGCTTGAGCAGGAGCTGCAACCGGTGCCGGAGCTGCGCCTGCTACCTCAAATACCATGATTAGAGAACCAGTCGTTACTTTGTCGCCTTCAATAATCTTGATCTCTTTCACTGTACCTGCGAATGGAGCTGGTACTTCCATTGAAGCTTTGTCGCCTTCAACAGTGATTAGAGATTGCTCTTCTTCTACTGTATCGCCAACTTTAACCATGATCTCAGTAACTTCTACTTCGTCACCGCCGATATCTGGAACGTTAACTTCTTTTTCGGCTGCGGCCGGCGCTGCGGATGCCGCAGGAGCTGCTGCTGGAGCCGCTTCAACTGCAGGAGCAGCTGCTACTGGCGCACCAGAGCCTGCCACTTCGAATACCATCACAAGAGAGCCAGTTGTTACTGAATCGCCTTCAGCAATCTTGATCTCTTTAACCGTACCTGCAAATGGTGCTGGTACTTCCATAGAAGCTTTGTCGCCTTCTACAGTTAGAAGTGATTGCTCTTCTTCTACTGCATCGCCAACTTTAACCATGATCTCAGTAACTTCTACTTCGTCGCCACCAATATCAGGAACGTGAACTTCTTTTAGTTCTGCTGCCGCTGCTGCTGGAGCTGGAGCTGCTACTGGAGCTGCTTCCGCCGCAGGAGCAGGTGCAGCGTCAGCTGCACCCGGAGCGCCGGCCGCCTCAGCTTCGAAAATCATGATAAGAGAACCAGTTGTTACTGAATCGCCTTCCGCAACTTTGATTTCTTTTACGATACCTGCTTGAGACGCTGGAACTTCCATAGAAGCTTTGTCGCCTTCAACAGTGATCAGAGACTGTTCTTCTTCAACCTTGTCGCCAACGCTTACAAGAATCTCAGTAACTTCAACCTCATCCGCACCGATGTCAGGTACATTAATTTCGATTGCCATTGCTTATTTACCTTCTAGTTAAGCGCTGTATTAAGCGTAAAGTGGGTTTGTTTTTTCAGTGTCGATGTTGAACTTAGCAATTGCTTCAGCAACAACAGACTTCTCAACATCACCACGTTTCGCTAGTTCAGTTAGTGCTGCAACTACCACGTAGCCTGCATTAACTTCGAAGTGACGACGTAGGTTCTCACGGCTGTCTGAGCGACCGAAGCCGTCAGTACCAAGAACTTTGTAAGACTCAGTTGGCATGAATGCACGTACTTGCTCAGCGTAGTTCTTCATGTAATCCGTCGCAGCGATTGCTGGTTCGTTACCAAGAACAGTAGTGATGTAAGGCACTTTCGCTTCAGCTTCTGGGTGAAGCATGTTGTAACGCTCTGCATTTTGACCATCACGAGTTAGCTCGTTGAATGAAGTTACAGAGAACACGTCAGATGCTACGCCGTACTCTTCGCTTAGGATAGTCGCTGCTTTACGTACTTCGTTCATGATAGTACCAGAGCTCATTAGCTGAACTTTACCCTTAGCACCTTCGTGAGACTCAAGCTTGTAGATACCTTTACGGATGCCTTCTTCAGCGCCTTCTGGCATTGCTGGCATTGCGTAGTTTTCATTCATTACTGTTAGGTAGTAGTAAATGTTTTCTTGCTCAGGACCGTACATACGACGGATACCATCTTGCATGATTACTGCTAGCTCGTAAGCGAATGTTGGGTCGTAAGAGATACAGTTCGGGATAGTGTTCGCTTGAATGTGCGAGTGACCATCTTCGTGCTGTAGACCTTCACCGTTCAGTGTTGTACGACCAGCTGTAGCACCTAGTAGGAAGCCACGAGCTTGTTGGTCACCTGCTAGCCATGCCATGTCACCAATACGTTGGAAACCGAACATTGAGTAGTAGATGTAGAACGGGATCATTGGCAGATCGTTTGTGCTGTAAGAAGTAGCAGCAGCAACCCAAGATGCCATTGAACCTAGTTCGTTGATACCTTCTTGAAGAACTTGGCCTGATGTTGCTTCTTTGTAGTAAGAAACGATGCCTTTATCTTCAGGTGTGTATTCTTGACCGTCTGGGTTGTAGATACCCACTTGACGGAATAGACCTTCCATACCGAACGTACGCGCTTCATCACAGATGATAGGAACGATGTTCTTACCGATGTTCTTGTCTTTAAGCAGGATGTTCAACGTACGTACGTAAGCCATAGTCGTTGAGATTTCACGCTTCTGAGCACCAAGTAGAGGAGCAAACTCTTCTAGCTCAGGTACTTTGAACTCTTGTGTGAACTTAGGTAGACGCTGTGGCGTGTAACCTTTCAGAGCTTTACGACGAGCATGTAGGTATTCGTACTCAGCAGAACCTTCTTCCAGTTTTAGGTAAGGCAGTTCAGCTACTTTCTCATCAGAAAGAATGTCTTGTAGACCTAGACGATCACGTAGGTATTGTACGTGAGTCATGTCCATCTTCTTAACACCGTGAGCGATGTTCTTACCTTCAGCCGCTTCACCCATGCCGTAACCTTTAACAGTCTTAGCTAGGATTACTGTTGGCTTGCCGTTTGTTTCTTTTGCATTGTTAAATGCAGCAAACAGCTTAGAAGAATCGTGACCACCACGCTTCAATTCGAAGATTTGGTCGTCAGTCATGTCTGCAACTAGTGCAGCAGTCTCAGGGTACTTACCAAAGAAGTGCTCACGTACGTATGCGCCATCTTTAGATTTGAATGTTTGGTAGTCGCCATCGATCGTTTCGTTCATAAGCTGTAGTAGCTTACCAGTCGTATCTTTAGCTAGTAGTGCATCCCAGTTGTTACCCCAGATAACTTTAACTACGTTCCAACCTGCACCTTTGAATAGACCTTCAAGCTCTTGAATGATCTTACCGTTACCCATTACAGGGCCATCTAGACGCTGTAGGTTACAGTTGATTAGGAAACATAGGTTGTCTAGTTTCTCACGCGCAGCGAAAGAAATTGCACCACGTGATTCTGGCTCATCCATCTCACCGTCGCCTAGGAAAGCGTATACACGTTGAGCAGAGGTATCTTTAAGGCCACGGCCGTTTAGGTACTTAAGGAAACGTGCTTGGTAAATAGCAGAGATAGGACCAAGACCCATAGATACTGTTGGGAACTGCCAGAACTCAGGCATCAGTTTAGGGTGCGGGTATGATGGAATACCTTTACCGTCTACTTCTTGACGGAAGTTATCTAGCTGCTCTTCAGTTAGACGACCTTCAACGAATGCACGAGAGTAGATACCCGGTGAGATATGACCTTGGTAATAAACTAGATCGCCACCGTCCGTCTCGTTTGGAGCGCGGAAGAAGTGGTTGAAACATACTTCGTAGAATGCAGCCGCTGACTGGTAAGAAGCCATGTGACCACCTAGGTCTAGGTCTTTCTTAGAAGCACGCAATACGATCATGATTGCGTTCCAGCGAATGATTGAGCGAATACGACGTTCAAGAGTTACATCACCAGGGTATGCTGGCTCTTGTGCTGCCGGAATCGTGTTGATGTAGTTAGTGTTGATACCAGTTGGCATATCAACGCCGTCTAGACGTGCTTTCTCTAGAACGGTTTCTAGTAGGAACTGTGCACGTTCTACACCTTCTTCACGTACTACTGACTCTAGGGCTTGTAGCCAATCTTGAGTTTCCAGTGCGTCTACGTCATGCTTCATGTCAGACATGGCGATCTATCCTTCTGTTGGTTGGATCTAGTTATTTACGCAACGACTTTAAGAGTCGTTACCTTGTTGAATTCGACGCAAAGAGCGCTCTCTGCGCGACTCTTCACGAGTCAAATCCAACAATGTTTCTTCGATATAAGCTAAGTGTGAATGACACATTTCACGAGCCTGCTCTGGCTGGCCCGAAACAATCGCATCGACAATATTAGCTCGGTGTTTACTTACTTTTTCGACCACTTCATCGCGGCGATGTAAGAGCTTTAAATTCTGTAAGACATTTTGCTCAAGCAGTGGTGCTAAGCTGCGAACGATATGAAGAAGCACAACATTGTGAGCCGCTTCCGTTAAAGCAATCAAAAACTGCATAACCGCTGCCGCTTCTGCTTCAACATTTTTGTTCACTTGCTCTTCACTGATACTTGTCAGGCAAGCCTGAATTCGCTCAAAGTCTTCCTCGGTACCACGAACCGCTGCAAAGTAAGCAGAAATACCTTCCATCGCATGGCGCGTTTCCAGTAAATCCAGCTGAGTCTCAGAGTGACTAGACAATAAATTTAGCAGAGGATCTGAAAAGCTGGTCCAGATGTTCTCGCTAACAAATGTGCCACCGCCCTGGCGACGAGTAAGAAGACGTTTAGCTTCAAGGCGTTGAATCGCCTCACGGATTGATGGACGGGACACATCGAACTGCTTTGCCAGCTCACGCTCAGGTGGCAGCTGCTGCCCCGGAGACAATGTTCCTTCCACAATCAGCCTTTCCAATTCTTGTTCAATGACATCAGAAAGTTTTGGCTGACGAATCCTTTGATAAGCCATAGTTATTGTTCTTCTACTCTTTGCAGGTAATTGGTAATACCAATTTTAAGTTGGCAAGAAAATTAACATAATTAAAACGCAAGTTCCAGTCAAAAATTGACCCAAATCATAGAATGAGTGGTGTATAAACACTTTGATAACAATAGTCGATTAAAACAGCAATTAAATTGGTCTGACCAATTACAAAATATAAACAGATGGGGGAAAAACGTGCCAGCCATCACAGTTTGATTGGTAAGTTTTAAATAAGTATGAAAGGTTATTAGGGAGTGAGAAGAAAAGTGTGAAGGGATAGATGATTTACAAGAGTAAAACTTTGAAACAGCGTCATCCTAAAGAGTGAGGGACGCATGAGTTGGGATATCTTAAAGCCCGTAGAAAACCTTTAGATTGCCTACTCACTCCTTCGTCGCTCTATGGAATGACAATTCAGATATCAAACCATACGAAACAGCGTCAGCCTCAAGAGTGAGGCACGTATGAGTCGGGGATCTCTTAAAGCGAGTAGAGAACCTTTTAGATTCCCTACTCACTCCTTCGTCGCTCTATGGAATGACAATTCAGATATCAAACCATACGAAATAGTGTCATCCTCAAGAGTGAGGCACGAACGAGTTGGGGATCTTTTAAAGCGAGTAGAAACCTATAGGGGTTCCCTACTAGCTGGCCTCAATGTGGTCAATCATCAATTGCAGTGACTGATTACCACGGAACTCGTTGATATCAAGTTTATAGGCAAGTCGGACCGTTTTAGCTGAGGCATCTGGCCAGCGGCGCAGATCAACATTAAACGCTATACCATCAATCATAATATTAGTCGGATGGCCTTTGTGCAGTGGTTCAAGCATCAGCTTTAAGTGTTTTTCACCAACTAACTTCTGGTGTAACACTTTAAACTCACCATCGAACATCGGCTCCGGGAAAGCTTGTCCCCAAGGTCCACCAGCGCGCAGCATTTCCGCAGTATGCATCGAGAACTCTTCTGGCGTTAACTCACCATCGGATAAAAACACACCTTTCAATGCCGCTTCATCTAAGTCCTGTTTCACTGCCTCATCAAACAACTTAGAAAAATGCTCAAAGTTGTTTTCCATGATAGTTAAGCCTGCGGCCATCGCGTGGCCACCGAACTTCACAATCAATCCAGGGTTTTGCGTATCAATGCGATCTAGCACATCACGCATATGCAAGCCGGGAATAGAACGACATGAACCTTTGATGCTACCCTCTCCGCCATCAGCGAATGCAATCACTGGACGATGAAATTTTTCTTTAATACGCGAAGCTAAAATGCCAATAACACCTTGGTGCCAATCACGCTGAAACATAACCAAACCGTGAGGCATGTTCTCACCGAATTGAAGACGCTCACAAATAGCCATCGCTTCTTGCTTCATACCCTCTTCAATCTCTTTACGAGTTTGGTTAAGGCCATCTAACTCAGTAGCCATGCGGCGGGCAGCATGAATATTGTTACTCAGCAGCAGCTCAACACCAAATGACATATCATCCAGTCGGCCTGCCGCATTGATACGTGGTCCTAATGCAAAACCAAAATCAGACGCGACTAGCCTTTTGGCGTCACGTTTCGCCACTTCAATCAGCGCTTGAATACCTGGGCGCGCTTTGCCTGCTCGAATGCGTTGCAGCCCTTGGTGAACCAAAATGCGATTATTTTCATCAAGCGGTGCCACGTCCGCAACGGTGCCCAATGCGACTAGGTCAATGAGCTCCATTAGCTTAGGTTCAGTCATACCTTGCTGAGTAAACCATCCAACTTTTCGCATATGAACACACAGCGCCATCATTAAATAGAAAGCGACACCAACACCCGCCAGTGCTTTTGATGGAAAGGCACATTCTTGAAGGTTCGGATTGACCATGGCATCGACGTTGGGTAACTCATGCCCTGGCAAGTGGTGATCAGTCACCAGAACTTGCAGCCCTTTCTCTTTAGCGTAACGAACACCATCAATGGAAGAGACACCATTATCCACGGTCATAATAACTTGCGCGCCAAGTTCAATCGCTTGGTCAACAACCTCAGGACTTAAACCGTAGCCATCTTCAAAGCGGTTGGGTACCAGATAGTCAACATTACTCGACCCCAACATGCGCAGAGCCAGTACCGATAGCGCTGAACTCGTCGCGCCATCGGCATCAAAGTCTCCAACGACAATAATACGCTTGCTGTCTTGGATCGCCTTGAACAGCAGCTCAACCGCTAGCTCAATACCGTGAAGCTTTTGATAAGAATGCAGCGAACGTGCGGTAGTTTCTAGCTGTTCAAGACTATGGATACCACGCGAAATGTAAATTCGCTTCAGCAAGGCAGGTATCGTATCAGGAAGTAAGTTTAGGTCGATCTCGGGTCTACGTTGGATTTCTATCATAAAAAATATGAGAGCCTCGTGAAGAGGCTCTTTTTCAATTTATTTAGTTTGCTCTAAGCGTTTAATAAGTTGCGCTGGCGGTAAATATCCACCAACCATTTCGCCATTTGGCAAGAAGATAGCAGGCGTACCAGTAATACCTAGCTCACGACCTAGCGTGTAATGCTGCTTAATGATTTCTTGGTACTTAGCAAAGTCTTTACCTTGCTCAGGGATCTCACGCTTTACCTTACCATTATGAATCGCTGTATGCGGATCTTCTGCGCCCCAAATTGCGGCCATTTGATCGGCAACATCACCTGTAGCACCTTGACGCGGGTAAGCCATGTAACGAACTGTTATACCTAAGTCGTTATAGCCTTTCATTTGGCTATGCAGACGAACACAGTAACCACAAGTAATATCAGTAAAAACAGTCACAACGTACTTTTCGTCGTCCGCCTTAAACTCAATCATGCTGTCTTTAAACGCTTCAATCTTAGCGGCATTGATGGGTGCTTGGCGTTTAGCCAATACATCTTCATATTGACCGTTTTCATCTAACTTATACAAAGTGCCCGCTAAGAAGTAGTCTCCGTTTGGAGAAGCAAACAAGATGCCGCCGCTGGTCTGAACTTCTACCAATCCATCAATGTCAGCAGGAGCAACTTCTTTAACTTCAAGGCCCAGTTTTGAAAATCGTTCTTCTAGCTGGCCTTTATCAAATTTTACTTCGTTTGCTGACACGCTCTGCGCCGCCAATAGTAATGGCAACGTAAGTAGAGTCATTCGGCGTAATACGCTCATTCAATTCACCTTAAATCAATTTAAGCTTAACTTTGTTCGTTAGGCTCTCGGATGATGTTCACTATGTAGCTGTTTTAATCTCTCTGTCGCTACATGAGTATAAATTTGTGTGGTAGACAAGTCACTATGGCCTAACAACATTTGCACAACACGTAAATCTGCACCGTAATTGAGTAAATGTGTCGCAAACGCATGGCGTAATACGTGTGGTGATAACTGTTCAGTATCAATCCCCGCAATTACCGCGTAATGCTTAATACGATGCCAAAAGGTCTGTCTGGTCATTTGCCTTGCTCGCTTACTCGGAAAAACCACGTCGGATGTCGTTTCCCCAAGTAACTCAGACCGCCCTTGTTGCAAAAAAGTTTCAATCCAATCAACCGCATTTTCGCCCATTGGAACCAAGCGCTCTTTACCGCCTTTACCCGTTACCCTTACAACCCCTTGACGCAAGCTGACATTTTCCATCGTTAAGCTAACCAATTCGGTCACACGTAAACCGGTAGCATACAGCAGTTCCAACATCGCTTTGTCGCGCAGTTCCATCGGCTCATTAGGATCGGGCGCATCAAGCAACGCATCAACTTGTTCTTCACTGAGATCTTTAGGCAATCTTTTCGGCAGTTTAGGGCTGACCAATAACGCACTCGGGTCATCACCACGAACCTTCTCTCGATGGAGGTATTGAAACAGACGGCGAATGGCTGAAAGCATTCTTGCTCGAGAGGTTTGCTTATATCCCTCGTCTACCAACCAAGCTTGGTACTCTTGCAAACCCGATAGACTAATAAAATCCAACTTATAGTTATTTGTCGACATCCAACGCAGCAGTTTGACTAAATCGGTACGATAGGAAGCGAGCGTATTTTCGGACAATCCGCGCTCCATCCACATCGCGTCGAGAAACTGCTCTACAATGCCTTGATCGGGTGACATTTGTTCTGACACAGCACACCTCTAATTTTCGTTATGCGCTCAAATGTAAGTGTCCGACACAAATAAAGCTATAAAAAATCACATCAGAGATCGATATTCGCTGCAAAGCTCGCCAATTTGTGGTTAGAATTCACCACCAATTTGTCACGATAATAAAGAATACTATGAAAATCGCTCTATTTTACGGCTCAACCACATGCTACACAGAAATGGCGGCAGAGAAGATCCGCGATATCATTGGTGCTGATATTGTTGATATTCATAATGTTAAAGAATCTCCTCTTTCTTTAATGGCGGAGTATGATTTTCTAATCTTAGGTATCTCGACGTGGGACTTTGGAGAAATCCAAGAAGACTGGAGCGAATTATGGGATCAAATCGAGGGCGTAGCGCTCGCTGGCAAAACCGTCGCTCTGTTCGGCTTAGGCGATCAAGAAGGTTATGGCGAATGGTATCTCGATGCGATGGGGCTCCTGCACGACGAGGTTAAAAAGACTGGCGCCAATATCGTCGGTTACTGGCCAAATGACGACAGTTATGAGTTTGAAGCGTCGAAAGCGCTAACTGAAAATGACACTAAGTTTGTCGGCCTCGCTCTGGATGAAGACTCGCAATATGAACTCAGCGATGAGCGTATCGCAACTTGGGTTGAGCAAATTCTTGTTGAGTACCAAGAGTCGCTTTAACAGCGAGAAGCGAGAAGCGAGAAGCGAGAAGCGAGAAGCGAGAAGCGAGAAGCGAGAAGCGAGAAAATTTTGGAGGGTTGGCGCTTTGCTTAAACCCTTTATTTCAATGAATTAAACTGTCATCCTCAAGAACGAAGAATGAGAGAGTTGGGGATCTCTTAAAGCAAGTCAACCGCTCTATGAGATTCCCTACTCCTTCCTTCGTCAGTCTAGGGAATGACGGTATATTGCAACACTCTCCTCTCGAATGACGAAGCCCGATCTCGATTCTCGGAGCGCAGCGTTCCTAAGGGCGCAGCCCGTTTCTGTACCTACCCCAATCAAACACCAGACCCGGATCGGTTTTACGCAACGGCGCAATATATTGATGGCCAGTAATTCTCGATAAAGTAATCAGCGGATATGTAGTCTGTATCTGCTTGGTCAGCTCAGTTAACGCCGCGTATTGATCATCGGTATAAGCAACAAAGTCACTCCCTTCTAGCTCAATACCAATCGAATAGTCGTTACACTTATCTCGACCAGCAAAACTGGAGGCTCCTGCATGCCATGCGCGGGCAGTAAAAGGGACAAATTGCACTACTTCACCATCACGTCGAATCAAGCAATGGGCCGATACACCCATTTGGTGAATGACTTTAAAAAACGGGTGCTCGTTAGGATCCAATTTTCCGGTAAAGAACTGCTCGATATAAGGCCCACCAAATTGGCCCGGAGGCAGACTAATGTTGTGCACCACTAGCAGTGAGATATCCGCCTCATCGGTTCTGTGGTCATAAAACGGTGAAGGGACATGTCTTGCGTTACTGTGCCAGCCTTGGTTATCAATCATTTTTCAGCTCTTTCTATCCTAATCAATGATGATTTTATCCCTTTGACCATGAAATGCGAGATTAATGGCTGAATTTCATGCTTAGTCATCGTATCATGCCCACCACTTGTTCAACTGCGTATTAGATTTGCGATGAAAAACACACATAACAGCCAAGAACGCCTCGAATATTTGAAACAGCAACTGCCTCTAGAAATTGCTCGCACTGTTGCCGAAACGATTAAGGAAGATCTAGGTGGAACACTCGATCCTGCTGCAGATATTACCGCAAGTCTAATTCCGGCCGATGCTCACAATGAGGCAACGCTGATCACTCGTGAACACGGTATCTTCTGTGGTAAAGCTTGGGCGGATGAAGTATTCAAACAGCTTGGCGGCGAAGTGGTTATCAAGTGGAACGTCGAAGATGGTGATCGCGTTGAACCGAACCAAGTACTTTGTACCCTTTCAGGCCCAGCACGCGCGCTGCTAACTGGCGAGCGTAATGCGATGAATTTCATTCAAACGCTTTCTGGCTGTGCAACGATTACCGACCAATATGCAAAAGAGCTTGAAGGCACGGATTGTCGACTACTCGATACACGTAAAACCATTCCTGGCCTGCGCAGCGCATTAAAGTATGCGGTAGCATGTGGCGGCGGCTTTAACCATCGTATTGGCGTGTTTGATGCGTACCTCATTAAAGAAAACCACATCATCGCCAATGGTGGCATTGCTCAGACGATCAAAACCGCTAAAGAGCTTAACCCAGGTAAGCCTGTAGAAGTTGAAACAGAAAGCCTTGCAGAGCTGCAAGAAGCGATTGAAGCAGGCGCAGATATCATCATGCTGGATAACTTCACTACCGACATGATGCGAGAAGCCGTCAAGCTTAATGCTGGTCGCGCTGCGTTAGAGAACTCAGGTAACGTGACTCTTGAGACGCTACGTGAGTACGCTGAAACGGGTGTTGACTATATCTCAGTAGGTGCACTGACTAAACACTTGAAAGCGATGGATCTTTCGATGCGTTTTAAGTAATCAACGTTAGCGAATAGCACTGATTATTAACTCCCAAAGCAGAGACCATTGAGTCTCTGTTTTTGTATCTAACTAATATCTCCCCATAAACTTTGCGCTCGCTCCAATGAATATGCAAAGCAAAATCAAATAACGTAGCAAGTTTCCACAATCGGCTCGGAAAGCCCTAAGCCAGCGTTATCTTCACTGATACATAGTGATTATCCTCTCTCCCACTTTTCGCATTTCGTCCATGGAGAGAAATAATGCAAGCTAAACAACACCGCTATCAGACGGGCTTTACCCTGATTGAACTGATGATTGTTGTCGCCATCATTGGCGTACTGGCAACCATTGCTATCCCGGCCTATACCAACTACGTCAAACAGTCTGAAGCAGCCTCAGCTTTGGCAACGCTCAAATCACTGATTACTCCCGCTGAACTTTTCTATCAAGAGAATGGCACCACTTCCGCTGCCACATTGGCTCAATTAGGTACAGACAGTAGCGCCAATAAGTTGGGCGCTCTCGTATCAGAACTGGCTAGTTCAGGGTCTGCGCCGACACTTAAGTTTACCTTCGGATCTGGCAGCTCAATGACCAGCTCAGAAGTTCTCACCTACTCTCGCGATAGTGCGAGTGGATGGAGCTGTAGCGCCACCAGCACAGTTCCAACGTTAACCGGATGTTAGAAAGCAAACTATGCTAACCAACCTTCCTTCTATCTTGCGCCAAGCTCAACTCATCGACACGGCGCAAGAAGCCCAACTGGTTGAATACGTTCAAGCTTCGGGCGTAACGGTGCCTGAAGCTGCAGTTGAGTTACGTTTCATTGAACATCGTGAGCTCACTAAACAACTCTCAATGATTTTTGGCCTGCCAGAAACAACTCTCAGTCAGTTTAACTACCAGACTTTGTGCAACAAACTTGGCTTAAGAGAACTTATCAGCCGCTTTCAAGCCCTGCCTATCAATCAAACTTCACAGCTTTTAACCCTAGCCGTCGCCGACCCGACCAATTTAGAAGTTGAAGATGAATTTCGCTTTGCAACTGGGGTACAAGTCGAACTTGTCTTGGCTGATATAAAGCAACTTCAGGGAGCAATTCGTCAAGTCTATGGTCAGGCAATTGCTGGAGAAACCTTGACCAACAACAAAGAGCTCAATGAACAACAACTCGCCTCATTAGTCCAAGTGTCTGCAGATGAGCTAACAAACATTGAAGATCTGAGTACCGATGAAGCACCAATCAGCCGCTTCATCCATCAAGTCTTACTTGATGCCGTGCGAAAGCGGGCGTCTGATGTTCATTTCGAACCCTATGAGCACCTTTACCGAATTCGGCTCCGTTGCGATGGTATTTTAATTGAAACTCAGCAACCTACGCACCACCTTAATCGCCGCCTCGCGGCTCGACTAAAAATACTCGCCAAGCTCGATATCGCCGAGAAACGTTTACCTCAAGATGGGCGAATTAAACTAAAGCTGAATTCAGAGATATCGGTGGATATGCGAGTCTCAACCTTACCCACACAATGGGGAGAAAAAATTGTTCTGCGAATTTTAGACAGCAGCAGTACAACCCTCAATATAGACAGTCTCGGTTATAACGCTCAGCAGCAAGCACTGTACTTGTCCGCCTTAAACAAGCCACAGGGGATGATTTTAATGACTGGGCCGACTGGTAGCGGCAAAACCACCTCCCTCTACACTGGACTGCAAATTCTTAATACCAGCGAGGTGAATATCGCCACCGCCGAAGATCCGATAGAAATCAACCTAGCCGGAATCAACCAAGTACAACTCCAACCACAAATCGGCTTCGACTTTGCACAGGCACTGCGTGCATTTCTTCGCCAAGACCCTGATGTTGTGATGGTTGGAGAAATTCGCGACTTAGAAACAGCCGAAGTTGCAGTTAAAGCGGCACAAACTGGCCATTTGGTACTATCTACCCTACATACCAATTCTGCTGCTGAGAGCGTGGTTAGAATGCGTAATATGGGTATAGAGCCATTTAATATCGCCTCATCCTTAAGCCTAATTATAGCCCAGCGTCTGGCGAGAAAACTCTGCCCTCACTGTAAGCAACCAGCCTCTCTGCCTCACTCAATAGAACAACAACTGAACCTTGCTCCGGAGAAGGTCATTTATCAAGCCAGTAAGAAGGGCTGTAGCGAATGCAACCAAGGCTACTCCGGTCGAACAGGTATCTACGAAATGATGCCCTTTGACCACTGCCTAGCGCAAGCTGTCAATCAAGACGCAAATATAGAACAGATCGAAACCCTCGCTAAGCAGCAAGGTATGCAGACCTTAAAGGAGTCTGGTATTGAAAAACTACTGGCCGGAATAACCAGCTATCAAGAGCTGCAGCGAGTGCTCTACATTTAACGAGAAATGCAGATGACAAAGCGCTCACAAATTCAATTAAAAAACTATCGTTGGAAAGGTACCCATCGTTCAGGTAAGCGTGTCTCTGGACAACTTCTGGCGTTAAATGAAACCGACGTAAGGGAGAAGCTTAAGCAACAACAGATACGAATTAGAAAACTCAAGGCGAAAAGGGTCTCAGCCTTTACTCGTTTCGCTCAGCAGGCAAAAAGCAAAGACGTGACTCTTTTAACTCGGCAGCTTGCAACCATGCTCTCGACAGGGGTACCAATCATTCATGCGCTAAAACTGGTGGCCGATAATCACCGTAAAGCAGAAATGAAATCAATACTCGCACAAATATCGAAAGGAGTAGAGTCAGGTGCGCCAGTGTCAAAAGCCATACACGCGGCAAGCAATCACTTTGACAGTCTATACATTGATCTGATCGCCACAGGAGAGCAAACCGGTAACCTGTCTGACGCCTTTGAGCGTATCGCCGACTATCGAGAAAAATCAGAGCGGCTTAGAGCAAAAGTCATTAAGGCTTTGATTTACCCCTGCATGGTAGTCGTCACGGCGATAATGGTTTCCTACTTAATGCTCACTATGGTTATTCCTCAATTTGAATCTATGTTTAAAGGGTTTGGCGCAGACCTACCATGGTTTACCGAAAAGGTTCTTCAGTTCTCTTATTTCACTCAGACTTACAGCTCGACCATATTCTTAACGCTTGGCGGCGCTGTCTTCATCATGAGTCAAATCAGTAAGCGATCTTCTCGTGCACGCCTGAGTGCTAGTCGACTAGGACTTAAAATGCCGGTCATTGGGGCTGTCATTGGTAAAGCTTCAATCGCCAAGTTCAGCCGTACATTAGCAACCAGCTTAAACGCCGGCATCCCAATTCTTAGTTGCTTAACAAGTTCAGCCAAAACGGCGGACAACACCTACTATCAGCAGGCAATTGAGCGTATTTATGATGATACCGCTTCCGGAGTCCCTATCTATATTGCTATGCGCAACGCAAACTGTTTTCCCGAGATGGTCTTGCAAATGGTGATGATTGGTGAAGAGTCGGGACGCTTAGACGATATGCTTAACAAAGTCGCCGCCATCTATGAGTTTGAAGTTGAGAATACCGTCGATAATCTAGGTAAGGCGCTAGAACCTATGATAATTGTATTCCTTGGCACTGTCGTCGGTGGATTAGTGGTGGCAATGTACCTGCCTATCTTTAACTTAATGAGTGTCTTAGGATAAGATACAAATCAACACTCTTTATTGGCGACCAAGCTGCACCTATTTATGGATATTTTTTATTATTACCCTTGGCTATTTCCTGTATTGGCCACTATTTTCGGTCTGATAATAGGTAGCTTCCTCAATGTCGTCATCCACCGTCTGCCAATCATAATGGAGCGCGAGTGGCGCAAAGAGTGCGCGGAAAGCTTCCCTGAATATAAAATTGAGCCGCCGAGAGGGACTTATAACCTGAGCATCCCAGCTTCAACTTGCCCTAAATGCGATACCCGCATTCGTATTATCGACAATGTCCCCGTCATTAGCTGGTTGATACTAAGAGGAAAGTGCCACCAATGCAGCAATAAAATTAGTCCACGCTATCCGTTTGTCGAGCTACTGAGCGGATTAATGTCATTGATGGTGGCCTATCAATTTGGCTTTAGCTTTTATGCTATTTGCCTAATATTTTTCACCTTCGTGCTCATCTCCGCCACCTTTATCGACTTAGATACCATGTTACTGCCGGACCAGTTAACTCTGCCGTTAACCTGGGCAGGTATAACCGTAGCACTTATTGGTATCAGCCCTGTATCATTGCCAGATGCCGTTATCGGCGCCATCGGTGGATACTTAGCACTCTGGATTGTCTATTGGGCATTTAAGCTCACGACAGGCAAAGAAGGTATGGGCTATGGCGATTTCAAATTACTCGCTGCATTGGGCGCTTGGTTAGGCTGGCAATACCTGCCTATGATCATTTTGATCTCTTCATTGGTTGGGCTGGTATTTGGATTGATTCAATTAAGACTTAAGCGACAAGGTATTGATAAAGCCTTCCCTTTTGGCCCTTACCTCGCAATCGCAGGTTGGATCAGTTTAATGTGGGGCGACCTTATCCTTGACTGGTATTTGGGCAACTTTGTAGGTATTTAAATATGGCCTTAGTGATTGGATTAACTGGCGGCATAGCCAGTGGCAAAACAACCGTAGCGGATCTCTTCAATCAAGAATTTGGAATTGAGATTGTTGATGCTGACATTGTCGCGAGACAAGTCGTTGAACCAGGAACGCCGGGGCTTAATGCCATCATGGAGAAGTTTGGTCATCAAGTTATACAACATGATGGCACGCTCGATAGAGCAAAGCTTAGAGAAATCATATTTAACCAACCAGAGAGTAAAACCTGGCTAAACCAACTACTGCATCCGATGATCAGAACGCAAATGCTTGATGAGCTTACTAAGGTTAAATCTGACTATGCGCTACTGGTTATCCCGTTGATGGTCGAAAACAATCTACAAGCTCTGGCAGATAAGATTTTAGTTGTTGATGTCGATGAAGAAACTCAGATCCAACGCACCGTAGAGCGTGATAAGGTGGGCGCATCTCAAGCGAAATCCATCCTAGCCTCTCAAGCAAGCCGAGAGCAACGACTGGCCATCGCTGACTATGTGATTAAAAATGATACAAAAAACCAAAAACTTTTGCCTCAAATCACAGAATTGCACCAAAAGTTCCTAGAAATGTGCAGTGAAAATCTGTGAAAATAGGATGACAAGAACCCAGAGCTGCATATTGATGACAACCCACTACTTCGAACACCCACTCAATGAAAAAACCCGTATTTACCTGAGAGTAGAAGCCCTGCTCAATCAGCTAAATATTGCGGCGAAGTTTAGTGACGACATGCAGCACCTGACCTTTTATCGCTCTCTGTTTGATATCGTCGAAATCTTCGAGCAAATCCAACTCAAAAGTGAATTGGCTAAAGATATCGAGAAGCAACGCCTTGCTTATCGTTCTTGGCTCAATGTCGAAGGTGTTGACCAAGAGATGCTAAAAAATGTATTAACGGAAGTAGATGCTGCGCACAGTGGGTTAATGGGTGCAGAACGTTTCGGTCAGAGCTTAAAGGAAGATCGCTTCTTAAGTGCCATACGCCAACGTTTCAATTTACCAGGTGGCTCATGCTGTTTTGACCTACCAGCGCTGCATCACTGGTTACATCTACCTATCGAGAAAAAACGTGCCGATGCGAATAAATGGTTGAGCACATTAGAACCTCTCTCAATCGCTCTCAAGCAATGGCTCAAACTCACTCGTGAAACAGGACACTTTCGTGCGATTCAAGCAAAGTCAGGCTTTTACCAAAGCGATGCTGAGGAAGCAAATATTTTGCGCCTTGAGCTGCCAATTCATTACGGGGTGTACCCAATGATTTCTGGCCACAAAAATCGCTTTGCTATCAAGTTTATCGAGTTTGAGTCGGGCCAAGCTTCGACCGCAGATATTGACTTCAAATTAGCAGTTTGCTGCTAATCCACCCCGATTACCTTATTATTCCTAGTATACTAGCGATATCGTTCGCCTTAAGTTAGAGAATTACCATGTCAAAAATTACCATAGTGCCATGCCCGCAATGTGGCCAAGACGTTCCATGGGGCGAGCAAAGCCCTTTCCGCCCATTCTGTAGTAAGCAGTGTCAAATGATCGATTTCGGCGAGTGGGCTGATGAAGAGAACACCATTCCTGGCGCACCAGATATGTCTGATTCAGATGGTTGGTCAGAAGACCAATACTAGTAGGTCGAGAGCGCTGCACTACAGGATATGAAAGAAGAGAAGCTGATGTAAGAACATCGGCTTTTTTTGTATCCGTCGCATTACTTGGGCTGTCATGTCATACGTTATTTTTAGCTTAGAACGTAGATATTTGTCTTTCTACCTAGGAAGAGGCGCGGAGTTTACGCCAGTAAATGAGCACCGATGACAACGGTAGAGAGGGAAATAGCAAGTTATAAGCAAAGAATAAAAAAGCGGAGGCCTAAGGGCCTCCGCTAATACTATGAGAACGCTAGTTATAGCATTACTTCTTAGCAAGTTTCTCTTTGATACGAGCTGACTTACCAGAACGCTCACGTAGGTAGTACAACTTGGCACGACGTACTGCACCACGGCGTTTAACTTCGATGCTATCAACCATAGGAGAGTGAGTTTGGAACGTACGCTCTACGCCTTCACCGTTAGAAATCTTACGTACAGTGAATGCAGAGTGTAGACCACGGTTACGGATTGCGATTACAACGCCTTCGAAAGCCTGTAGACGCTCACGGTCACCTTCTTTTACCTTAACTTGAACAACAACTGTGTCACCAGGTGCGTAGTTAGGTAGGTCTTTTTTCATTTGCTCTTCTTCAAGAGCCTTGATGATGTTACTCATTTTTTATATTCCTAGAATAAACTGATACTAAATTTAATAGGTTACTGCTTACTTGTTATCAGAGCGGTGCTCTTTGATAAATTCGGCCAGTAATTGTTCCTGTTCGTCAGTCAGAGCTAGGTTTTCCAGGAGTTCTGGTCTTCTAAGCCAAGTACGGCCTAACGACTGTTTAAGTCGCCAGTGACGAATATCCTTATGGTTACCAGATTTGAGTACCGCAGGCACTTCTTTACCGTCTAACACCTCAGGACGCGTATAGTGTGGACAATCTAACAAGCCATTCGCAAAAGAGTCTTCTTCTGCTGACGCAAAATCTCCAAGCACACCCGGAATAAACCGAGATACTGAATCAATTAGCGTCATGGCTGGGATTTCCCCACCCGTCATCACAAAATCCCCAATTGACCATTCTTCATCAACTTCGGATTGGATGACGCGCTCATCTACCCCTTCGTAGCGACCACAAATTAGAAGCAAGTTCTCATTTGTTGCCAGCTCTTCAACTCCTTTTTGGTCTAGTTTTCGACCTTGAGGAGAAAGGTAAATGACTTTCGTCTTACCTGGTGAGGCTTGCTTAGCTGTATGAATAGCATCGCGCAAAGGCTGTACCATCATCAGCATACCTGGGCCACCACCATAAGGTCTGTCATCAACAGTGCGATGTTTGTCGTGCGTGAAATCACGAGGATTCCAAGTCTTAATCGACAAAAGACCTTTTTTAACCGCTTGACCTGTTACTCCAAAATCGGTAACAGAACGGAACATTTCAGGAAATAGGCTAATAACGCCAACCCACATGTTT
This sequence comes from Vibrio sp. 2433-A1, assembly GCF_056726085.1. Taxonomy (NCBI): domain Bacteria; kingdom Pseudomonadati; phylum Pseudomonadota; class Gammaproteobacteria; order Vibrionales; family Vibrionaceae; genus Vibrio; species Vibrio sp. 2433-A1. Next base: position 162,760 of record NZ_JBRESC010000003.1, read on the forward strand.
ATCTCGCTCTGAATATTTGGAGTTTAGAATCCAGGATCCCAGTCAACTTCGATCCGTTGAGCTTCGCGATCAATGTTTTTGATCACTTGCTCTTCAAGGAACGGGATTAATCGTTCCTTTTGCCCGAAAGCATCTTTAAGATTTGCTTTAATTACCAAAACATCGTTGGAGCCAGTTTCTAGCATGTCAGAGACAGTACCTAGATCGTAACCTTTATCAGTTACTACTTGCATTCCAATCAAATCACGCCAATAGAACTCGTCTGATGGCAATTCTGGTAATACCGCAGGGTCAATTAGAATCTCAAAGTTTGTCAGTAATTGCGCTTCTTCACGCACATCCAGACCTTCCAGCTTTACCACCAAACCTTTGTTATGGCGCTTCCAGCTTTCTGCTTTGTATTCGACCCACTGACCACCTTGGTTAATCCACCAAGGAGCGTAATCAAATATGCTTTCAGCATTGTCTGTGTAGGATAAAACTTTAAGCCATCCACGAATGCCGTAAGAAGCACCGAACTTACCCACAACAATCTTGTTATCGCTCATCGTTTCATTACCTTTCATCGACATAAGCTAATTTCTTCTTTTGATAAGAATTAAGCCGCTTTTTGAGCGTCTTTAACTAGCTTAGCAACGCGGTCAGATAGAGATGCGCCTTGACCAACCCAGTGGTTAACGCGATCTAGGTCTAGGCGTAGACCTTCTTCTTGACCTTGAGCTGTTGGGTTAAAGAAACCAACTTTCTCGATGAAACGGCCAGTTGCTGCATTGCGGCTGTCCGCTACTACGATTTGATAAAATGGACGCTTCTTAGCGCCGTGACGTGCCAAACGAATGGTTACCATGTCGTCCTCTTTGCTTCTCAAAAATAAAATTAACCCCAGAGATCATTTATTGCTAAATGATTTGGGGCTCGTGCCAAAATAAAGCTCCGGAATTTTACTCTTATTCCGGAGCAATGCAAGGTCTTTAGCTACTTTTTCACCAACATAAAACTGCTTTTAAGTTTGTGAGCTAGCTAACACCTTGAAATTTTTATCGCTAGACGAAATTAACGACCGAATGGATTAAAGCCACCACCTCCGCCCATTCCACCCATACCGCCCATCATGCCTTGCATATTGCGCATCATGCCTTTCATGCCACCTTTCTGCATCTTCTTCATCATTTTCTGCATTTGGGTGAACTGCTTCAGCAAACGGTTAACGTCTTGTACTTGAGTACCAGAGCCCGCAGCAATACGCTTTTTACGCGAACCTTTAATTAGCTCAGGGCGCTGACGCTCTTTCATCGTCATTGAGTTGATGATCGCTTCCATCTGCTTAAACATCTTATCGTCAACTTTATCTTTCACGTTGTCCGGTAGATTGTTCATGCCTGGCAGCTTATCCATCATGCCCATCATGCCGCCCATGTTTTGCATTTGTCCTAGCTGTTCACGGAAGTCTTCAAGGTCAAAACCTTTCTTCTCTTTGAACTTCTTAGCTAGTTTCTCTGCTTTTTCGGTATCGACATTACGCTGAAGGTCTTCAATCAGGGACAGTACGTCACCCATACCAAGAATACGTGAAGCAACACGATCTGGGTGGAACGGTTCTAGAGCATCAGTTTTTTCACCAACACCTAAGAACTTAATCGGTTTACCTGTGATATGACGAACAGACAGCGCAGCACCACCACGCGCATCACCATCAACTTTGGTTAGAACCACACCCGTTAGTGGAAGTGTGTCACCAAAAGCTTTTGCCGTATTCGCCGCATCTTGACCTGTCATTGCATCAACAACGAATAGTGTCTCAACCGGGTTAATTGCACTATGTAGCTGTTGAATTTCAGCCATCATCTGCTCATCAACCGCTAAACGACCTGCGGTATCGACAATAAGTACGTCGTAGAATTTCTTCTTCGCGTGGTCAATCGCTGCGTTAGCAATGTCGATAGGCTTCTGATCGGCTGTCGATGGGAAGAAGTCCACACCAACATCAGATGCCAACGTTTCTAATTGTTTGATCGCCGCCGGGCGGTAAACGTCGGCAGAAACAACCAGGACTTTCTTTTTATCACGCTCTGTTAAAAGTTTAGATAGCTTACCGACAGAGGTCGTTTTACCTGCCCCCTGTAGACCTGCCATTAAGATCACTGCTGGAGGTTGAGCCGCTAAGTTAAGAGCCTCGTTAGACTCTCCCATTACTGCTTCAAGCTCAGATTGAACAATCTTAATGAACTCTTGTCCTGGCGTTAGAGATTTCGACACCTCTACACCCACTGCACTCTCTTTAATACGTTTAATAAAGTCACGTACTACAGGCAGTGCTACGTCAGCTTCAAGAAGTGCCATGCGCACTTCGCGCAACGTATCTTTAATATTATCTTCGGTCAGTCGACCTTTACCGCTGATGTTTTTCAGCGTTTTGGATAATCGATCCGTTAAATTCTCAAACATCTTTGTCTCTTTACCTAGACGGTTGCAAGTAGGCTCGCCCATCACTTTTAGCGAAAAATTACTATGAGTATACCTTAGCCAACCCTAGCTTGACACTGCCTAGATTACTTTTGATATCTCATGCTAAGGAAATGAAAGTGATAATTCATAGCTCAAGCCGTTGATGCAGGGTATAATTTGTTAAAAATCCACCAGCTGTTAGAGAATAATGGACAACTTAATCGCCGTTGTTGCTGCAATACTTTATTCGTTAGCGATTGCAACCATAGTTCCGGGACTTGTTCATCAAACAGGGATCCGCGTTAAAACCGTTTTCGTCAGTGCTATTCTTGCGCTGGCTTTTCATGCGTGGTTGCTTAACGATCTTATCTTAGGCTACTCAGGTCAAAACCTAAGTATCCTCAATGTTGCTTCTCTGATTAGCTTTATCATTGCTTTGGTGATGAGCGGGGCAATGTTGAAAACTCGCCTGTGGTTCTTATTACCTGTGGTATACAGTTTCTCAGCGCTTAACTTAATCGCAGCAGCTTTCTTACCAAGCACGTATATTACCCATCTAGAGCAAGACCCTAAGCTACTGATTCATATCTCTTTAGCGCTATTTTCCTATTCAACCTTAAACATTGGTGCTCTATATGCACTGCAACTGGCGTGGTTGGATTACAAGTTGAAAGCGAAGAAAGCACTAGCGATCAACCCAAACCTGCCACCATTACTTATGGTCGAGCGTCAGCTGTTCAATATTATTTTGATCGGTAACTTGCTACTGACGGGTACGTTATTAACCGGCTTTGTGTTTGTTCAAGATATGTTTGCTCAGGGTAAAGCGCATAAAGGTATTCTATCCTTTATTGCTTGGGTGGTTTACTCAGTCCTGCTTTGGGGTCATTACCGCAAAGGTTGGCGCGGCCGCAAGGTAACGTGGTTTGCAGTCGCAGGTGCTACCTTGCTTACCTTAGCCTATTTCGGTAGTCGCTTTGTCCGCGAAATCATTCTTAACTAATCAACGTAGAAAGATGCGTTAAGTGCACCTTTAATTTACAATGCTTCATTCTGTATTTGAAATTGACTTAGCGCGCAGTTTAGGTCATAAATTAACCAAACAATCATAAGGAAAAGATAAGCTTTGGACGACATATCAACGGGTATCTTATTTGCGCTACTCGCGTGTCTTATCATTATTTCAGGATATTTTTCAGGCTCAGAGACAGGGATGATGTCTTTGAACCGCTACCGCCTCAAGCACCTAGCTAATAATGGCCACAAAGGTGCAAGGCGAGTTGAAAAACTGCTCGACCGTCCAGACCGCCTTATTGGGCTTATCTTAATCGGCAATAACCTCGTTAATATTCTCGCTTCAGCTATCGCGACCATTTTAGGTATGCGCCTTTATGGCGATCTCGGTGTTGCAATCGCCACTGGTGCTCTGACCATGGTGGTGCTTGTCTTTGCTGAAGTAACACCAAAAACACTCGCTTCGCTCTATCCTGAGCGCGTTTCTTACGCCAGCAGTATTGTTCTTACTATTTTAATGAAGCTACTCTCACCGCTAGTGATGTTAGTTAACTTTATTACCAATGGCTTTATTCGCTTGCTGGGCATCAAAGTCGATCATGGCGGTGATGATCACCTCAGCTCTGAAGAGCTCCGCACCGTAGTCAATGAAGCTGGCAGCCTGATCCCGCGCCGTCACCAAGATATGCTGATTTCGATTCTCGACTTAGAGCATGTTACGGTAAACGACATCATGGTGCCGAGAAATGAAATTACCGGGATCGACATCAATGATGATTGGAAGTCGATCGTTAGACAGTTAACTCACTCTCCTCACGGTCGCGTAGTTCTCTACCGCGATCAGATTGATGAAGTAGTCGGTATGCTGCGCTTACGTGAATCATACCGTTTAATGCTGGAGAAAAATGAGTTCACCAAGGAGACGTTGCTTCGCGCCGCTGATGAGGTGTACTTTATTCCAGAAAGCACCCCACTTAATGTTCAGCTACTTAAGTTTCAACGCAATAAAGAGCGTATTGGTCTTATCGTCGATGAGTATGGTGACATTATTGGCCTTGTGACCTTAGAGGATATCCTCGAAGAGATCGTAGGCGAATTTACCACATCGATTGCACCAAGCTTGTCTGATGAAATCACACCACAAGGTGATGGTAGTTTCCTTATTGAGGGCAGTGCCAATATCCGTGATATCAATAAAGGCTTAAAGTGGAAGCTACCAACCGATGGACCAAGAACATTGAACGGTCTGATCTTAGAGCATTTAGAAGACATTCCAGAAAGTCATTTAAGTGTCCAGGTATCAGGGCACCCAATGGAAATCGTTGAGCTCGAAGAAAATCGAATTAAGCTGGTCAAAGTATTCCCAATGATTAAGACAGAGTAACCTTAAACTGCACAATCAAAAAAGCCTCGGTAATCCGAGGCTTTTTCCATCTTTATCGTACTTAATCTTCTGCCACACTAAATAGGTTTTCCATATTCAAACCTTGTTTGATCAGAATCTCTCTTAAGCGGCGTAGCCCTTCTACTTGAATTTGGCGAACACGCTCACGAGTTAGATTGATTTCACGACCTACCTCTTCCAGCGTTGATGGTTCATAACCTAACAAACCGAAACGACGTGCTAGCACTTCTTTCTGCTTAGGATTCAGCTCATCTAACCAATGAATAAGCGAGCTCTTAATATCATCATCCTGCGTCGAAACTTCAGGGTCAGAATTGTTAATGTCAGGAATGATATCAAGTAGAGCCTTTTCACCGTCACCACCAATTGGCGTATCAACTGAGCTAATTCGTTCATTCAAACGTAGCATTTTGCTCACATCATCAACGGGTTTATCAAGCTGAGTTGCAATTTCTTCCGCCGTTGGCTCATGGTCAAGTTTTTGCGATAGCTCACGAGCAGTTCGCAGATAAATATTGAGCTCTTTAACTACGTGGATAGGTAAACGAATGGTACGTGTTTGGTTCATCAAAGCACGCTCAATGGTTTGACGAATCCACCATGTTGCGTAGGTAGAGAATCGAAAACCACGTTCAGGGTCAAACTTCTCTACTGCTCGGATTAAACCGAGGTTTCCTTCTTCAATAAGATCAAGTAATGCCAAACCACGATTACTGTAACGACGGGAAATTTTCACTACTAAGCGAAGGTTACTTTCAATCATACGTTTACGCGCAGCTTCGTCACCTCGCAAGGCACGACGGGCGTAGAGAACTTCTTCTTCGGCGGTAAGTAGTGGAGAAAAGCCAATTTCACCTAAATAAAGTTGTGTCGCATCTAGACTTTTCGTCGATGCATCAAACTCTTCTTTAGCCTCTTCAGCTTGTGTAGATTTGGTCAGTTTTTGCTTTTGAAACGTTTGAACAGTTTCTTGATCGATTTCGAATTCTTCGACTTTCGTTGCTGCATTGCTGATACTCATAGCGCCTCCCCCTGGCGAGCTAGCAAGACATTACTACGTCTAATGTCGCTATATTACCTAACAGTAAGTTTTTACGGTAAGTAGCGTTTTGGATTCACTGACTTACCTTGATAGCGAATTTCAAAGTGTAAGCGAACACTGCTGGCTCCAGAGCTGCCCATTGTTGCGATTTTTTGACCAGCTTTGACACTTTGCCCTTCGCGTACTAGCAACCGATCATTATGTGCGTATGCACTCAGGTAATTGTCGTTATGTTTTATAATCACGAGATTACCGTAACCACGTAGTGCATTGCCCGAATAAACCACGGTGCCGCCTGCTGTAGAAACAATGGATTGCCCACGCTGCCCTGCGATATCAATGCCTTTATTTCCTTGATCCCCAGCAGAAAAGTTCTTGATTACTCTCCCTTTAGTTGGCCATAACCACTTGGAAACTTTATTGTTGTTTGTCGATGTACTACTGGTATTTTTGTTAACATTTTGTTTACCAGTAGATTTAACATACTCCTTTGATTTCGATTGATCAACCTTCTTTGGTGGTTGTTTTGCCACCGTTTGTTGGTTATTTTTCAAACTACTCGTATTAACCTTCTGGGTAGAGTTTTTGCTCGATGCCGTATTCTGTTTTGGAGTAGAAGGGGGAGCAACTGCAGCAACTGAGACGCCAGCCCCTGTGCCACCGTACGCTGGCGCATTATAAGCAGGCTGCCAAAGTTTGAGTTTTTGACCAGGAAAGATAGTGTAAGGCTTGGTTAAACCGTTGTAACTAATGATTTCATTTACATCTTTGTCTGTGACATAGGCTATAAAATACAGCGTATCGCCTTTGTCGACCTGATAGTAACTGCCTCGATAACTCCCTCGTGAAACAGAGCTATAATCTTTCTTCAATCCAGTCACAGGCGCAGGGGAATGCGCAGCACATCCTAATAATGTACTGCAAATACCTAAGACTAATAGAAAGTAAGACGTAAACTTCATCGCTAAGCTAGATCACCAGCAATCAAAGGAACAAAACGAACCATTTCTACCACTTGAGAGAGAAACTCATCGCCACTACGAACGATTTTTAGCAATTGCTGTTCATCCGTGCCGACAGGGATCATCAGTATCCCGCCCTCTTTCAGTTGCTCTAACAGTGCAGAAGGAACGGATTCAGCCGCAGCAGTAACAATGATGGCATCAAATGGACCTTTCGCTGCCCAGCCTTGCCAGCCATCACCATGTTTAGTGGATATATTGTAGATATCCAACTGCTTTAGGCGACGCTTTGCTTCCCATTGCAGGGCCTTAATACGCTCAATCGAATAGACGTGCTCAACAAGTTGTGACAACACCGCGGTCTGATAACCAGAGCCAGTGCCTACTTCAAGTACCGTACTGCTGCGCGTGAGTTCCAACATCTCTGTCATCTTGGCCACTATGTATGGCTGAGAAATAGTCTGCCCTTGCCCTATTGGCAATGCATTGTTGTCATACGCTTGATGAATCATTGCCTGAGAGACAAATTGCTCTCGCGGCAATCTGTAAATTGCCTCTAGCACTTTCTGGTCTTGAATCCCATTCGCAACCAGAAAATCTCGTAATCTATCGGCATGTGGGTTTGTCATGCTTAACTATCCTTTAACCAATTACCCATGCTTTGTATCGACTCATGAGCCGTTAAATCCACCTGTAATGGCGTGATTGAAACAAAGCCTTGTTCGATAGTATAAAAGTCCGTGCCCTCTCCAGCATCCTGCTCTTTGCCCGGAGGACCCAACCAATAAATATCATGCCCACGAGGATCTTTCTGCTTAATCATCGCTTCAGCGTGATGACGCGCACCAAGTCGCGTTACTTGCGTTCCCTTGAGTGCACCATAAGGTAAATCAGGCACATTGACATTTAACAAACGGTTAGTTGGAATTGGCTTATTCGCATGCTGTGAAACCAATTGACGCGCTATCACCGCCGCAGTGGCAAAGTTTTCCTTACCCACCAGCGAGAATGCGATAGATTGCACTCCAAGGAAGTGCCCTTCCATCGCTGCCGCAACCGTACCAGAATAAAGGACATCATCACCAAGGTTCGCACCATGGTTAATGCCTGTCAGCACTAAATCTGGCAGTTCATCTTTCATCAACTCATTAAGAGCGAAATGAACACAGTCGGTCGGCGTGCCTTGTACCGAATAGATTCTCGGCGCAATTTCAGTAACACGTAAAGGCTGTTCGAGCGTTAATGAGTTTGATGCCCCGGAACGATTTCGGTCAGGGGCAACAATCGTGACTTCAGCCATATCACGCAGTGCATCAGCCAAAGTATGAATACCTTCAGCGTGCACACCATCGTCATTACTTATTAAGATTTTAAGTAAGTTGTCGCTCATTAATATTGGCGCTCCACTTCAACTTCTTCAATCAGCTCTCGGATGATAGCCGTAGCAAAACAGCCTGCATCTAATGAAAAACGTAGTGTGATGTTATCGCCATCAATTTGCCAAGTGAGATCCTGTGGCATTAAAGAAATAGCGCGGCGATCATGGCGCATACGATTACCACGAATTAGCGCCATTAGGTCAGGCTCTGCATCTAAGTGAGGCTGCTCTAGAGCTAATGCCTGCTCAGTTGTCGGTAGTGCATTATCACCAGCAAGTGCTGCTGTTAACTGTGTCGTACCTTCCGCAATGCCATTATTGAAGGCCTCTTCCGTATCGGCCGTCACTGATTCTTGCTGGCCATTAATTTCAACGAGATCACCCAATAGAACTTGGTCAAAGCAACCTTTTTCAATACGTTCAGAAACAATGGTATTAAAAATCCATGAACGAGCAGCAGAAAGATAAAGACTACGCTTATTCTGATTACGAGTACGAACGTTCTCACGCCCCCAACGACGAGCCTCTTCTAGGTTGTTACCTTGATGACCAAAACGCTGGCTACCAAAATAGTTTGGCACCCCGGTTTTCGCAATCGACTCGAGTCGCGCTAATACTTCATCCACATCGCTGATATCTGATAACGTCACCACAAATTGGTTACCCTCTAAGTCACCAGGGCGCAGCTTTTTGTTATGACGGTCAGTCGCTAAAATTTCAATATTAGGGTACTGAGCTAGAAACTGACTGAAGTCAGGTGTATCACCCTTAGGTAAGTGCACACTCAACCACTGCTCCGTCACCGCATGGCGGTCTTTCAAGCCAGCCCAACTCACATCTTTGGATTTGACACCACAAGTCTTCGCCAGTTCATTGGCAACAAAGCTAGTGTTCTCACCCGTTTTACGGATACGCACCATCAGATGCTCACCCGAGCCGGTAAATTCGAAACCTAGGTTTTCGTTAACTTGAAAATGCTCAGCTTTGGCTTTTAATTTGCCTTTCGCATTTGGCTTGCCATTAAGATAAGCCAAAGAAGATAAAATATCAGACATACTCTTTCCACTACTAGGTCGCTTTAGATAGTGTAAAGCAACCTAGCATTCATTATTTTTTAAGCAGTAGTACAACCGCTTCCGTTGCAATGCCTTCTTTGCGTCCAGTGAAGCCTAGTCGCTCCGTGGTGGTCGCTTTGACGTTGACATTACCAAGTTCAGTTTCAAGATCTTGTGCAATCACTTGGCACATAGATTCTATATGAGGCGCCATTTTAGGTGCTTGAGCCATAATGGTGACATCTGCATTACCTAGCACATAGCCTTTTTCTTTTACGCGGCGGTAGACATCTCTTAGCAAATCTCGACTATTTGCTCCTTTCCACTTGTCATCAGTATCAGGAAAGTGGCGACCAATATCGCCCTCGGCGATTGCACCTAAAAGCGCATCACACAGTGCATGTAGCGCCACGTCACCGTCAGAGTGAGCAATAAGCCCCTGTTCATAGGGAACAGCAACACCGCCAATAATCACAGGGCCTTCGCCACCAAATTTATGCACATCAAAGCCGTGGCCAATTCGAATCATGAGTTATCCTTTGTTTCTATTTAGATAAAACTCGGCTAATGCTAAATCTTCAGGCTGAGTTATTTTTATATTGTCTGAGCGACCTTGAACTAGAGCTGGCTTATGATTTAGCCACTCGATAGCTGAAGCTTCATCAGTAATTTGAACACCTTGTTTCAAGGCGTCAGCCAAAGCGTGCGTTAGCATCTGAGTTTTAAACATCTGTGGAGTAAGTGCGTGCCACAGTGCTTCCCTATCGACAGTATGATCAATCTCTTGATTCTGGTTCGAGCGTTTCATCGTATCTCGAACCGGAGCTGCGAGGATCCCCCCTAATTGATTGGCTAGGGAACTCTCAATCAGACGATCAATATCCGTTAAATCAACACACGGTCTTGCTGCGTCATGAACCATAACCCATTCAGCTAACTGGTGCTGCTTCACATAGTGTAATGCAGATAATACCGAATCAGCGCGCTCTTTACCGCCAGCAACACGAATGACTTGCGGACTGGATGCTAAAGAGAGTTCGGGAAAATACGGGTCACCATCAGTAATTGCGACCACCACATGACTCACTGCAGAGTGAAGCAATAACTTCTCTATGGTGTGTTCTAGTACCGTCTGTTGATTGATCTGAAGGTATTGCTTTGGTCGATCCGCTTTCATGCGGCTACCGACACCCGCCGCTGGAACAATTGCGACAATCGATGGAGAGATTGTAGACATCTAGTTATCGTCTCCAATAATCCGATAAAACGTTTCGCCTTCTTTAATCATACCAAGCTCATGCCGAGCACGTTCTTCAATCGCATCAAGACCTTGGCGCAAGTCATCAATCTCAGCGAACATTTCATTGTTACGCCCTTGAAGATTGCTATTGACCTGGTGCTGTGCCTGAGTTTCCGCATTGACCGCTTGAAAATCAGCAATTCCATTTTTTCCGAACCACAATTCAGCTTGTAGCCAGCCTAAAACCAAGAGTAAGGTCAGTGCAAAAATTCGCATATCGTCAATTAAAAAAGAGAGAGAAAGAAAGACCACATATATATCACAATGTCGCTGCTGGCGCGAGATTGGACAATGTGGTCTTACAAAGAAAAGACTGATATTTAACGATTAGTTGAGTGCTAGAAAAGCAAACAAACCCAAACCAAGTAGCAATCGATAAATAACAAACGGTGTCATACCCATCTTTGAAATCAACTTCAAGAAGAAGTGAATACAGATATAAGCACTAATAAATGACGTTACGATACCCGTCATTAAGAAGCCAAAGTGAATCGGTTCGCCACTGGTCACCAGCTTCAAACCTAGATAGCTGCCTGCTAGCAAAATAATTGGAATAGACATTAAGAATGAAAAACGCGCCGCCGCTTCACGGGTAAAACCAAGATAAAGTGCCGCAGTAATCGTAGCCCCTGAACGAGAGGTGCCCGGAATCATTGCTAACGCTTGGCTAATACCGATAAATAGGGCTTTTTTCCAGTCAGCTTGGTATTCGTCATCAGCCAATTTAGAATTTTTGTCGACATGCCAAAGCAGTAAACCAAATACGATGGTCGTCGTTGCAATCACCCACGCACTGCGCAGGTAAAGCTCGATGAAGTCTTTCATCAATAGACCAAAGAGACAGGCAGGAATCGTCGCAATCACAATCATCCAAGCCAATTTAGCTTCTTTACTGCGCTTACCTTTAAAGATAGAAGCAAAGAAAGCACTCAACAGAGAGACCACTTCTTTGCGGAAATAGATGATGACTGCCGCTAACGTACCAACGTGTACCGCGACATCAAAGGCTAATCCTTGATCTTCCCAACCCAAAATAGCGGATGGCAGGATCAAATGCGCCGAACTCGAAATCGGCAAAAATTCAGTTAAGCCTTGAATCAAAGCAAGGATAAAAGCTTCAAAATAACCCATTAGATTCTCTTAATTATTAACTAAACCACTTTGCTACTGGTGAAAGCGGTAATTCAAACTGAAACTGTTGAGCAATCTGTTCGATCGTTCGACCATCGTTAGGGACCACCAACTGAGGGCAGAGTTCCAACAACGGCTGCAACACAAAGGCATATTTGAAGATATCACTACGCGGCAACTCTGGCGTATCCAGGGAAATCTGTTCACCGAATAGAATGATATCGAGATCAACCGTTCTTGGTTCCAATTTACCAGCATCCACTGCGCGCCCCCATTTAAACTCAATATCGCGCAACTGGCGTGAAAATTCCGTTAAATCTACCTGCGTCTTCATTTCTACAACTAGATTGTAAAATGGCTGACCTTTAAACCCTACCGCTTCACATTCATAAATTGTCGAGATTCGCAGCTCAGCATCTAAGGCCCTTAGTTCACGAATTGCCGCTTCAACGTGCTTATGCCGGGCTATGTTTGAACCTATTCCGACATAAACGGTAATCATGCATTACCTCGCTCGATGACTACACCGACACCTTTCGCTTGAGCAACTGCACCTGGCTTAGTTAAACGGATTTTAATCCAAGGCACATTAAATCGTGCCATAATCAATTCCGCCACTTCTTCAGCAACACGTTCAACCAACAGAAAACGTCCGCCTTCAATATGGTTTAATACCGCTTGGCTTACTTGCGAGTAATCAAGCGCATCGACAACATCATCACTCTTACCCGCTGGACGGTTATCATGTGCCATTTCAATATCAAGCACGAGTTTTTGCTTAATCTCTTGCTCCCAGTCATAAACACCAATGGTAGTGATTACTTCTAATTGCTCGATAAATACTTTATCCATGTGTTAATTCCTTTAGAGGTCGGATACCCAAGCTAGGTAAAAAGTCGTACTATTTCAATCTCAAACACTCTTGCGGTAGTTTGAGCGTGTCAGGCGCGATATGATATCAATTAGTTGCTTGACTAACACCTGTTTCAGACGAGTTACCTTACTATGACCCCATTAGCACTGATTATGATCATTGTTGCCTACCTTCTAGGCTCGATCTCGAGTGCTGTTTTGATCTGTCGTATCTTACGTTTACCCGATCCTCGCGGCGTTGGTTCAAATAACCCAGGCGCCACTAATGTGTTGCGTGTTGGTGGCAAAAAAGCAGCGGCGGCTGTTTTGCTCTGCGATATGTTAAAAGGCACCATACCTGTCTGGGGCGGTTACTTTCTTGATATTGAGCCAGTCATATTAGGTGTGATTGCGATTGCTGCCTGCTTAGGTCATATGTATCCACTCTTCTTTCATTTTAAAGGTGGCAAAGGCGTAGCGACCGCTCTGGGAGCGATTGCGCCAATCGGCTTAGATCTGACGGGAATGATCATTGCAACCTGGTTAAGCGTCGCTTTTGTGTTTCGCTACTCTTCTCTGGCCGCTATCGTCACGGTTCTACTAGCGCCGTTTTATACTTGGATGATCAAGCCTCAATATACCTTGCCAGTGGCTATGCTGTGCTGCCTGATTGTTTTTCGTCATCACCAAAACATCAAGCGGCTTATTGACGGGACTGAGCCCAAAGTGGGAGAGAAAAAGAATGGATTAAATAAAGCCTCTTAATATAGAGGCTTTATTTTTACAGAAGCTTTATGTTTAAGTCAGGCTAAGCGTAAACGCGCGATAAGAAGTTTTTCAACATCTCAGTGACAAACTCAGGCTGCTCAAGATTTGAAATATGCCCCGCTTTAGGGATCTGAATCAACTCTGAACCTGTAATACAATCATGCATTAGATAAGACTCAAGTACTGGACGAGGCTTATCTTCTTGGCCAACCGCGATCAGCACTGGCAGAGCAAAGCTTTCAATCTCTTCAATTTGATCGCGTCGACCAAATACCATTCGACCGACTCTTGCCACTTCCACCGCTCGTTCGCCTTGTAGCTGACTAAGAAAGTGAGAGAACTGCTCAACTAACTTTGGGTTGTCCTGACTAGCATTATTAGCAAAAAATAGCGGTGTAACGGCTTCTACAATTGGCGCTGGAACCGCTTTCGCCTGAGTAATTGCGTCTAACATACCAAAGTATTTTTTATGGGTAACTTCTGGCTCTAATCCGACAAACGTATCCATTAAAATGAGCGACTGAACTCGCGAAGGAACCAAAGAGGCCACTTCCGTTCCCCACATTCCGCCAACCGATAGACCAACGATAGAAAAGTGCTCAATCTGTAAATGATCTAAAAGAGCAACAACCTGCTTAGCATAATCTGACAGTGAGCGGGTCATTTCTGGAGCCGCATCAGACTCACCATGGGCCCAAAGCTCAGGCACAATGCAACGATAATGCTGACTGAGGGCTTCTACTTGAGGCGTCCACATCTTGCTATCCCATAAATAGCTATGACCAAACACCAATACCGGCCCTGTACCTACATCTTGATAAGCCATTTCTCGACCATCGACAGCAAACTTGTACATACTTCTATCCATTGGTTATTTTTATAAAATCGGAGGGTAACATTATTTTCTCAACGAAGAAGTCGGAACTCTTTTCGCTGAGACAAAGAAAAGGCCACCAAAACAGCGACCTTAATTAAATAGCTTATGATTACTAAGCGATCGGTTCCAATTGGTCAATTGGCCAGCGCGGTGTGGCTTGTACCGATAAATCAGCGATTTCACCATTTTTAAGACGTTGCATACCAGCATAGGCAATCATTGCACCGTTATCGGTACAAAACTCAGTGCGCGGATAATAAACTTCACCACCAATCTTCTTCGCTAGCTGCTCAAGATCTGCACGTAAGCGTCGGTTTGCACTTACACCACCGGCAATAACAATGCGCTTGAAGCCCGTTTGCTCTAACGCACGCTTACATTTAATGGTTAAAGTGGCACATACCGCTTCTTCAAAAGCTAACGCAATATCCGCACGGGTTTGCTCATCATCACCATTAGCTGCGATAGTATTTGCAGTAAACGTTTTAAGACCCGAGAAGCTCATATCAAGCCCGGGACGATCGGTCATTGGACGCGGGAATTTAAAACGACCTGGCGTGCCTTTTTCCGCCAATTTAGACAATAACGGGCCACCTGGGTAATCAAGTCCCATCAGCTTCGCGGTTTTGTCGAATGCTTCACCAGCAGCGTCATCAATCGACTCACCTAAGATCTTATACTCACCAATCCCTTTCACTTCGACCATCATGGTGTGACCGCCTGAAACTAATACCGCAACAAATGGGAATGGTGGTGGGTTATCTTCAAGCATTGGCGCTAATAAGTGACCTTCCATATGATGAACAGGAACCGCTGGCACGCCCCACGCATAAGCGATACTGCGGCCAATCGTAGCACCAACCAATAGTGCACCGACTAAACCGGGACCGGCTGTGTACGCCACACCATCAATATCTTTTGGCGTTAAGTTCGCTTCTTTTAATGCCGCTTTAATAAGAGGAATAGTCTTTTTTACATGATCACGGGATGCTAGCTCTGGTACTACACCGCCGTAATCAGCATGCAGTTTTACCTGGCTATATAATTGATGAGAAAGCAGCCCTTTCTCATCATCATAAATTGCAATTCCTGTTTCATCACAAGAGGTTTCGATACCAATAATGCGCATGCTTTGTCCCGGATGTATTTGTCTCTAATTCAAAATTGGCGCAATCTTACCTCGCCTTGGCTTCGCAAACAAATTTTGTGCAAACTCTACCCAACAAAATACTTTACAAAGGCTATGCGATCGGATTAAAATTCCGCACCATTTTTGATCAAGCTGGTTTGAGACCGAACATCAGTGTTTGGCTCACTAACGTTCCAGCATTAACGAATTAACCCCTGAGGTGAAAGGCATATGCCAGTAGTTAAAGTACGTGAAAACGAACCGTTCGACGTTGCTCTACGTCGTTTCAAACGCTCTTGCGAAAAAGCAGGTATCCTTTCTGAAGTGCGTCGTCGAGAGCACTACGAAAAGCCAACTACAGTTCGCAAACGCGCTAAAGCAGCAGCTCAAAAGCGTCACGCTAAGAAGCTAGCTCGCGAAAACGCACGTCGCGTTCGCCTGTACTAATAACTAAGTCCTAAAGGATTATAGTTATGGCTCTTATTGACACGCTCAAAGAAGAGCAAAAATTAGCGATGAAAGCCAAGGACAAACCGCGCCTTGGCACTATCCGTTTAGCTCTGTCAGCAATTAAGCAACGTGAAGTCGACGAACAGATTACTCTGGGCGATGACGACATTCTTGCCGTGCTGACTAAAATGGTT
The DNA here is from genome assembly GCF_056726085.1 of Vibrio sp. 2433-A1. NCBI lineage: Bacteria > Pseudomonadati > Pseudomonadota > Gammaproteobacteria > Vibrionales > Vibrionaceae > Vibrio > Vibrio sp. 2433-A1. Next base: position 178,762 of record NZ_JBRESC010000003.1, read on the forward strand.
AAACAGCGTCGCGACTCTGTAGCTCAATTTGAATCTGCTAATCGTCAAGATCTAGCAGACGCTGAGAAAGCTGAAATCGCTGTACTTGAGGATTTTATGCCTCAACCGCTGACTGATGAAGAAGTAACTGCGCTGGTTGAAAGTGCGATTGCCGAATCTGGTGCTGTGGGCATGCAAGACATGGGTAAAGTGATGGGCGTTCTTAAGCCTCAAATCCAAGGGCGCGCAGATATGGGTAAGGTAAGTGGTTTAGTTCGCGCTAAACTGGCTTAATCTCCCACCCTATTGCAACAAGCCGTGCTATCCTCTGGAATGCGCGGCTTGTTTGTATCTACCCTCTCTAATTGTTAGTGCATTTTTCTAAGGTTTTATGGCAGGACACATCCCTCGTAGTTTCATTGATGACCTCCTTGCTCGACTCGATATCGTCGACATTATTGATGCTCGCGTAAAACTTAAGAAAAAAGGCAAAAACTACGGTGCTTGCTGCCCGTTCCATAACGAGAAAACCCCTTCATTTAGCGTCTCGCAAGAAAAGCAGTTCTATCATTGCTTTGGTTGTGGCGTACACGGTAATGCCATCGACTTTATGATGGAGTACGAGCGCTTAGAGTTTGTTGAGGCGATTGAAGAACTTGCATCATTCCTTGGTTTAGATGTTCCAAGAGAGCAGCGTCAAGGCGGTAGCTTCCAATCTAATCAACCTAAAGCCAACTCAGAGCAAAAGCGTAACCTCTATGACCTGATGGGCAGTATTGCTCAGTTCTATCGTGACCAGCTCAAGCAGCCAAAAAGCAAAGTTGCCATTGATTACCTAAAAGATCGTGGGCTTTCAGGCCAAATTGTGCAAAATTTTGGTATCGGCTATGTCGCTGATGAGTGGGATTTAGTCCGTAAGAACTTCGGCCAAACGCCACAAACTCAAGAGATGCTTGTCTCTGGTGGTATGTTGATTGAAAACGATAAAGGTAACCGCTACGACCGCTTCCGTGGTCGAATTATGTTCCCTATTCGTGACCGCCGAGGTCGGGTCATCGGTTTTGGTGGCCGTGTACTGGGTGATGGGACGCCAAAATACCTAAACTCGCCAGAAACGCCTATCTTCCATAAAGGCAAAGAGCTCTACGGCCTATATGAAGTGATGCAAGCTTATCGCGAGCCACCGAAAGTCTTGGTGGTGGAAGGTTATATGGATGTGGTCGCTTTGGCCCAGTATGGTGTCGATTACTCAGTAGCCTCACTAGGCACATCGACAACTGGCGATCATATTCAGCTATTGTTCCGCCAAACCAATACAGTGGTTTGTTGCTACGACGGAGATAGAGCGGGTAAAGAAGCCGCTTGGCGCGCTTTAGAAAACGCTCTGCAATATCTAAAAACAGGCAATACGCTTAAGTTTTTGTTCCTCCCTGACGGTGAGGACCCAGATAGCTACGTACGTAAGCATGGCAAAGAGGCGTTTGAGCAGCAGATCAAACACGCAACACCACTATCAAGCTATCTATTTGATAATTTAATTGAAATACACCAGCTAAACCTTGGCAGTAACGAAGGTAAATCCGCACTGCGAGCACACGCCAGCGCTCTGATTGATAAAATACCCGACCCTTACTTCCAAGAATTGCTCGAAAAACTGCTCGATGAGCGCACCGGTTTTGACAACCGACGACGCCAGCCTCGCAAGAAGCAAAGTAACAGTCGACCTCAACCGCATAAAGAGATCAAACGTACGCCAATGCGTGAAGTGATCGCTTTGCTTATCCAGAATCCGAGCTATGCTCAAATGGTACCGGATCTCTCAAGTGTGAGAGAGTTAACAGTGCCAGGGCTAAGTTTATTTGTCGAAGTGCTTGAATATTGTCATCAACATCCCAATATAACTACGGGCCAGTTGATAGAACATTGGCGAAACAGTAGCCAAGAGGCACTATTATCTCGACTTGCAGGGTGGGAGATCCCCCTCGATGAAGATAATGAACAAGATATATTTTTAGACTCATTGGATAAAATACTTGCCCAGTGCGTCGAAAAACAAATTGAAAACCTGCAGGCCAAAGAAAGAAGTGTCGGTTTATCAACCGAAGAAAGAAGGGAGCTGCTAGCGTTAATGCTAGATTTAAAAGCGTAACCCTGTTCGGATAGTCAGCAATCAATTAATTTGTTAGTATGTGTGGTTTGCAACTCGCATACTAATTCCTTCACCAGATACTAAGTTGGATACCGTCTATGGATCAAAATCCGCAGTCACAGCTGAAACAACTTGTCATTAAAGGCAAGGAACAAGGCTATCTGACCTACGCAGAAGTAAACGACCACCTGCCAGCAGAAATCGTCGATTCAGAGCAGGTCGAAGATATCATTCAGATGATCAACGATATGGGCATTCGAGTAGTTGAAACTGCTCCAGATGCCGATGATCTTGCATTGAATGATGACGATACAATCACCGATGAAGATGCGGCAGAAGCTGCAGCCGCTGCGCTATCTAGCGTAGAAAACGAAATCGGCCGCACCACAGACCCAGTACGTATGTACATGCGTGAAATGGGTACTGTTGAACTATTGACTCGTGAAGGCGAGATCGATATCGCAAAGCGTATTGAAGATGGTATTAACCAAGTTCAAAATGCAGTGGCAGAGTATCCGGGCACCATCCCATACATTCTTGAACAGTTTGATAGAATTCAAGCTGAAGAACTGCGTCTTACTGACCTTATCACGGGCTTTGTTGATCCTGATGCTGACGAAACGGCAGCACCTACAGCGACTCACATCGGCTCTGAACTTGCAGAGTCTGAACTTGAAGATGAAGACGCTGAAAAGGAAGAATCTGACGACTCTGACGATGATGAGGAAGAAGAGGAAGATACAGGTATTGATCCTGAACTTGCTCTAGATAAGTTCACTGCACTTCGCAATACGTTCCAAAACTACCAGTTAGCATGTAACGAATACGGCAATGAAAGCCCGAAAGCAACGCTTGCTCACGAAATGGTTATCGACGTATTCAAAGAGTTTCGTCTTACTCCAAAGCAATTTGACTACCTAGTTGAAGAGCTGCGCACGTCAATGGAGCGTGTACGTACTCAAGAACGTCTGATTATGAAGGCGACGGTTGAATACGGTAAGATGCCGAAGAAGTCATTTATTACTCTATTTACAGGTAACGAATCGACTGACGCTTGGTTAGATGAAATCCTTGCATCTGATAAGCCATACGCTGAAAAAGTTCGCCGCAGTGAAGATGACATTCGTCGTTCGATCTCTAAATTGAAGATCATCGAAGAAGAAACATCTCTAACGGTTCAAAATATCAAAGATATCAGCCGTCGTATGTCTATCGGTGAAGCGAAAGCTCGCCGTGCGAAGAAAGAGATGGTTGAAGCAAACTTACGTCTGGTAATTTCTATTGCGAAGAAATACACCAACCGTGGCCTACAGTTCTTGGATCTGATCCAGGAAGGTAACATCGGTCTGATGAAAGCAGTAGATAAGTTTGAATACCGTCGTGGCTACAAGTTCTCAACTTACGCAACGTGGTGGATCCGTCAGGCAATCACACGTTCAATCGCAGACCAAGCACGTACGATTCGTATTCCGGTACACATGATCGAAACGATCAACAAGCTGAACCGTATCTCTCGTCAAATGCTACAAGAGATGGGTCGTGAACCGCTACCGGAAGAACTGGCTGAGCGCATGCAGATGCCAGAAGATAAGATCCGTAAAGTACTGAAAATTGCTAAAGAGCCAATCTCTATGGAGACACCAATCGGTGACGACGAAGATTCGCATCTAGGTGATTTCATTGAAGATACAACGCTTGAGCTACCGCTAGACTCTGCAACAGCAGGCAGCCTAAAAGTAGCAACAAAAGACGTTCTAGCGGGCCTAACACCACGTGAAGCAAAAGTGCTGCGTATGCGCTTTGGTATCGACATGAACACTGACCATACTCTTGAAGAAGTAGGTAAGCAGTTCGACGTTACTCGTGAACGTATCCGTCAGATCGAAGCAAAAGCACTACGTAAACTTCGTCACCCAAGCCGCTCAGAAACTCTGCGTAGCTTCCTAGACGAATAATCGACTGATGTTTGATTGACTAAAAGGTGAGCACTTGCTCACCTTTTTTGTATCTAGGGATTTAAGTGGATAAAAACTAAGCGCATTTAGCCTTGATAGCGTCTAGACAGTCCGATCCTCATCCCCTATAATCATTCTCCTATTACGGCCCCTTAGCTCAGTGGTTAGAGCAGTCGACTCATAAGTGCGCCCATGTGGGTGCATCAACGTTGCTTACAGAGGTAAGCTCCCCTGTATCATCGGGGATAAATCACTGACTTAGAATTAGTAGAGCGATGTGAATCACGCTATTGCATTCGATACTGGAAGGCGAAAGCCCGAAAGGAACAGAGCATGTCAGGAAAAGGCAGGTGAGAGATGAGGTATACTTCTCAATAGGTCTGTCAGATAGGGATTCTATGGTGAAGGCTATACTGCTTGAACCTTAGTACAAGGTAGGTGTTTACGACCCACTAATAGCTACGATACCTAAGAGCTATTAGGCTTCACAAGAAATGACGATTATGAGCGTTTCTTGAGATACTGAAGCCTTACCGCACTCAAGTAGAGTGAGAACGTACGAATGAGGCACCTAAGGAATCACCACGTTGTTGCTATCAACTTGGGGATCACCTAAGGCGAGTAATCGCTAAAAAGACATCGCTTGGGGGTTGAAAAGGAAAACTCTTCTAAGTAACATTCGAGGACGAATTTTCCAAAAAATTCAACATCTTCACGCAGTCAGGTGACGGAGACGTCGTAGTACCAGACTCATCATGTGGACCCATAGCTTAATGGTTAAAGCAGCAAGCTCATAACTTGTTGAGTCCCAGTTCAAATCTGGGTGGGTCCACCACTTCTCCCCTTCAGGGAAAACGGGAAAACCTCACACCTTTAAGCTTCAAATCCACAAACGAGATACGACTATCGTAACGGATAGTGAATCTGGAAAGGACGTCAGTTTAGACAACTTCTATGAAAGGGTGTTAACTCGGATGAGTGCAAAAGACATCAATAGATTAGAAAGAATCAGAAAGCTTAACTCTAATGATCGTAATTGGGTCAACAGAGATCTGTATCGACTCCTCTACAGGAAAGACTTCTACTACATTGCGTATGAATTCTTGAAAAGTGGAGAGGGTAATATGACGGCTGGTTCAGACGGAGAAACCATTGATGGATTCTCTGCGGAAAAGATAGAAAAGTTAGTCAATAGCATGAAGGATGAGTCATTCTGCTTTAAACCTGCTCGCCGAGTAGAAATCCCAAAAGCAAATGGTAAAACCCGACCGCTCGGCATAGCATCACCAGTTGAGAAAGTAGTCCAGCAGGTAATCCTTTTCATCTTGGAAGCGATATATGAACCAACATTCTCAGAAAGAAGCCACGGATTCCGAGCAGGAAAGGGATGCCACACAGCACTCCAAGAATTTCGGAATAAATGGTCAGGGGTAAACTGGGTAATCGAAGGGGACATCAAAGGATTCTTTGATAACATATCCCACGAAAAACTAATGGATATCCTAAGAGAAAGGATTGACGATGAAAGGTTCCTGAACCTCATCCGTAAAGCCTTGAACGCGGGATACATCCAATTTGGTAAAACTGTTAACGCTGTTGTAGGCACTCCACAAGGTAGTGTCGTATCTCCAATCCTCGCCAACATCTATTTAGATAAATTTGATAGATGGGTCGAGAATGAAGTAATCAACAAGTACCAAACAGGGGAAATCAAGAAAGTACACCCAGAGCGCAGAAAACTTCAGAGGCGAAATTTACGATTAAAGCAGAAAATCTCATCGATGGGCGAACATCCTGATACAAAATGGATGAAAGCCGAAATCGACGAAAATATTAAGAAGCTTAAATCGATACCGAATGTTTTAGACGATGGAAGTTACATCAGAATTAAATATATTCGCTACGCCGATGACTGGATCATTGGAGTTAATGGCTCAAGAGCCTTAGCAGCAGAGATCAGAAAGCGCTGTGCAGATTACCTAAAAAATGAACTAGAGCTGGAACTCAGCTTTGAGAAAACACACATCAGACACGCGAAGACGGAGTATGCCAATTTCCTTGGTACATTCATCAAAGTGGGGAATGATGGTGAAGGCAAGAAAGCAACTCTGACTAGTAAAAAGGGACACAGATTTAAAAAGTCTGTCACAGGCTGGCACCCGAATATGGTAGCCCCAGTCCATGATATCGTAAAGCGATTGGCGAACAGAGGAATCTGTCACCCTGATGGGAAACCCAAAAGCTCAGCAGCATGGTCTAACCTAGATGACATACAAATTGTGGAACTATACAGTAGCATCTGGAGAGGGTATCTTAACTACTACTCTTTTGTGGATAACAGATCAAATCTGAGAAGAATACAGTACATCCTACAATACGGATGTGCCAAAACCTTAGCAGATAAACATAGATCCAGCGTGAGAAAGATATTCAAGAAGCATGGCTTTACGCTCAAAATTGAGGTAAGGAATGATAAGAACGAAGTGATAAGGGTAACTCAATTCCCCTATCATAGAAGTCTGATCAGACAGCCGAATAACTTCCTGATAACAGACAAAACTGTTAACGAGGGAGGAAGGGCTTTCCTTCACTTCAAGCTTAGGACGCGAAGCAAGCTAGATTCACCATGTTGTATATGTGGAGAAACCGAGAATACCGAGATGCACCATGTGAGAAGCATTCGAAAAATAGGTGAAAAAGTTAAAGGTTTTACTAAGGTGATGCGAGCGTTAAATCGCAAGCAGATTCCCGTTTGTAGAGCTTGCCACGTTAAAATCCATAGCGGAAAATACGATGGAATTAGCCTAAGTAAGTTTGCACATCCTCACATTGCTATGGCATAGAGGCTAAGAAGGACGAGTCTAAATGGAGAGCGTAGTGCTTGGAAACCTGCACGCTGCGTTCGGAGGAAGGTAATTCATCACCCAGTTCAGAAGTGGCGGTTAGAAGACGCCACAAAACTAAAAATCTGGAAAGGTATGGGTTATCGATCCTACTCGATTGGTCCGCAGTTCAAGTCTGCGAGGGGCCACCAAATACAGAAAAGGCGCATAGAGCAATCTATGCGCCTTTCTCGTTTCAAACTAAAACCAATCTAAAAGCCTTTGGCCTTCTTGATCAAGTCGTAAGCATTTTGAATTTCTTGCGCTTTTTCTTTCGCTACATTCATCATTTCAGGTGGTAAACCTTTGGCCATCAGTTTGTCTGGGTGATGCTCATTCATCAGTTTACGATAAGCACGTTTAACGGTTTTAGCATCAGCATTGCTGTCTACACCTATCAGTTTATACGCATCGCTTAACTGGTCTGCACTAGACGCTTGTTGCCAACTGCCACCCGACTGGTGAGAACCTCCCCCCGCGTGGCCACCAAAACCACCTTGCTGAAAACGAAATGCCGCTTCTTGCATTCTTAATCGCTGTTCAAGCTGTTCAGAAGAGAAGTTTAAACCACGAGCAATTTTGTGCAGCACATTACGCTCTCTTGGGTGGATATCGCCATCAGCAAACGCTGCAGAAATCTGTAGCTCCAAGAAAAACTGCATAAGGTCAAAACGACCACCTGCCGAGATACGCACTCTCTCTAGCACCGTATCCAAAGGAAAGTCACTCTCTTTACCTTCACGAAATGCATTTTGTGCTGCTTTGCGTTGCTCGCCATGTAAGCTCATACGATCCATCATGGTGCTCGCAAGCTGAATCTCTTCTTTGGTTACTTGCCCTTTTGCTTTCGCTACATGGCCCATTACCGCAAATGCCGCTTTAAAAAACTCTTCCTGACGCTGAGCTTGGCTTGGTCCACTGCCAAAACCAGTATTAAACCCTGCTTGACGTAAGCGACGAGCTTTATCGAATTGGTGACCTATAAATAAGCCGAATACAGCGCCAAATGCTCCCCCAAATAGGAAACCAAAGAAGGTGCCAAGAATTTTGCCAAAAATATGCATTATGTGCTCTCAATCTCTGAATTTTTTCGCCGTGAAGCGGTCTGATAGTGCCGTAAGCTTCAAATTACTTTATTATAAGGACCGTTTTATTTTACATTCGGTCACCTATTCACCGGATATATCAAGTTCAACAGGATAGTCAAACTCGATGTTACGTTTTCCACGCTCCTTGTTAGCCGCTTCAATCAGTGCTGCTTTTGTAGTGCCTCAGACTCAAGCAGAAACTATCTCAGTCGATAGTGTGCAGGAACTGCCCGCTGTAGATCAATGTTTGATCAACGAACCTGAGCCTGAAAACCCAAATCAACTACCTGTAAACGTCGAAGCAGATAGCCTAGAAGCTATTAACGGTGAAAAAGCGACCTACCATGGTAATGTCGTTGTCGTGCAAGGCAAAAAGCGCATGCTTGCTGACAATGTTACTTTGCACCAGCAAGAAAATGTGGTTGTAGCAGAAGGTAATGTTACCTTCAGTGATGGTGAAGTTAAGACGATTTCAGACAAAGCCACCAACAACCTAAATACTGATTTTGTCACCCTTGAGAATACCAATTATCAGTTCTTGTGTGAACCTGCTCGAGGGGAAGCCGTCTACATATCTAAAACAGGCAAGTCCATCTACGAGATTGAAGATGGCTCTATCACCTCTTGTCCTGAAGGTGACAACTCATGGCGTATGGTAGCTTCAAGTATTGATATCGACCAAGATGAAGAAGAAGCAACCTTCTACAACCCACGTTTCGAGGTTGTTAGCGTTCCTGTATTCTATCTCCCGTATCTTACGGTGCCTATTGGCGACACACGCAAAACAGGCTTTCTATATCCAACAGCCTCTTACGGTTCCAGTGATGGCTTTGAAATGGAGGTTCCTATCTATTGGAACCTCGCACCCAACTATGACTTAGAGACCACATTTAAATATATGCAAGAACGCGGCACTCAGCTCAACAGTGAGTTTCGCTACCTTTCTGATCTAGGCTTCAGTTCATTAAAGGCTGAATATTTACCAGATGATAAAAAATACACCAAGTATGGTGACCGTTGGGGCTTCCAATGGCAGCACTCGGGAATTTTCCAGCAAAACTGGAAGTTTGAGGTAGACTATTCGAAAGTCAGTGATATTGCCTACTTCTCACACATCGACTCATCAATCGGTAACCGAGAAGATGGTCAGTTAATCCAAGAAGCGCAGGCAACCTACCGTTCAGAATCATGGGATGCATCAATTCTAACTCGAGACTTCCAGGTTCTAACCACTAGCAACAACTTGCCATACCGATTGCTACCTCAGCTGGAGTATAACTATTACGCTCCCGAGCTTATGCGCTACCTTGACTTTGATATGACAAGCCACATTTCACGTTTTGATACCGATGCGAAAGGCAAACCATCAGCCACGCGAGTCCACATCGAGCCAGGTTTAACTATTCCTATTGGAACAACTTGGGGCAATTGGACAACAGAAGCAAGATTACTTGGTACTTACTATCAACAAGATTTGGATGGTGTTGATGTAACGACAGAAAAACTCAGTGGTGGCTCAGATAATCCTTACTATGGCCTAGAAGAAAATGTTTCACGCGTCATCCCAGAATTCCGAACTCATGCTGGTGTTGTGCTAGAACGTGATACCACTATCTTTAACGGCTACATGCAAACACTGGAACCGCAAGTTCAGTATGTTTACGTACCTGAAGAAGATCAAAGTAGCATAGGCGACTATGATACAACCTTGTTGCAAACCGACTACTACGGCCTATTTCGCAGCCGAAAATATAGCGGTGTAGACAAGATCGCCGAAGCAAACCAATTTAGCTACGGTGCTTCAACTCGATTCTTTGATGATGGCTATAAAGAAAGACTGAATATCTCTTTTGGTCAGATTTTCTATATCGACAAAGATATTAAAAACTCTTCCGAATCAGATGATAGCGGAAAATCTAACTACTCAGCTTGGGCCGTGGAGATGGACTTTAACTACGATGATTATCTGTTTTATCATGGTGGTATCCAATACGATATTGATACCAGTGAAGTTCAGTTAGGTAATAGTACCCTTGAGTATCGTTTCTCTGGTGGTTATATCCAAGGTAATTACCGTTACGTATCGAAAGAGTACCTTGACTGTACTGTTGGTCAATGTGCTGCAGAAGGCAGTGGCAATATTAATGTTGATGCAATCACTGTGGATGGTATTTCTCAGGCAGGGTTACTGGCAGGCTATCAAATTAACCGTAACTGGAATACCAGTGCACAGTATTTCTATGATCTCACTACTGATGAAGCTTTAGAATGGCTAGCGCGCCTTAACTACACATCTGATTGTTGGTATGTTGGTTTTACCTACAGCAATCAACTTAGAAGTTGGTCCCCGAGCTTCTCAAGCTACCCAAATGCTAATCCAGTCTATGAAAGTAACTTTAGCTTTAATTTTGGCATTATCGGTTTTGGTACCAAGATTGGCGCCGACTCTGGACTTGCTGGTGTGGATAGCGCAGGTAACTCACTAGGTTACGGCCGCCCATTCTTTTTAAACAACTAATTAGCAAGCCTGATGTCTAAGACATCAGGCGATTTGAATGTATAGGACTTTCAATGAAGTTTTGGAAACAAATATTACTGACACTGATGATTGCAAGCCCGATTGGCTTAGTACAGGCAGAGCCTGTTGCATTGGATAACGTTGCCGTCATCGTGAACACTGGTGTGATACTACAAAGTGATATCGATACTTCGATTAAAACACTTAAAGCCAATGCAAAGAAAAAAGGTCAATCTTTACCATCAGAAGAGATCTTAACTGAGCAAGTAACCGAAAAGCTGATTGTCGACACAATTCAGCAGCAAGAAGCTGAGCGCTTAGGTGTGCGTATTGATGATAATCGACTGAATGAAGCGATTGGAGAGATTGCTAAAAATAACCAGCAAACAGTTGAGCAATTACGTGCCTCTATCGCCAGTGAAGGCCTAAGCTATGCTGAGTTTCGCGAGCAGATCCGCAAAGAAATTGCCGCTAGCGAAGCGCGTAATGCGCTAGTTCGCCGCCGCATCAACATCTTGCCAGCAGAAGTTGATAACTTAAGCGAGTTATTAGCCCAAGAGACTAACGCTACGGTTCAATACAAGATTGGTCATATCCAACTGCGTGTCAATGACGGCGATGATAAATCACAAATTGAAGCACAAGCTAAAGAGTTGGTTAAAGAGCTTAATAATGGCGCTGACTTTAGCACTATGGCGTACACCTACTCTAAAGGCCCTAAAGCGCTACAAGGCGGTGATTGGGGTTGGATGCGCAAAGAAGAAATGCCAACCATCTTCGCTGATCAAATCAAGCTACAAAACAAAGGTAGCATCATTGGTCCATTCCGCAGCGGCGTTGGTTTTCATATTCTAAAAATTGAAGATGTCAAAGGTTTAGAAACGGTTGCCGTTACTGAGGTCAATGCTCGCCATATCCTTATTAAGCCAACTGTTATCCTGAGTGATGAAGGCGTTAAGAAAACCTTAGAAAACATCATCCATCAAATTAAAGCTGGTGAAGCGACCTTTGGTGAACTCGCTCAGCAATACAGCCAAGACCCTGGCTCTGCCGCGCAAGGTGGTGAATTAGGTTATCAAACCTCTGATCTTTATGTGCCTGAGTTCAAACACCAGGTAGACACACTGCCTGTTGGCCAAATCAGTGAACCATTTAAAACCGTTCATGGTTGGCATATCGTAGAAATTCTCGATCGCCGTGAAGTCGACCGCACTGATTCTGCGCTAAAGAACAAAGCTTACCGAATTTTGTTTAACCGTAAGTTCAATGAAGAAGCAAGTGCATGGCTACAAGAAATTCGTGCCAGTGCCTATGTAGAAGTCGTTGAGGATACAGAGCAAGATGAACTGTAAACGCATTATCGTCACCGCAGGTGAGCCAGCGGGGATTGGGCCAGACTTAGTTCTTGCTCAATCTAAACAAAGTTGGAATCACCAAATTGTGGTCTGTGCCGACAAATCAATGTTAGCAGAGCGTGCACAACAGCTTGGTATTGATGTCGATCTTATTGATTATCAACCCAAGGCACCGATCGTGGCGCAAAAAGCAGGCACCTTAGTTGTCGACCATATTCCGCTAACAAACAGCGCTGTTGCGGGCCAACTGGACGAAACGAACGGCCATTACGTATTAAATACACTAGAAAGAGCCGCTTTAGGCTGTATGAATGGTGAATTTGATGCTATTGTCACCGGCCCTGTGCACAAGGGGGTAATTAACCGCGCTGGTGTAGCCTTTAGCGGCCATACTGAGTTCTTTGCGGAGAAATCAAATACCCCATTAGTCGTGATGATGTTAGCAACCGAAGGGCTACGTGTAGCTCTAGTTACAACGCACATACCACTGGCGTATGTGTCTCAAGCGGTAACAGAAGAGAGACTCGAAAAAATCATCGCGATTTTGCATAAAGATCTGGTCGAGAAGTTCGCGATCTCATCACCTAATATCTATATATGTGGGCTTAATCCACATGCCGGAGAAGATGGTGTACTCGGTAAAGAAGAGATCGAGACAATCACTCCAACACTAGACAAGCTGCGTCAACGTGATGGCATCAATCTTATTGGTCCATTACCCGCTGATACTATCTTCAATGAAAAGTACCTTGAAGATGCTGACGCAGTGCTGGGAATGTACCACGATCAGGTACTTCCTGTACTAAAATACAAAGGCTTTGGTCGCTCGGTTAATATTACCTTGGGGCTGCCATTTATCAGGACCTCCGTTGATCACGGCACTGCACTTGACCTAGCAGGAACAGGCAAAGCAGATACAGGAAGCTTCCGAACGGCTTTAGCTCATGCCATTGAGCTAGTCGATAAGAAATCGAAATAACTTGAGAATACTATGAGAAACGATGTCCACTTAGGGCACAAAGCGAGAAAACGCTTTGGTCAAAACTTCCTTAACGATCCATACATCATTGATGGAATTGTCTCCTCGATCAACCCTAAACCAGGTCAAAATCTAGTTGAAATTGGTCCAGGTCTTGGTGCAATCACAGAGCCTGTAGGAAAGGAAGTCGACAAGTTTACCGTTATTGAGCTTGACCGCGATCTCGCTGAGCGTCTACGCAATCACCCAGAACTTGGTGATAAGCTGACGATTCATGAAGGTGATGCGATGCGCTTTGACTTTACTCAGCTAGTAAAGCCAAACAATAAGCTACGTATTTTTGGTAACCTGCCATACAACATCTCAACGCCATTGATGTTCCATCTTTTTGAGTTCCATAAAGACATTCAAGACATGCACTTTATGCTACAAAAAGAAGTGGTTAACCGCCTAGCGGCAGGCCCTGGCACAAAAGCTTATGGTCGCCTTACGGTAATGGCGCAATACTTCTGTAAAGTTGTGCCTGTACTTGAAGTACCACCAACCGCATTTGTTCCGCCACCAAAAGTTGATTCAGCGGTCGTTCGTCTAGTCCCTTATGAAGAGATCCCACACCCAGTAAGTGATCTTAAATACCTCGACCGAGTATGTCGTGAAGGCTTCAACCAGCGTCGTAAGACAGTAAGAAATTGCTACAAAGGCTTACTAAGTGCTGAGGTCCTGGAAGAGCTAGGCATTAACCCAAGCATGCGTCCAGAGAACCTAACCTTGGTTCAATTCGTCGATATGGCGAACTGGTTAGCTGCCAACAACAAATAGTTTCAGCTAAAATAAAAAGGTGATAGACCATTGGTTTATCACCTTTTTTGACTTTATAAAGGAGTTTATATGGAAGCTGCCCCTTGTATCAAAGTCCAAGTTCACACCAAATACATTCCGGATCAGTCTCAACCTGATGCTAAGCGTTATGTATTTGCCTACATAATTACCATTAAGAACTTAAGTCAGCAGAGCGTCCAGTTGATGAGTCGACGCTGGTTGATTACCGACTCTAACGGTCGACAAATGACAGTCGAGGGCGAAGGAGTCGTCGGTCAGCAACCCTTTATTGCTCCGAATGACGAATATACCTATAACAGCGGTACTGTAATTGAAACGCCTGTCGGTGTGATGCAAGGTCAATACATCATGCATGATGAAGGCGGCAAAGAGTTCGTCGCTGAAATCGATCCTTTCAGACTCGCTATTCCCAATATACTTAACTAGGACAACTCATTGGCTAATTACATTGTTGGTGACTTACAAGGTTGCTTTGACGAACTGCTTCTTTTACTTCAGCAAGCTGATTTTGATACGAGTGAAGATACCTTGTGGGTTGCCGGAGATTTAGTTGCCCGCGGACCAAAATCACTCGAAGTATTACGCTTTATTCGTTCTCTTGGTGACAGTGCGAAAGTCATTTTAGGCAACCATGATCTCCACCTGATGGCGGTATCATTAGGTTTATTTAAGGTCAAAGAAAAAGATCAAACCGCGCCGATTTTCAATGCTGAAGATAAAGATGAGCTGTTAGAGTGGCTTCGTCAGCAACCTTTGATGGCAGAACATGATGAGTTTGTCATGTGTCACGCAGGCATTTCTCCACAATGGACACTAGAAGATGCTCGTAAAGCCAACCAGCAGATCACTGAGATTCTACACAGTGAAGATTGGCAGTGGCTGATCGAAAATATGTACGCCAACCAACCGGATCTTTGGAGTGAGAGCCTCAATGGCATTGAGCGCTATCGTTATATTATCAACGCTTTCACCAGAATGCGCTTTTGCTTTCCTGATGGGCGTTTGGATATGGAGTGTAAGCTTCCACCTAAACAGGTCAACGATGGCTCACTGCTTCCTTGGTTCCAACTTAGTAGCCGTATTAAGCTTGATAAACCTGTGCTATTTGGCCACTGGGCAGCGTTAGAAGGCTATGAAGGTGAAGAGGTGATTGGTTTAGACACTGGCTGTGTTTGGGGTGGGCATTTAACTATGTTGAGATGGGAAGATAAGCGCTTTTTTACTCAGCCAGCTTTATAGTTTCGAGTAACGAGCTTCGAGTAAATTAACTTCAACTCGCTACTCGTTTCTCGATGCATTGTGAACTCGTTACTTTTCTAAAACGACAAAACGCATATCATAAGCGTTCTTTTCATCCGCAGAATAAGCTTCAGAATAAGTTTCTTTAAACTCATCACCCCAAGCAGGGAACTGAGTGTCGCCTTGAATATCTGCTTCAATATGGGTGACATACAATTTATTAGCTTTAGGTAGGCAAGCTTCATAGATAGTACCGCCACCAATGATCATCACCTCATCGACAGAACCAACAGCCGCCAGCGCTTCATCAATCGAAGTCACTGTGGTTACGCCTTCAATCACCAGTGAAGTATCACGACTGATCACAATGTTCTGACGCCCCGGCAGTGGGCGACCAATTGATTCGTAAGTCTTACGCCCCATCACAACGGGCTTACCCATTGTACAGCGTTTAAACCAAGCAAAGTCAGCAGGAAGATGCCATGGCATTTGATTGTCTATTCCAATAACTCGATCTTTTGCCATTGCGGCGATCATACTAATGATCATTCCCTTACTCCTCAGGACTTATACGATGGGTTTGCGGCGATAGAATAGCAAGCCTGGCATAGCTAAGCCAACTGCTAAACCGGCAATAATGAACATCGCTTTGAGGAAGTTTTCCATCAGCATCGCAACAAGGTCTGGGGAGTATCCTTGGTGGTTAAGCTCAACAAGAGCGATCATCGCCTTAAAAGCAAACACCCCAGGGACCATTGGAATAAGAGCCGCAACAGTAAACACTTTAGGGTGAGCCAAAAAACGGTGCGACCAGTGAATACCGACAATGCTGACGATCATTGCAGCAAAAAACGTGGCCCACTCAATCGGTAGGCCGAAATGCATCATCACATATCGAGATCCATGACCGATTGCACCACCCAAAGCACAATAAATCAGGGCTTTCTGAGGAACATTAAATACAAGAGCGAATCCTACAGCAGGAATCGCAGCAAAAAACATATCGTTTAGCAGACCGCAGAATAGATCCAAGTTGATCATACTACCCACCCCGACACACCAAGGAGACTCATGGCAGCGACAATTCCGAGACTGGTCGCGAGAGTCAGCAAACTCGCCATGACAAATCGGGCAATCCCCATATTGATATAACCTTTAAGCATATCCGCAATAGAATTAATCAACGGGAAACCGGGAACCAACATCAGTACCGAAGAGGCCATCACTAACGATGGCGAATTGCCGAGTTGATAAATCACCGCCTGTGCAGAAACGACTGTAGTGACGAACGCTGTCGCAGCAAAGTTCATCAAGGGGTTAAAATGACGATGGCCAATCTCTTGTCTCACGACCATACCTGTTGACGAAGCAAGGAACGTCATCGCAAATACTATCCAATCGCCACCCGCTAATCTACTGAAAGCGGCGCAAGAAAGACCAATCATAAACACCACTAACCAACGATTATAGCGTTCGGGACTGATCTCATTGAGCTTTTTCTGCGCTAGTGAATAGTCGATGATACCACGCTCAAGCATAATACAGATGCGTTGCACTTGAGTAATCGCCCACATATTAATGCCGCGATCGGGACAGCGGCGAGCAGTGGTAATACAGTGCTCTTGATAAACGGTCGTGACGACTAATGAACTGGCAGATAACGACACTTCAACTTCGTCCATACCAGCCGCTAAGCCAAAGCGACGCATAAGGTCACCAACGAGAGTGCTTTCTGCTCCATGAGCCAAAAGCATTTGCCCTGCTTGGGCGATTAAACGAGACACAGCTCGTTGCTTAGAATCCATTCCAGTTTTTTCGCGGTCATTCAGTATTGAATCCATTTTAAGGGCATTTTCATTGTTGATGAACTAAAAACTGGGGCACGATTGACTGAAAACAACAAATTTGTGAAACTACTCTTGAGACAGATTCAGCGAATAAACTAACAGTCGTTTTAAGCTCACAAGGTCTTCCATTAGCTTCAAATTAAGCCATAAGTAACCATTGATGCTTGTCTCCTCACCATCAATCTTTGGCAAACTGTTTTTTAAGCTCTCCCTTGCTGTCGCAATTTCTTTACCTGAAAGCTCGGTCTCTAATTTCCCGGTCATTATTAATGTTGCAAGTGCTTCGAACTCTTTCTCAATGATTTTCTGGCAATCATTAAGAGGTTTGGACCAAAGCATATTCAAATGACTGTGCCTGTCGCTCCAATAAGAGGAGTTCAAAAGTTCCATGGAGTAAAGCATGTTGCGAAGCTGTACTTGAATCGCTTCTAATAATTGTGCACTTAGCTTTGACTCTTTAACTGAAGGAGAAATGAGACTTCTCAAGGTTACCATCTCCTTCATTAGCGTTTGCTGGTAGCGCTCAAGGTTCGGCTGTTCAAGCATGTTCAATGATGTGGATATTTGATAAACCTTAGCAAACCGGTCCAGCGTGGCGCCTAGACGCATGCGCCAATGAATAAACGCTCTTTGCGGATACATAATGCAAAACAACACCGCTAATACACAACCAATCGTTACATCAAGACCACGCCACAACGCAACTTCAATATCGTGATTACCTGCTCCAATAGTGACCGCAAGGGTAATACCAATCAACAAACCCACATAAGGGCGTTTACCTAACGCAAAATAGGCACTACAAAACATCACAGCGCCACACCAAGCATACATAGCCAACATTGACCATTGTCCCAGTAAAATGGCGGTAATCCCTGACAATGCTCCAATAATCGTTCCCATAGTGCGATGCCAAGCTCGTGGTAAAACATTACCTAAATATGAGATAGGGCCAATCACTACTACTAACGTAATGAGTATCCAGGTGCTTTCGGGAATCTGAAAATAACTGGTTAAAGCTAGAGTTAAAACGAATGCCACGGAAATCCGAATGCCATGTACAACACGGTAGTATTTAAATATCAGAGCATCTACATCCGAAATTCGCCGATTTAAATCCATTTAAAATGGCTTCCTCTAACATAAAGGGGGAGAAAAGAGAGTTTGTATCAGTTTGCCTTAGTACAAGCCACACTGAAATAATCTGAGTACAAAAAAAGCTGCAAAGTAACTTTGCAGCTTTTTAAATCATTGAGGTAACAATCAGTCACGGACGTAGACAACGTGACCGTCATCTTCTTCATCGTCCCAGTCATCCCAGTCGTCATCATCATCTTCAGTGATCACGTCTTTACCTGCGATCGCATCTTTGTGGTAGTCATCCCACATGAAGTCGACTTTCTCTTCTTCAGAGATCTCTTCTTCTTCACGAGGTAAGTTTTCCATAAAGTCAGCTAACTTGTAACACAGTTCTTTCGTGCCATCGCGGTTTACAGCAGAGATCTTGTAGTAGTCCTCTTCCCAACCTAGCGCATCGATAATGTTTTGAATTATCTCATTCGCTTCTTCTTCTGGCATCAGATCGACTTTATTGAAGATCAACCAACGTGGTTTGTCGGCTAGCTTCTCACTGTATTGCTCAAGCTCATCAATGATCGTTAAAGCATTCTGAACAGGATCAGATTGATCAACTGGCATGATGTCGATCATGTGCAGTAGAACACGACAACGCTCAAGGTGTTTCAAGAAACGAATACCAAGGCCCGCACCATCTGCTGCGCCTTCAATCAGACCAGGGATATCGGCAACGACAAAGCTCTTTTCTGGAACCACACTCACTACGCCCAAACTTGGGATCAATGTAGTAAATGGGTAGTCCGCCACTTTTGGCTTCGCTGCAGATACCGCGCGAATAAAGGTTGATTTACCTGCATTCGGCAAACCAAGCATACCAACATCAGCAAGCAGCAGTAGCTCCAAACGAACTTCACGGATTTCACCTTTCGTACCTAGTGTCTTTTGACGCGGTGCGCGGTTAACCGAAGATTTAAAACGAGTGTTACCCAGACCATGCCAACCACCTTTTGCGACCATCACTTTTTTGCCATGTTCAGCAACTTCAGCAACAATCTCATTAGTATGGATATCAACAGCGCGAGTACCTACAGGCACGCGAAGTACTTTGTCTTTACCACGCTTACCAGTACAGTTACCACCACGGCCATTCTCACCACGTTCCGCTTCATAGAAGCGCTGGAAGCGGTAATCAATTAGCGTGTTAAGGTTTTCATCAGCTTGGATATAAACATCACCGCCATCGCCACCGTCGCCACCATCAGGGCCACCTTTCGCAACGAATTTCTCACGCCAGAAACTCACTACACCGTTACCGCCATCACCGGCTTGAACTTTTACTACCGCTTCATCAACGAATTTCATCTCTTACTCCGCCCTTGTGCTATGTGCCATAGCTGCGTTGCAAATATCATCTCAGCTCTCCCAATCTCATTAGGAAAAGTGAATGATATAAATTCTAGCAGATTCCAGTTTCAGACTGTTCACCTGAGATCTTCACTGCTCTGCTACTGGAACAAATATGAAGGGACTCTTTACAGAGTGCCTTAGTATTGATTCCACCGTACTGGCAAATTCAAACTCACCATAAATAAAAAACCCCGCCGAATCGGCAGGGCTTTTGAATTCAGCTTGAAAGCTAATGAACAATTAAACTAGGTTTAATTACTCAGCTTCGATGCTAACGAATTTACGGTTTTTAGGACCTTTCACTTCGAATTTCACTTTACCTTCAGTAAGAGCGAAAAGAGTGTGGTCTTTACCGATACCAACGTTAGTACCAGCGTGGAACTTAGTACCACGTTGACGAACGATGATGTTACCTGCAAGAACAGACTCACCACCGAAACGCTTAACACCTAGACGTTTGCTTTCTGAATCGCGGCCGTTACGAGTAGAACCACCAGCTTTTTTGTGTGCCATTGTTAAACTCTCCTAATCGATTAAGCGTTGATACCAGTGATTTTCACTTCCGTGAACCACTGACGGTGACCAGCTTGTTTGCGAGAATGCTTACGACGACGGAATTTAACGATTTTAACTTTATCGCCACGACCGTGTTGTACAACTTCTGCAACTACTTTGCCGCCCTCTACAAGAGGAGCACCAACTTTAATGTCTTCACCGTTAGCAACAAGAAGAACTTTATCAAATTCAACAGTTGCACCAGTTTCAACGTCTAATTTCTCTAAACGAAGAGTTTGACCTTCGCTTACACGGTGTTGTTTACCACCAGATTGGAAAACAGCGTACATATCTTACTCCGCTTTTTCCGCACAGCCGTATGCTATTTGAGCATCAAGGGTGTGCGCTAAACTAATCATCAATAGGGCGCAGATTCTACAGAAAGGTCGCACCTATGACAAGCCATATTTTGAAAAAATTGGCGAAAAGCTAATCGCCAATGAAAAGTGCCGAGATCATGCCCGTTAAGCATGTATTAATCAACGTTTTTTAGTGTATTATTCAGCAAATAAACTCAATAAGAATACCTTACAAGTTCTAACTTCAGCCGGATTTACAATGGATTTTAAAGCTATCCAAGCACTCACCGCCAAAGACATGGCAAAAGTGAACGAAACAATTCACGCACAACTCAACTCTGATGTCTCTTTAATCAATCAATTGGGTTTCTACATCGTTAGCGGTGGTGGTAAACGCATTCGCCCTCTTTTGGCTGTTTTATCTGCAAGAGCCCTAGGCTACCAAGGTGAAGCACATACAACTTCTGCAGCATTTATCGAATTCATCCATACAGCGACACTGCTTCATGATGATGTTGTTGATGAGTCCGACATGCGCCGTGGTAAAGCAACAGCCAATGCAGCCTTTGGTAATGCGGCAAGCGTTTTGGTTGGCGACTTTATTTATACACGCTCATTCCAAATGATGACGGAGCTAGGATCTTTAAAGATCCTTAAACTAATGAGTGATGCGGTGAACGTCATCGCCGAGGGTGAAGTTCAGCAATTAATGAACTGCAACAACCCTGATACAACAGAAGAAAGCTACATGCAGGTCATCTACTCTAAGACCGCCCGTCTATTCGAAGCTGCAACACAAATTGGCGCAATTCTTAATGACGCCCCTGAAGAAGTAGAACTGGCACTGCAGAACTACGGCAAATACTTGGGGACTGCGTTCCAACTTATTGACGATGTGATGGATTACACATCGGACGGCGATGAGATGGGCAAAAACGTTGGTGATGATCTTGCAGAAGGTAAGCCAACCCTACCACTGCTTTATGCAATGAAAAACGGTACAGCCGAACAAACAGCGATGATTCGTGAAGCGATAGAGAAAGCAAACGGAATGGAGCGCCTAAACGACATTCTTGAAGCGATGGAACAAACGGGCTCTTTGGAGTATACCCGCCAAAAAGCCTACCAAGAAGCGGATAAAGCCATTGCTGAGTTAAGCGTATTAGAAGAGTCTGCGTACAAACAAGCTCTTGTCACCATTGCGCATATGGCAGTGCACCGAACCAGCTAGCTCTACCTCAATATATAGATAAAAAGCCTGAGTACCTTCTCAGGCTTTTTGCTATCTGACACATACAACAACGGGAACCTTAGGTTCCCGTTTTACCTCTTAAGGTGAGGTATTCCAGATCAGCAAAAACGAAGGTAATTTGGCTGCTATCCTCACTAAGGTCTAACGCCTATATGTTGCAGTGATAGCGATACCCGCACATAAAACTTAGCAGTTAAACTTTAGGTAAGATACGAAATTAGTACATTTTGTGAGCGATATATTTTTTAGACTAATTAAATAATCATTATTGCATCGCATTAACCCAAAAGCGCCAAACTCGCGCCGCTGTCACTAAAATGCCACCCTTGTTTCATCTATTTCTCACTGAACTGAAGCGTCTATGTAATATCTGTCCCATACCCTCAAATGATAGCCAGCATCGTAGTGAGGACATATGGAAGTCTCTAGCCCTTTTCGTTTACCAACTAAAACGCCTTTTCGGCTTGGCGAGCATTTTACTGAGTGGGCAACGGGCCTGTCTAAACTAGACAAGTTCTATGCAGAGCGTCCTATTGGTTGCGATACACAACAATTTCTCAGGTTCACCTTAGAAGCACTTGGCATCGAGTATCAAGTTCACAAAGGCATGCTAGCCCATATTCCAACATCAGGGGCGACTGTCATTGTCGCTAATCACCCTCTCGGCTGTGTCGAAGGGGTCATTTTGGCAGAGCTGCTGTTACAAGTACGCAATGACGTACAAATTCTTGCCAATCAATATCTGAAAACAGTTCCTGAACTCGACCAGTTGTTTATTGGTGTTGATGTGTTTGACGGAAAGAATGCTCATCAAGCTAATCTTGCAGCACTGCGTCAAGCGCATCAACATTTAGCCAAAGGTGGATTATTACTGCTCTTTCCTGCCGGAGAAGTCTCGCAGCTGGTCGACAAGAAGAGCAACAAAGTGATCGATAAAGCTTGGAGTCATTCCGTTAGCCGCTTAATTAGAAAATCACGCGCGACCTCAGTGCCGATTTTTATCGAAGGACAGAACTCCAAACGATTCTATCTGGCAGGTAAGGTCCACCCACTACTTAAAACCTTACTGCTCGGCCGAGAGCTACTCAATAAAAGCAATGAAAAGATCCAACTCTCTATTGGCACAGCGATCAAATACAAAGAAGTAAACGGATTGTCTGATGAGCAAATGACCAGTTATCTACGTCTCAATACCTACCTTCTACAACAGAGCACGTCTCACTCTTCGCCAGCGAATATCGAAACTCAACCAGTTCCAATCAACGATCCTGTCGCACTCCAAGATCAACTTGATGATCTTGCTGCTCTGGATAAAGAACAGCTATTACTTAGCAGCAGCGAATTCGATGTCTATTGCACCACTTCTGAACGTATTCCCTCAATCATGCATGAAATTGGACGGTTGCGTGAAATCAACTTCAGAAATGCCGGCGAAGGGACTGGAAGAAACCTCGATATAGATAAGTTTGATCGTGACTACCTACAGCTATTTATATGGGATCGAGAAAACCAGACTCTGGTTGGCGCCTATCGTTTGGGTCTGGTTGATAAGCTCGTCGACAAACACGGTATAACTGGTCTCTACTCCCGAACTCTATTTCATTTCGATCAACCTTTTATCAATAGCATAGGACCCGCTATCGAAATGGGACGTTCAGTGATCGACGAAAAATACCAAAAATCGATGGCGCCGCTACTGCTGCTGTGGAAGGGGATCGCCGCTTATGTTGAGCGAAACCCGAAATACACGCATCTATTTGGCCCGGTCAGCATCAGCAATGACTATAGCGAACGAACCAGACAGTTACTGGCGGAAACAATGACTCTCCATCATTATCATCAAGAAATAGCCGCATTTGTCACCCCATCCAATCCTTTACCAATAGAGGATAAGAATTGGAACACTTCTATGCTAACAGCTTTAGGAGACATGCAATTACTCTCTCGCTTAATCGCAAGAATAGATGAAGGGAAAAATGTGCCCGTATTACTGCGCCAATACCTGGGACTGAATGGAAAACTGATCTCTTTCAATGTAGATCCCCGCTTCAACAACGCATTAGACGGATTGATTATGGTTGATCTGCGCCAAGTACCACTAAAAACTCTGGCTCGCTATATGGGCTCGAATCAAGCTGAAAAATATTTAACGCAACACGGACAGCTACGCAATTAATTGGACCAATATGTGCTGCGTGACCTATGCAGCACTTTCCTTATCAAGTGACTTCTACTCATTGTCAGTCACCTACCAAGGCATTGCATTAACCATCTCAATAAAATGCAGTCATTTTAACTGGTAAATAATTTTATTTTAGAACCTATACCTACCACCCTCTCTATATAGAAGTAAAATTCAGATTGACGAAAAATCAAACAGGATAAAAGCTAGCTCGACATAACAATCACAATGATAAGGAAGTCATTACGTCATGCTGCAAATAAAATCCCCTTTACGTACTCTGTTTTCAGGAGCACTTTCACTGTCGCTAATGGTTAGCTCATTTTCCGCTTTTGCTGCAGAAAAGGTCTATCGCCTTAAACTTGCTGAAACTTGGGGCCCAAATACTCCAATTTTGGGTGATGCTACCAAGAACATGGCCCAACTAGCGGAAGAGATGTCCAATGGACGCCTGAAAATTCGTATTGACTCAGCGAACAAGCACAAAGCGCCACTGGGCATTTTTGATATGGTCAAGTCGGGTCAGTATGACTTAGGCCACTCAAGCTCGTACTATTGGAAGGGCAAAGTACCAAACACACTTTATTTCTCTTCGATGCCATTTGGTATGATTTCGACAGAGCAATACGCTTGGTTCTATCGCGGTGGTGGTATGGAGTTAATGGAGAAGGTTTACGCGCCCCATAACCTACTCTCTTTCCCTGGTGGTAACTCTGATATTCAAATGGGTGGTTGGTTTAAGAAAGAGATCAATTCAATTGAAGATCTACAAGGACTAAAAATTCGCATTCCTGGGTTTGCCGGAGAAGTGATGGCACGTGTTGGCGCTAAACCAACAAATATCGCACCGGGCGAACTCTATACCTCTCTGGATCGCGGCACTATTGATGCACTTGAATGGGTTGGACCTGCATTTGATTTACGTATGGGCTTCCAGAAGATTGCCCCTTATTACTACACGGCGTGGCATGAGCCGGGTTCTGAAACACAATTCTTAGTCAATAAGAAGACATGGGATAAGCTCCCTACTGATCTCCAGACTATTCTAGAGACCGCTTTCCGCGTAGCCGCCTTCGATATGTATACCCAAGCTGTCGACGCCAATGCTAATAGCTGGGCAACCATGAGTACTGAATACCCAGATATTAAGGTGAGAGACTTCCCACCAGCCGTACTTAAGGCGATGCAAAAGGCGATGCAAAAGGCGACTAATGAATTACTGGCAGAGCAAGCGAATAAAGATGCACTGGCCAAGGAAATTATTGAGTCACAGAAACAGTACTTGACCAAAGTTCGTGCTTGGACAGATATTTCTTCGAAAGCTTATCTAGATAGCAATAACTAACCTATCCGCACGCAAAGCAACGCTTTGCGTGCGCTTTTCTCATAATAGAAAAAAAGCCAAAGATTCTTCCGCTCTGCACAGATAAGTGCACATAATTTGATCTAAAATAAGAGAAAAACATCGCCTCTCCCGCAAAAACACTAGCTTAAAATTTGCTCTTATTTTACAATGCAAATTAAGCATTACATCTGACAATTTTCTATAGGAAAGACAAATGAGACTGATTCCTCTAAATAACGCTGCACAAGTTGGTAAATGGGCAGCGCGTCACATTGCAAACAAGATCAACGCGTTCAACCCAACAGCAGATCGTCCATTTGTTCTTGGTCTACCAACAGGTGGTACTCCTCTAGCAACTTACAATGCGCTAATTGAACTATACAAAGCGGGCGAAGTAAGCTTCAAACACGTGGTGACATTCAACATGGATGAGTACATCGGTATCCCAGCGGATCACCCTGAGTCATACCGCTCTTTCATGTACAACAACTTCTTCAACCACATTGATATTCAAGAAGAGAACATCAACCTGCTAGACGGCAATGCAGCAGACAACGATGCTGAATGTCAGCGTTACGAAGATAAGATCAAATCTTACGGCAAGATCAACCTTTTCATGGGTGGTGTGGGTAACGATGGTCACATCGCATTCAACGAGCCTGCATCTTCTCTATCTTCACGCACTCGTATCAAGACGCTAACTGAAGATACTCGTATTGCGAACTCTCGTTTCTTTGATGGTGACATCAACCAAGTACCTAAGTACGCACTAACTATCGGTGTTGGTACACTACTAGATTCTGAAGAGATCATGATCCTAGTAACAGGTCACAACAAAGCACTAGCACTAGAAGCAGCAGTTGAAGGTAGCGTAAACCACCTATGGACTGTATCTGCACTTCAGCTACATCCGAAATCAGTGATCGTATGTGATGAGCCATCAACTCAAGAGCTAAAAGTGAAGACAGTTAAATACTTCACTGAGCTAGAAGCTGAGAACATCAAAGGTTTCTAATTATCGCTTAATAGTGATAAATCAATTTAAAAGGCAGCTTGTGTAAGCTGCCTTTTTTTGTCCCCTCTTAGCAAAACTTCGCTCGCTATAAACTTTCACAAAACGCCAAGGCAGATCTACATCACAATTAAATCATCAGAATACACAACAAACCATTAAGTCAGGGCTCTCACTTGCTATTGTCGAAATCTGTAATGAGCTCAGCAAAGAGAGTCCATTCTAGAAGGAGTTCAATTTCTCTGTCTTCGTTAAAAACCTCCCACTATAGATGCTGACTGACCTTATCAACACCTATTGGAAGTGATCTAAGTATTTAAGAAAACAAATATTTGATTCTCTATTGGAAAGTAGGAGCTAAAAGCACTCATCAATAAGAATAACCATTCTCTAATTCATATTAGAAAAGAATCGATAACCGTGAACGACATTTCTGTGTTCTCTTAACAGCCCCAAATAGTGATACCGCTCACTTTATTCACCGACTACTTACCTCTCCTGTTGTACTACAAAAATTTATTATTCAGATCACAAAACTATATTTTTTCTCTTTAATGAACCCCCGCATCTGCAATAATGAAACACAGTTTTAAAAAATAAAATTTACAAGTTCAAATAAGAAAAGAGGTTTCAGGATGAATATCGACATTTTTGTTGTCGGTGTCTACTTTATCTTCATGATAGCTATAGGCATCATTTTTAAACGCTTCGCAGGAAGTTCCACCAGTGACTACTTTCGTGGAGGTGGTAAGATGCTTTGGTGGATGGTAGGTTCAACGGCTTTCATGACACAGTTCAGTGCGTGGACGTTTACTGGAGCGGCTGGCAAGGCATTCACAGATGGCTTCCCTATTATGGTCATTTTCATGGCAAACGCATTTGGCTTCCTACTTTCCTGGTTATTCTTCTCTCATCGTTTCCGTCAGATGCGTGTGGTAACGCCGATTGAAGGTGTGCGCCGTCGATTTGGTGCAACAAATGAGCAAGTATTTACTTGGGCAACAATGCCAACCAGCATAGTTTACACCGGTATTTGGTTAAATGGTCTAGCACTATTTGTGAGTGCCGTATTCAAAGTAGATATAGAAACAACCATAGTTGTAACAGGTTTAATTGTTCTATTTATCTCAGTGCTCGGTGGTGCATGGGGTGTAGTTGCGTCAGACTTCGTGCAAATGGTGGTTATCATGGCTGTTACCGTTGTCTGCGCTGTTGCTGCACTTGTAAAGATTGGTGGTCCATCAAACCTTATCGAACAATTCCCTGTTGATAGCGTCATGGGCTCAAATATGAACTACCCATTGTTGTTCATTTCTTGGTTCATTTTTATGTTCGTCAAGCAACTGCAAAGCATTAACAACATGCAGGACTCATACCGTTTCCTAACTGCGAAAGATTCGATTAACGCTCGTAAAGCAGCATTACTTGCATTCGTTCTCATGTTAATTGGCCCAGCTATTTGGTTCCTTCCTCCTTGGGTAACTGCTGTTATCTACCCAGATGCAGCAACCGCTCACGCCGCGGAGCTTGGGAGCAAGGCTGCGGATGCTGTTTACTTGGTATTTGTAGAAAAAGCCATGCCGGTAGGAATGGTTGGTTTACTTATGTCAGCAGTATTTGCTGCAACAATGTCTTCAATGGACTCAGGTTTAAACCGTAACGCAGGCGTGTTTGTTCGTAACTTTTACGCTCCTATTATTAATAAAAATGCGGATGATAAGAAATTAATGCGTGTGAGCCAGTTTGTGACAATGGTATTCGGTGTATTAATTATTATGGTGGCACTATTTATCAACTCACTACGTGGCTTAAGCTTATTTGATGCCATGATGTACGTTAGTACGTTGCTACAAATGCCAATTTTGGTACCGCTGTTTTTTGGTATGTTCATCAAGAAAACACCTGATTGGGCTGCGTGGGCAACGCTCGCTGTAGGTATGGTTGTTTCTTATTTGGTAAGTTTTGTATTCACTGCCGATGTAGTAGCAAACTTATTTAACCTTGATTCAGGTTTCACTGCTCGTGAAGCAAGTGATCTAAAAGTTCTACTCGGTATTGTTGGACATTTAGTAATTACAGGTGGTTTCTTCTGCTTAACAACTAAGTTCTACAAAGAACCTGTAGGTCAACGGAATGAAGAGCTTAAACTATTCTGGAACGACGTAAATACACCTGTGATTGAAGAAGAAGGTCAAGATGAAATGGATCGTCAGCAACGCAATATGCTAGGCAAGCTAATTCTTATCTTCGGCGGTCTTGTACTTGCCATGGTTCTCATTCCAAATCCATTCTGGGGACGCATGGCCTTTGTATTCTGTGGAATAGTCATCGCAACAGTAGGATCTCTATTACTTAAGAGTGCTAAGCAACCCAAGACACTCTCAGCCTCAGTGTCAAACTAATCAACTAAAGCCAGAGAGGTATCTCTCTGGCTTTATTCCCCCAAACTTTAGAGTATTGGAAAGTAAACCAACTATTTTTCAATACTTTAATTTTCATGAGGTCTTTTATGACTCCTTTCATTCATGATGACTTTCTACTTCAAAGTGATACTGCAAAGCATTTATTCCACTCATATGCAGCAGACTTACCAATTATTGATTACCACAATCATCTAGAAGCCAAAGAGATTTATTTAAACCATACATACGGCTCGATCGGCGAAGCGTGGCTTAGTTGTGATCATTACTTGTGGCGTGCTCTTCGTAGTAATGGTGTCGATGAATATTATATTACTGGTAATGCACCTGCTTATGAGAAGTTTCAAAAGTGGTGCGAGACCATGCCATATCTTATTGGTAATCCACTTTATCACTGGTGTCATCTCGAACTGAAAAAGTACTTTAATTTGGACTTAATCATTAACCCCGACAATTGTGAAAAAATTTGGAATCATTGCCAAAGCGCATTTGACAGCGATGAATATAGCTTCAGAAAGCTACTTATTAATAGTCGCGTAGAGACACTGTGCACGACAGATGATCCTCTAAGTGATCTGAAATACCACCAAAAGCTACATCAAGAAGGTTTTGAGGTTCAGGTTCTTCCAACTTTCCGAGCGGATAGTCTATTAGCTATCGATAATCCGGCAAAGTTTCGCAATACATTGCAGATATTGCACCAGACTACAGGAGTTGAAGTGATTGATTTTGCAAGTTATGCCAAAGCAATTACTGAACGTGTGGGCTTCTTTGCCAAACATCACTGCCGTCTTTCTGATCTTGGTATGCCAACCGTAGAATTTGCGGCGTTTACAGCCAAAGATCTAGAACAACTCATTTTTGACTTCTTTCAAGAGAATACACTCTCTAGCCTACAAGTCGCCCAATTTAAAACCGCGGTTTTTCAAGTACTAGGTAAGGCTTATCACCAATATGGTTGGTCAATGCAACTCCACATTGGTGTTAGAGTAAACGTTAACGAGCGCAGGTTTAAGACATTAGGAGGGGGGACTGGTTTTAGTATCATTGATGATCAGCCAATAGCAAAAAACCTGTGTGCATTGTTGAGCCTGCTTGATTCTGAAAATTCTCTACCTCAAACCATCTTGTATAGCTTAAATCCCAAGGATAGTGCAATTCTTGGAAGTATCATTGGTGCATTTCAAGATAGTGATGCTGTATCAGGCAAGGTTCAACTAGGCTCTGCATGGTGGTTTAACGATCACAAAATGGGAATGGAAAAACAACTTACTGATCTTGCTAATCTTGGTGCTTTAGGACGTTTTGTAGGCATGTTGACTGATTCTAGAAGCGTGCTTTCCATGTCTAGACATGAATACTTCCGTCGAATTTTATGCAACCTCATTGGCAACTGGGTAGAGCAAGGTGAGTTACCAAACGATGAAGCATTGCTTCAACAAAGTATCGAGAATATCTGCTACTACAACGCCAAAGACTATTTTAACTTTATACAACAACAAATAAATCAATAGGTATCCATTATGTTGCAGTTTACCTCCCAAGAAATGGAAATCATTCGCCAAAATGCCAATGAAGATCTTATCTTTCAGATAGCTCAAGACAATGAAATTGTACTCGGCTCAGATACACTTGTGCCACCGGATGCAAGAGCAACTTGGAACTTATACTATTTCTGTCCGACACACGGTGTACGCCTCACGTGGGACAGAAACAAACCCACTGAACATGTTTGTCCTGTTGATGGTGAGGTTCATACTGGAGAACCGTATGATGGTGCGTGGTGGCGGTGGCTAAATGGCCTTAATGCAAAAGCTTGTAATGATTTGGGTTTACTGTGGCAGATCACCCAAGATAGGCAATTCATGGAAAAAGTGCGAGAGATTTTGCTAGCGTATGCCAAGTATTATCCCGACTACGAAGAGCATGGAGGTATACCTTATAATGGTCCTGGTAAAGCCAATGCCCAAACTTTATGTGAAGCGAACTGTAATATTGATTTTGCCCGTGGTTACGATTTCATCAAAGATGAGCTAAGTACAGAAGATCAAACTTATATCGAAGAACGATTGCTCAGAGAAGGTGCCGAGTTTTTAATGCAGCATCGAACGAACCAACTTCACAACCATGAGATGAAGATATCTGCAACTATAGGTGTAATTGGTTTAATCCTTAACGATTATCGCTTCATCGATTTTGCAGTCAACACACCTTATGGGTTGAAATACCAGCTAGAAAACGGCGTGAAAGGTGAAGGCTTGTGGTTCGAAGGCTCAATCCATTACCACTACTACGCGCTTCAAGCACTACTTACCTTTGAAAAAGTGGCGTGCAAGACCGAATACTCTCTAAAATCATTGCCAAACTTCCACACAATGTTAGCTTTTCCTCTGAAACTAATCATTAATACAGGTGATTTCCCACGCCTTAATGACTGTATTGCTGGTCAAGAAAAGCTCACTCATACCCATCTATTTGAGTTTGCATATCGTGAGTTTAAGGATCCATTATTTGCTTCGGCACTTAACACAATCTATCAAAGTGTGCCACGCAACAATATTGATGCACTGCTTTATGGGGTTAAAGAGCTCCCTCAAACGCAGGCGCTATCATGCAAGGCGATTCATACTAAAGAGTCTGGAATCACCATCATGCATGATCCTCAAAGAAATAACATGATGTTAGTGAAGCACTCCCCATACGGTGGAGAACATGATCACTACGACAGGCTTGGTTTGATTATATCTCGCAATGGTAAAGAGATTGTGCCTGATCTTGGTACTACTGGGTATGGTGCTGAGCTGCATTATGGATACTATAAGAACACTCTAACCCATAACACACTTACCGTTGCAGAGCAGAATCAACCACCTGCAAATCCAGTAGTGAATAAGTTTATTGAAACGGATAACTATACGTGGCTTGATGTTGAAACAGATTGGTGTGGCGAATTACCTACGGTAGATAGTCATACTATTGTTCAGTGGGACGAAGAAGCATATCACGGTGTTTGTTTTAAGCGCCAGTTACTATGGCTTGGTGATGTAGCAATTGAGTTCAATACCATTGAAAACCCAAATGCACAGCAACTAGATTTAGTCTGGCACATTCGAGGTCAGCATAAATACCTTGCTCCAGCAACTCAATGCGAAAACCCAATGTCTGGTCCATTGGAACGTTTAAAAAATTGCCATCAATATGATCTAAATCAAACTGAACATGTGACTTATTCAATCAAAAACCACCCTGACTTCCACCAACAAGTTATCACTTCTGGCAAAACTAAAGTATTAAAAGGGTATGCACCAGACAACCCCGCAACGACAGATCTTGCATACACAATTGTGCGCTCAAAAGAGCAACAGCTATCGTTAACAATGTTACACAATCTAACCATAGACGAAGATGTACGTATTAAGAACCTGAAGATTCTAGATACAAGGATAGAGTTTGATTTGCATAGGAAAGGGCGTGTTGAGCGTCTTCTAATTAACTGCTCAACTGGCGGCGTTGATAGATTAATTTCTATTAAAGAATGATAATGAGATGGCGATGATTGCACGCTAAAAACGAGGGCATATCAAGAGTCATTATACGCATGAGCATTTTAGTGCAACAAGAAACGCTCATGCGTGAAAAATACGAGCACACTAATAATAGGAATAACTGTGTGTTCAAAATCATCTCAGAAGCCTGATACCTAAAGCACCAAAGTTACTAATATTACGCAAGAAAAAACCAGAAAGTTGTCATTTAAATTTCGTTATCGTCATAAAGTTCTACTAAGACGTAATGTATGGTCATTTACTTAGCCAATTACTTTAGAACTTTTCTGTCTGGTATTGATGGGCATCATCAGCACAGCACTCGTAGCTCGATTAGGTGCTGATAAAACTGCCGCAGTCAGTTTTACTGATGGTATTGCTTGGATCATCATTTCTGTCATGACCGTTGTTGCATTAACTGGTTCAGTTGTAGTCGCTCAGTCCTTTGGGAGAGGAGGAACACTAAGATAAAAAACGCCTACGTGGGAGCAGGCGTTGGCGAGGAGCCTAAATATAATAGACAGCTTTGAGTACTAATCAGGGGTAGGTATTATTCTATGATTCCAGCAACTTCACGAACTAGCTTTGCCAATTCATCCCATTGCTCGTTATCAATCAAATCGCCCGGCACCATCCAAGTACCACCACAAGCTAGAACTGACGGAATCGCTAAATAATCTTTAACATTACTTGGACTCACGCCACCTGTTGGCATGAATTTAACAGGATATACCGCTGCAAGCGCTTTTAGCATTGACGTGCCGCCAGATGGTTCTGCAGGGAAGAACTTAAGGGTACGTAGGCCCATTTCCATAGCTTGTTCCACTAAACTTGGATTGTTCACACCAGGAACAATTGTCACATTACGCTGTTGGCAATATTTGACTGTGGTTGGGTTAAAGCCAGGGCTAACAATAAAATCAACGCCCGCATCAATCGCTTGATCGACTTGAACACTATTCAGTACTGTACCAGCACCTATTAACATTTCTGGGTATGCATCACGCATGTTTTTAATTGCTTGAACAGCATCTTCCGTGCGAAATGTAACTTCAGCACAAGGCAAGCCGTTTTCAATCAGAACTTGAGCCAGTTTTACTGCCTTGTTTGCATCTTTGATAGCGATAACAGGCACTACTTTAATTTCAGAAAGTTGTTGATTAAGGTCTTTCATTTCATCGTTCCTTAAATAGTAGGCATCGCGTCGCTTGGAATGATTGCGCCACGATGTTGAATAACTGTGCCAGCCACTTTATGTCCGGCCAACGCAGACTCTGACATATCTCCGTCTAAAATACGTTTTGCAAGATAACCTGCACTAAAAGAGTCTCCTGCCGCTGTCGTATCGACTACAGATTCAACTCTGGTTGCGGCGACAATATGGTATTCATCTTCAGTCACGACAAAGCAGTCGTCCGCGCCACGTTTAACAATGATCTCTTTAACCCCAAAGTTTTTCGTACGGCTGATTGCTTCATCTTCGTGCTTATCGCCCCACAACATGACTTCGTCATCGTAAGTCAAAAATGCCAAGTCAGTTACGCTGAGAATTTTAGAGTAGAATTCACGGGCCTGTTCGATACTTGGCCACAATTTAGGGCGGAAGTTATTATCAAACGCAATGGTCACCCCCTCTTTTCGACACAAGGTCAATAACTCAATTAGCATATCTCGCGTATCATCAGAGATGATCGCCAGACTGATACCACTTAGATAAATCATTTGGTGCTGGCATAGCTCTTTCACTAGTGACAACAGCGCGCGATCACGCAGCCAGTATTTTGCTGCAGCATCGTTGCGCCAGTAAAAGAAACTACGCTCACCGTCGTCTGCGGTTTCAATCGCATAAATACCCGGCACTTTATCCTCAGAAAGGTAGACCATATCCGTATTGATACCTTCATCCTGCCATGCTTCCAGCATTTCACGGCTAAACGGATCACGCCCTAGTCCAGTCACATACGAAGTTTCGACTCCGTATTGCTTGGTTAAACGAGATAGATACACAGCAGTATTAAGCGTATCACCGCCAAAGCTTTGTTGTAACTCGCCATCATGCTTTTTAAGCTCCACCATACATTCGCCAATAATAGCGACACGGCTGATAGGGTTCATGGGAATTCTCCTCAGTATTTGTTATCGCTATTATCGCAACCTCAAAACCACCCATCAACAAAAACAAAACATCGGTTTATTTATTTTGTGAAACTGATCTAAATAGCATTTGATTGAGATGATTTATTTCTCTCGAGATACCACGCCTACCTAATGCCTGCATCATCAATCTCCAGCTTTATAACGAAAAAACCAGCACGATGGCTGGCTTTGACATATTTCCCGAAAAAAAAATGATTAGTCTAGTAGAGACTTCACGTATTCAGCAATTTCTGGCACTTGGCAGTTTGCGAAGAAACATTCTTGGAACTGAGCACCACCAACAGCAGTTTTCACTAGCTCTTGGTCGATTGCGCGTAGACCTTCAAGAACGTCTTTAGAAACCGCTGCTTTCACGTTGTTTAGGATAGCTGCGTTTGCTTGCTGAGGAGCTGCACGCTCGACTGGGTAACCTTCGCCACGTGCACCCGTGAATGCTTTTTCGAAGATGTAACGAACGTTTAGTTCACCAGCCCAACCAAAACCTTTAGCGAATGCTAGAGAGATAGCGTTACCGTTGTTGATTTGATTGAATAAGAAAGCATCTGATGGCTCTAGACAGTAACCACAAACGACACCTGGGTGCATGTTGCTTGACATTAGAGCGCCTTGACCAGTACCACAACCAGTTACAACGAAGTCTACTGCTTTCGAGTTTAATAAGATGCTCGCCATGATACCTAGGTGGATGTAAGTTAGGTGATGATCGTTTTCGTCAGTCATACCTACGTTAAATACATCATGACCAAGGCCACCAGCAACAGTGTTAAGTTCAGCTGCAACCATTGCGTTTTTAGGCGCTTGGCTGTTTTCCATCATTAGTGCAATTTTCATATATTACTCCAGCGGATAAACCGCATTCAAAAATCAATTCTTAAACAAAATCTTTACGCATTGGGGTGAATGTATCGATAAGAACACCCGCTTTCAGACATACACAGCCGTGCTCGATGTCTGGCTGTTTGTACATAGTGTCGCCAGCTTTGACGACTTTTTTCTCATCACCGATGGTGAATTCAAATTCACCGGACAGCACGTATGTTAACTGCTCATGTGGATGTGAGTGCATTGGGCCGATTGCGCCTTCTACAAAGTGCACTTCGACTGACATCATGTTGTCGCTGTGTGCCAGTACTTTGCGTGAAACCCCTTCGCCGAGATCTTCCATCGGAATGTCTTGGTTAAATACGAACATAGTTCACCTAATAACTTGATTGATTAATCATTGACTCTGACTGCTGACGGTATAAACGGTATATCGTCATAGAATTCATTACGATCACGGTCATTTCTAGTAAAGTTCCACCAATAGAACCGACCAGAACATTGTTAGTTAGCCAACAAGTGGCTCCTAATAAAAAACCAGCTCGCATTTTAATGCCGGATAAACAAAACATGGAATATGTGCCTATAACCGTTCCAACAATAGGCCATAACTCACGCCATTGCTCTGCAACCCAAAAACCGCTGACTAAACTGATAACAATAAACACAGCAGCAACTCGTTTCGACGAGACAAATATCGCAGTGGTCGTCCTTAAGGCAGACAATAATGCGCTTAGCGCAGAAACCATCGAACCGAGTAATAAAAAATGGAGAAGATGATTGAGGTTAAAAACTAGCATAAGGATTTTTAAGAGCCTGTCATTTTTCTGGTAGAAAACGGAGATTCCTAAACCAAAACTTACAAACCCTAATGCTTGCGCCAACAAGGCGCTATCGACAGTCATCTTCTCACTATTTGATTAACGGGCTAACCAACCGCCGTCTACAGCAACCGTATAACCATTGATATAAGATGCAGCATCAGAAGCTAAGAACACACATGGCCCAGCAACGTCTTCTGGTGTCCCCCAGCGATCAGCAGGAATACGCTCTAAGATCGCTGCATTGCGCTCTTCATCTGCTCTCAGCGCAGCTGTATTGTTAGTCGCCATGTAACCCGGTGCGATTGCATTGACGTTGATGTTGTGACGAGCCCATTCGTTGGCCATTGCTCGTGTAATACCCATCACTGCACTCTTAGAGGCTGTGTAAGAAGGAACACGGATACCGCCTTGGAAAGAAAGCATAGAAGCAATGTTAATGATCTTACCGCCAGTACCTTGAGCAATAAACTGTTTCGCAACGGCTTGAGACATAAAGTAAACCGTTTTTGAGTTAATGTTCATTACGTCATCCCAGTTTTGCTCTGAAAATTCAATTGCATCTTCTCGGCGAATAATACCCGCATTGTTTACCAGGATATCTACTTTGCCAAATTCAGTTAAAGCGCTATCAATAATACTAGGGATATCGTCTTGTTTGAGTAAGTTCGCACGCACATCTAAGAATTTGTAACCTGCGGCATTCATCTTGTCGATCGTTTCAGTTGGTTCAACATAGTTAACACCAACAATGCTACATCCTGCAGCAGCTAAACCAAGAGCCATACCTTGACCAAGACCAGTATCACAACCAGTAACAATGGCAACTTTGCCTTCAAGGTTAAATGAATCAAGAATCATATTGCTTTCCTTAAATAGTAGGTAATGTCGTGATATGGCGAGCTTGCCAGGTCACTTCGCATATCTTGATATTGAACCAAAAGAAAATCACTTTCAAATTATTTTTAAAATATCGTTTCAAAAATATTGACCGCGATCTTATTTTACTCAATTTCATTGCTGCGTCATATCAAATTTTTAAAATGGTATTTTAAAAAAACTAGTTATCAATAATTTAAGTTATATAATACAACTAACTTAAACATAGAGGGGTAACAATGGAAAAGTTGAAACAACCAGAAGCAGTTTCATCAGTACTAAAAGTGTTTCATATTCTTCAGGCTCTGGGGGAGCAAAAGTCCATCGGCGTTTCTGAGTTGTCCCAACGACTGATGATGTCGAAAGCGACAACCTATCGTTTTCTACAAACAATGAAATCGCTTGGTTACGTATCTCAAGAAGATGAAGCAGATAAATACGCCCTCACAGTTAAGTTGTTTGAGCTAGGTTCAAAATCGCTTGAGTACATCGATTTGATTGAACTGGCTGATAAAGAGATGCAACTTATTTCAAACCAGACAAATGAAGCCTTACACCTTGGTGCACTGGATGAAAATGCCATCATTTACGTCCACAAAATCGACTCTGGTTACAACCTACGCATGCAATCACGCATCGGTCGTCGTAACCCACTTTATAGTACTGCGATCGGCAAAGTGCTACTTTCTGGTCGTGACGAAAACTTCATCCGAGACGCATTAAGCAGTGTTAAGTTCATTAAGCACACAGAAAAAACACTGGAAAGCACTGACCAAGTGCTAGAAGAATTAGAGAAAGTGCGTACTCTCCACTTTGCGGAAGACAACGAAGAGCAAGAACCTGGTCTTCGCTGCATAGCAGCCCCAATATACGACCGTTTTGGCCACATTATTGCCGGTCTCTCAATCTCATTCCCTACCATTCGTTTCGATGAAAAGAGATTGGAATATTATGTAGGCTTACTGCATCAAGCAGGTAAAAACATATCTGAGCAATTGGGTTATCATAATTACCCTGCATAATGAGAAACAAGAGGCAGTCGCAAGGCTGCTTTTTTTACCATCCAGTAACACTTTGAAACGCCGGTTCATTTTTAGGGAGTACCATGAACACATCTCTCACTCCAAATATTTTTGACTTTTTAATCAAAATTGACCCCTTTGATAAACTGCCAGAGTCTGTGGTTGAAAACATTTCGAACTCTGTCAAAGTCAAGTACCTCGTGCGAGGTGATTCTATTGGTTTTAGTGCCTTATGCGACCAACGTTACCTGTACATCATACGAACTGGTGCCATCGAACAACGCACGCCTAACGGTGAATTGCGCGCGCGCCTTGGACAAGACGACCAGTTTGGCTTTACTTTTCTCGATCCAATGGAAAATGCCGAAGATGGTTACCAAGCCGAAGCAATTGAAGACTCATTACTCTACTTGATCCCTCACTCAGAGCTAAAATACGTCAGCGAAAAACATCCAGAGTTTGCTGATTATTTCGCTACTCAAGCAAATGTGCGTTTGAGCTCGGCGGTGAAGTTCGTTTGTCGAAAAGAAGAAAAGGGACTGTTCTTTCGCACCGTTGGCGAGATCGCGAGTGAAAACATTGCAATTGTTAATGTGAACGACTCTATCCGAAGTGTGGCACAGACCATGTGTAGCAAACAGCGCAGCTCATGTGCCGTTGTGATGAAAGGTGGCGATATTATTGGCTTAGTCACCGACCGAGACATGACGAAATCGGTCGTCGCGCAAGACATGGATACCAATCAACCCATTGCAGATGTGATGACGCCAAATCCTATATTGATTGAAGATGATGCTAAGGTAATTCAAGCTATTTCCTTGATGCTGCAATACAACATTCGCTGTTTACCCGTGGTACATAGTAAACAGGTGAAAGGGCTTCTAACAACGACACATTTGGTACACAACCACCGCACACAATCGTTGTTTTTGATTGAGAAAATAAAATATGCCAGTTCAATCAACGCATTAGCAGCTTTGAAAGAAGAACGTCAAACCATCTTCCAAGCCTTGGTTGAAAGTGGTGTTAGTGCCGAGATCCAAGGACGCGTGATGTCCATGATTATGGATGCCTTTAACCGCCGCATCATCCAATTAAGTGAAGAGTTGCTTGGCCCGCCTCCGTGCGATTATGCATGGATGGTTGCTGGCTCTCATGCGCGCAATGAAGTCCATATGCTGTCAGATCAAGATAGTGCCATTGTCCTTTCAGACGATGTTAGCGAAGAGGACATGCTCTACTTCACTCACCTGGCGATGCGTATCTGCAATGGCCTAGCTGCCTGTGGCTACCCGCTATGCGATGGTAAATATATGGCTGCAAATCCAAAATGGTGTCAGCCTGTCCAGCGTTGGAAAAGCTACTATCAGAAATGGGTTGCCAACCCAGAATACAACAAGCTATTAAGCATTAGCGTATTTCTTGAAGTACGTGCCATTCACGGCAACCGCGAGCTTGTCGACCAGATCCAACAACATTTGCATGATTGTATTCAAAAAAGTCCAAGCTTTATCCCTGCCTTGGTCCGTGACGCAATTGACACTCAACCGCCACTTGGCATTTTCAACAATTTGGTGTTAGAAAAAGGTGGAGCAAACAGCAACACATTAAACATTAAAAAATTCGCTTTGAATCTGATCATAGACCTAGCCCGTATTTTCAGTCTTTCTGCTGGAGGTTCATTAACCGGCACAGAAGAGCGTTTTCGCTACGCGGCTCAACACGGTACATTGTCAAAAGACAGTGTCAAAAACATCATTGGCGCTTATCGATTCATCACACAGGTACGTTTTCATCACCAGTTAAATGCGATTTTGGCTGGCACCACACCAGATAATCACATCGCTCCGGATGATTTCAGCAGCTTTGAACGAAAGCATTTAAAAGATGCATTTAAGATCATCAGTGAACTGCAAGATGTCGCGAAACTGAAGTTTATGAAAGGGATATAACTATGATTAAGCGTTGGTTTAAGCAGTGGGAAACACACCTCTCTCTAGAGCAAAAACGCCAAGCCATTCATATTATCGACGATTGGCCCAATGAACTAAAAGACTATATTCAACAACCTTTGGTGGATACCTCGAAGACCTTAAAAGATCTGAGTTTTGTTGCGTTAGACTTTGAAACCACAGGCGTGGACGCTCAAGGAGATAAGATATTATCGATTGGCGTGGTCGACTTGACACTAGAGGGTATTGATATCGCTAGCTCCAAAGAGTGGTACATTTGTCACGGGCAGTACATCAAACCAGAAACAGCAAAAATTAATGGTTTAACCCCTCAAGCTCTTGCCAAAGGACTGCAATTAGATGAGGGAATGAATCGCTTACTGCAACGTATAAAAGGCAAAGTGGTACTCGCCCACGGGTGCTGTATTGAAAAAGCATTCATCAACGCCTACTTTTTCTCTCGCTACCAGTTGGATAATTTCCCAGTGTATTTCGTCGATACTCTACAAATCGAAAAACAATTTAGTTATGCAGGGAAAAGTGGGGCACACACCAGTTACCAATTAAATGACTTGCGCTATTACTATCATCTGCCTGGGTACTTGTCGCACTCTGCCGCGAGTGATGCCTTGGCATGCGCGGAATTGTTTTTAGTCCAAAGTAAAAAATTACACATTTCCACACTTAAAGTTGAGTCATTTATAAACTGAATAGAGACTAAAAAGGCAGTGAGTTCGAATCTTCGCTGCCTCTTAGTATGAGACTTTATTACTCTCGTACATCTACCAACATTTTAAACACAAAACTATTCAACGGTTACCGCCTTGGCAAGATTACGAGGCTGGTCAACATCGGTCCCTTTGATTAAAGCGACGTAGTACGATAACAACTGCATTGGTATCGTGTAGTAGATAGGCGCTGTAATATCGCTGACATGCGGCATAGTGATGATCTTCATCGTTTCATCCGCTTCAAAACCAGCCTCTTCATCAGCGAAGACATACAGTAAACCACCGCGTGCACGTACTTCTTCAATATTCGATTTAAGCTTCTCTAACAGCTCATTGCTTGGCGCAACAACCACAACGGGCATATCCGCATCAATCAGTGCGAGAGGGCCATGTTTCAATTCACCCGCCGCGTAGGCTTCAGCGTGAATGTAAGAGATCTCTTTAAGTTTTAGAGATGCTTCCATCGCAATTGGATAGAACTCACCACGGCCTAGGAATAATGTGTGGTGCTTATCAGCAAAATCTTCTGCTAGGGCTTCAATGTCCTTTTCAAATGAAAGCGCCGCATTGATTTGCGCTGGCAGTGCGTGCAGAGCCTGTACGATCTCTTTTTCTTTCTCTTTAGATACGCGAGCTTGCTGCTTGCCTAGCGCAGTCACCAGCATTAATAGCGCAGAAAGTTGAGTAGTAAAGGCTTTGGTTGATGCCACACCAATCTCGACACCGGCACGAGTCATAAAGGCAAAGTCTGACTCACGAACCAGCGAAGAGCCCGCCACGTTACAAATTGTCATCGCTGCCATGTAGCCTTTCTCTTTGGCTAAGCGCAAAGCCGCTAAAGTATCCGCCGTTTCACCAGACTGAGAGAGCGTAATCAACAGGCTATTTGGACGAGTGACAAATTTGCGGTAGCGGAATTCAGAGGCGATTTCGACATCACAGCTAACACCAGCGATATCTTCAAACCAGTAACGTGCTGTCATACCGGCATTATAAGAAGTACCACAAGCTACGATCTGAACATGCTCAACTTTACTTAAGATCTCTGCCGCGTTAACGCCGATCGCTTCAGTTATCACTGCGTCATCACTAATGCGACCTTCCATCGTATTGATCAGAGCTGTCGGTTGTTCGTAGATCTCTTTTTGCATGAAATGACGGTATTTGCCTTTATCTCCCGCATCGTGCTCGGCATTTGATTCAGCGATATCACGTTCAACACGTTCACCAGTTGCATCAAACACGGTCACTTCACGGCGAGTAATTTCTGCTACATCGCCTTCCTCTAGATACATAAAGCGGCGCGTTACGTTAAGCAGAGCTAGTTGATCAGAAGCAAGGAAATTTTCGCCAACACCGAAACCAATCACAATTGGACTGCCGGAGCGAGCAACGACAATTCGAGAAGGGTCTTGGCGGTCAACGGCGACAGTGCCGTAAGCGCCTTCTAATTGCTTAGCGGTTTTTTGTACCGCTTCAACAAGCGATGCAGAAGTGCGAAGTTCCCACTCCACTAGATGAGCAATCACTTCAGTATCCGTTTGAGAATTAAATACGTAGCCACGAGATTTTAGTAGTTCACGTAATTCTTCATGGTTTTCAATGATGCCATTGTGTACCACCGCGATATCGCCAGACATATGTGGGTGTGCATTCGCTTCAGACGGTTCACCATGGGTTGCCCAACGTGTATGTGCAATACCAGTCCCCCCGACAACGCTCTCTTGTTCGACCGCATCAGCCAACTCTTGTACTTTGCCCAAACGGCGTACACGAGTTAAGTTAGAGTCGCTATCAACAACCACTACCCCCGCTGAGTCATAGCCACGGTACTCTAAGCGGCGTAGACCTTCGACTAAAATTTCTGCTACATCACGCTGTGCTACCGCACCAACAATTCCACACATGTTTTACTCCATTTTTCAATTCCGATTGGCAGCAAGCAAAGGCCAAATTCGGTAAGTTTTTAAATTCGTTTAGTTGTTTATGCGCAAATCACTTTAATGCCATGAGATTCGATTTTTTGTTTGTACTCAGGCTCTAAGTCTTTATTTGTAATCAAGATATCGATGGCATCCCATGCCAGTTCTAGGTTTGGGATCTTGCGAGCGATCTTTTCTGATTCGACCATCACAATCACTTCACGTGATACTTCTGCCATCACCTTGCTCAAACCAACCAACTCATTAAAGGTTGTAGTACCTCGGTCTAAGTCGACGCCATCCGCGCCAATAAATAATTGGTCAAAGTCATATGATCGTAGAACAGATTCAGCGACTTGCCCCTGAAAGGACTCAGAATGCGCATCCCAAGTACCGCCAGTCATCAATAAAGTCGGCTCACTCTCTAACTCGTTAAGGGCATTCGCTACGTTGAGCGAGTTGGTCATCACCACTAAGCCATTCATGCCATCGAGCTGTTTAATCAATGCTCCTGTAGTACTGCCACTATCAATAACAATTCGATTATGTTCACGAATCAATTTAGCAGCGGCTCGAGCTAGCTCATTCTTTCGAATCGAAACATTTTCACTCATTTCGTCACTGACCACTTCTTTTGGTAGTGCAATGGCTCCACCATAACGACGCAGTAACTGACCATTTTTTTCTAGTGAGGCAAGATCCTTTCTAATCGTGA
Organism: Vibrio sp. 2433-A1; assembly: GCF_056726085.1. Taxonomy (NCBI): domain Bacteria; kingdom Pseudomonadati; phylum Pseudomonadota; class Gammaproteobacteria; order Vibrionales; family Vibrionaceae; genus Vibrio; species Vibrio sp. 2433-A1. The sequence goes on from NZ_JBRESC010000003.1 coordinate 221,708, forward strand.
CTTCCGATGTTTCAAACTTAGCGGACAGCGCTTCGACGCTCACCTCTCCTTTCTCGTTCACTAGATTAGATATTGCGTGTCTTCTTAGCTGTGTGTTTCGTTTCGACATTTAATTAACACTTTAAAGTTTCGAACTGAAAGCAATTATAGTCAAGTCGAAACTTTCAAGTCTATTTATTTCGATCCAAAAAATTAATAAATAGAGATAAAACCTTGTCCTAAGACAAATGTTAAGCAGTGATATTGAAATGATTCGGTGGTAGAATTCGCAACCGAAAAGAAAAAAAATTACAGAATTGACCGTTATTTTTTTGCAACCTAGCGCCTATATCCTAGTTTTGTCACACAAATACGGCATTAAATCCCAATAAGTTGGTCATAAAATGACTAAACTTATGAAAGACTTTCAGTTCTGGAGCTAACAACATAACGGGCTATTTTTATAAGTTGGCAGGCACAAAATGCCTAAAAATAGCTTTGGCTTCAGACCAATAACCGACTTTCAAATTGTAACTATATCGACCGGAGAGTATCTTCCATGAAAAAGACCAAAATCGTATGTACGATTGGCCCTAAAACTGAATCTGTAGAGAAGCTAACTGAACTAGTAAATGCAGGCATGAACGTAATGCGCCTGAACTTCTCTCACGGTGACTATGAAGAGCACGGCACTCGTATCGCGAACTTCCGTAAAGTTATGGAAGAGTCTGGTAAGCAACTAGCTATCCTACTAGATACTAAAGGTCCAGAAATCCGCACTATCAAACTAGAGAACGGCGACGACGTTGATCTAGTAGCTGGTCAAGAGTTCACTTTCACAACTGACACAGCTGTTGTTGGTAACAAAGACAAAGTTGCAGTAACTTACGCTGGCTTTGCCGCTGACCTAAACGCTGGTAACACTATCCTTGTTGATGACGGCCTAATCGAAATGGAAGTTATCTCAACCTCTGAAACTGAAGTTAAGTGTAAAGTTCTTAACAACGGTGCTCTAGGTGAAAACAAAGGTGTTAACCTACCAGGCGTTTCTGTAAACCTACCTGCACTATCTGAAAAAGATAAGAACGACCTTAAATTTGGTTGTGAGCAAGGCGTTGACTTCGTTGCAGCATCTTTCATCCGTAAAGCATCTGACGTTCAAGAAATCCGTGAAGTTCTAACTGCAAACGGCGGCGAGAACATCCACATCATCTCTAAGATCGAAAACCAAGAAGGTGTTGATAACTTCGACGAGATCCTAGAGCTTTCTGACGGCATCATGGTTGCTCGTGGTGACCTAGGTGTTGAAATCCCAGCAGAAGAAGTAATCTTCGCTCAGAAGATGATGATCGAGAAGTGTAACCGTGCACGCAAGATGGTTATCACAGCAACACAAATGCTTGATTCTATGATCAACAACCCACGCCCTACTCGTGCAGAAGCTGGCGACGTTGCTAACGCAGTGATGGACGGTACTGACGCAGTAATGCTTTCTGGTGAAACTGCTAAAGGTAAGTACCCAGTTGAAGCAGTGACTATCATGGCTCAAATCGCGAACCGTACTGACTCAGCGCTTAAAGCTGAACTAGGTTCTCGTCTAGACAGCCCACGTCTACGTATCACTGAAGCGGTATGTAAAGGTGCTGTAGACACAGCTGAAAAACTAGCTGCTCCACTAATTGTTGTTGCAACTGAAGGCGGTAAGTCTGCACGTTCAGTACGTAAGTACTTCCCAACTGCGAACATCATCGCTCTAACAACTAACACTAAGACTGCTGCACAGCTAGTTCTAACTAAAGGTGTTACACCAGTTGTTGTTGATTCAATCGAAAGCACTGACGCATTCTACATCGCGGGTAAAGAAATCGCTCTAGAATCAGGCCTAGGTAACAAAGGCGACATCGTTGTTATGGTTTCTGGTGCACTAGTTGCTTCAGGCACAACCAACACTGCATCTGTGCACGTTCTATAATTAGTTAGAGTAAATCACTCAATTAAATAAAAAGAGGGCTTATGCCCTCTTTTTATTTATAAAGCGTTCAAATTAGCTCTAGTCTAACTTGTAAATCACATCAACTCGGTCACGGATAGCAATACTTGAGTCTTGATAACTGTTTGATTCTGTTCTCGCATCCATCGCCATAGAACGCATCAAAATTGGCTGATTTCCCGACATGTTATAGTCGATACGCCATACACCATTAATCTTTTTCCCGAACCCTTTGGCAAGAGACTCTGCTTTACTATTCGCATCTTTAATGGCTTCAAGGCGCGCTTGCTGCTGGTATTTTGCCTGATCTTTTACCTTCAACTGAATGTTATCGACTTGATTGATTCCTGAGTTCAGCGCCAAGTCTAAATATCGATTGAGATCCGAAAGTTCCTCAACAGTCACCGTAATACTGCGTGATGCTCGGTAACCAACAAGCTCAGGCTTACCTTTCTTCGGATAGTGATATTGAGGCGTAATATAAAGGTTAGAGCTAGAGATATCGTCATTCTCAACACCCTCGTCACTTAATGCCTTTAAGAATGCCGTGACACTGCTGTCTACCGACTGCTTCGCCTGCTCTGCGGTCATTGTTGAGTCGACCACTTTTACCGAAAATTGGGCCATATCAGGTTTAGCGATAACTTCGCCATACCCTGTCGTAACAAGGTGTGGAAAATCCGGGCTGGTTGCAAAAGAGGCAAAACTAATTACAGACAGCGATAGCGTTGCTGCAACTTTAGAAAATACATTCATACTTCATCACCATTTTAAATGCAGTTCTTTACATCATAGATAGCGATCAAATTTAGACCACAGACCCGCTCAAGTTCTGACAAAGAATTAACCTCAAAAAACTGATTCATGGCCTATTTGGGTAACAAGTCTTTGGTGTGATTGATGATTGCCTGAGTAATTTCACTCAACAAAGCCGTTTCAAGCTGCCAATGATGCCAATAAATACGAAAGCTCATAAAGAAGTCAGGCATCAAATCAACCAACTCACCTAATGCTAGCTCCTTCTCAATCTGCAATTTAGGGATCAAACAATAAGCACACCCCATCAGAGCAAGATTAACAAATGCTTCAGAGCTTGCGACATGATGATGTGTCACTGCATCAGATGAGATATTAAAGTGCAATTTGAGGAAGTCTCGATGCAGTTGATCATATTGATCGAATGAGACTGCTGGCGCGTCTAGTAAAGCCTCTCGATTCACCCCATGGGGGAAATAACTGGCAGCAAACTCCGGACTGGCGACACAAACATAGTCCATTCGGCCTAAGTAGTTAGCTTCACAACCCACCATTGCCTTAGGCTCCATGCTTAAGGCCCCAATCACTTCACCATTTTTCAGCTTATCGAGAGTGCGACCTTCACCGTATACGGCTAAGTTTAGTTCAACATCTCTCGACTTCATCACAGGCGCTAACGCTGGCAGTAACCAAGTGGCTAAGCTGTCTGCATTAGTTGCGATCGCAGCTCGTTGTACTTTGCCTACTTTATTCCCATCCAGCTCAGGGATAAATTCCGTTTCTAGCAATTGCACCTGCTGATATAAAGCCAATAATTTTTGGCCAACCGGCGTCGGTTTGGGCGGCTGCTCTCTGACTAAAACTGGCTGAGCCAAGAACTTCTCTAGCTGCTTCACTCGCTGTGAAACCGCGGATTGAGACACGAATAGCGCTTCAGCCGCTCGTTCGAAATTGCCATAACTCACCACGGCTTCTAAGGCTTCTATCCAACGATAATCTAAGCCACGCATAACTCCCCCTCCTCTTAATATTAGAGTTACTTATATAGCATAAATAATATTAAATATACTTATATCACTAGCTTGCTTATCTTTGTCGCCATCAACAAATAATTTGGAGACTTAGCCATGAACCTTTGGCTTCTACTGCAAGGTTTCGGCCTCGGAGCGAGCATGATCATTCCCATTGGCGCTCAAAATGCTTATGTTTTGAATCAAGGTATCAAGCGTCAACATCACCTAACGACCGCAACGATATGCAGCGTCCTCGACATTGTGTTTATCTCATTAGGTATCTTTGGTGGCGGAGCGTTACTGGCGCAAAATGACACCTTATTATTATTGGTCACCCTAGGAGGAATCGCTTTCTTGTCCGTGTATGGTTTGTTGTCATTAAAAAGCGCTTTCTATGCACAAAAAGATGAAGATGCGAACCAACATACACAGCGAGGAAAAAGAGCTGTCATTCTTGGGGCACTGGCCGTTACGGTGCTTAATCCACACCTTTATCTTGATACAGTGGTCATTCTCGGCTCGATAGGTGGTCAATTCGAAGGAGACGATCGTATAGCATTTGCAGTAGGAACGATGCTGGCCTCGCTAGTCTGGTTCTTTGCTCTTTCAATAGGAGCAGCAAAACTCGGCCCAATGTTGTCACAACCGCGAGTGAAGCAAGGAATTGATATCACCGTTGCCGTTATGATGTTTGTCATTGCGGCCATTTTGGCAAATGAGTTACTGAACCAATTTATCTAGGTGCTACATGGATAAACTCGAAACGATTTACCAATTCAACAAAGGACTACTGCAAAGCTTGTCCATTAACTATCAAGAGTGGCAACACGAACCTATTCTCGACTTTGTTACCGACGAGAAGGTTGCTAAGGAACTTGGCTGGACAGGAACCCACAGTAAAAGCCTGTTTTTAAAGCTAAAAGGGGCAGGATATGCTCTGCTATTAACCGATAAAGATAGCCGATTAAACAGTAAGGGGATTAAAGCAATAACGGGTAAGCGACCGTCGATTGTCGATAATGATGAAATGACCGAGGCCATAGGCTGTGTGCCAGGCGCAGTGTGCCCATTTGGCATACCGAGTCATATTCCAATCATCGTCGATCGTAACTTGTTTAGCTCAAACGAGTTGTTATACACCCCTGGTAAACCGGACTTCACGATTGGGCTGCCAAGCTCACGTTTAATGGATATCTTGCAAGCGTTAGAAAACCCTGTTATTGAGATGTAAAAAAGCGAGGCTCTATGGCCTCGCTTATTAATCGTTAGTATCGCTAAAATTAAGCTTCTACTTTGTTCAAATGAACATCCATTTGTGGGAATGGAATTTCAATACCCGCTTCATCAAGCGCTTCTTTAATTGCTTGAGTTGAGTCGAAATATACATCCCAGTAATCCGCTGTCTTACACCAAGGGCGAACAACAAAGTTCACTGAAGAGTCAGCAAGAGCCAGAACACCGATTTGGATATCAGGATCTTTCAGAATACGCTCATCTTTTTCTAGCGCTTCACGAATGACTTTCTTAGTCTGCTTAAGATCCGCACCGTATGAAACACCGATAACAAGGTCAACACGACGCGTTGCGTGTCGAGAGTAGTTGGTGATTGGGCTACCGATAACACCTGAGTTTGGTACTACGACCATTTTGTTATCAGGAGTTTTTAGTACCGTTTGGAAAATTTGAATCGATTCTACACTACCTGCTACACCACCAATTTCCACGTAGTCACCAGACTTAAATGGACGGAACGCAACGATAAGTACACCAGCAGCAAAGTTAGATAATGAACCTTGTAGAGCAAGACCAACAGCAAGACCGGCTGCACCGATAACCGCCACGACAGAAGCGGTTTGAACGCCAACACGACCTAATGCTGCAATTAGAACGATAACGAATAGTAGGTAACGAACTAATCCATGAACGAACCCAACAACCGCTTTGTCCATGTCTTTCTTTTCTAATACTTTAGAAACACTATTCGCTACTGTTTTTACGATAATGTTACCGATAAACAGGATCAGAACCGCTGAGATGATATTCACACCGTACTGAACCAGTAAATCAGAATTATTTGTTAGCCAATTATTTGCGTAGCTTAAACCATCAACTAGGGGAGTTTCAATTCCCGCTGATTCACCTGCCATATTTATATCCTCTAAAATCTATGGACCAAACTGCTTTCTATTACTAATTAACAACGACATCCCTATACATTCACTGAAGTAATGTCAGTTTTTTGGCACGATATCTCATTTTTGACCTTTCTCAAAGTCAAGTTTTTGCAAAGAGAACAAAAACAAAGGTTTATCAGAAAACTCTGATATCGGCTTGTTACAGATTACGCAAAGATTTTACATTTCACCAGACTTTTTCTTCGCCTATGCGTCTTTAAATCGTGATGTATCAGATATAAAAAAACCCGCTCAAATGAGCGGGTTTTTTAACAATCAGTTGAGACGAATTATAGTACGTCTACTGCATTTAGGTCAGCGAATGCTTTCTCTAGACGAGCTACCATTGAAGCTTGACCAGCACGTAGCCATACGCGTGGATCGTAGTACTTCTTGTTTGGTGCGTCTTCGCCAGTTGGGTTACCGATTTGACCTTGTAGGTAATCGCGGTTTTCCGCTTCGTATGCACGGATACCATCCCATGTAGCCCACTGTGTATCAGTATCGATGTTCATTTTGATAACGCCGTAGCCGATAGACTCTTGGATTTCTGCTTCAGTAGAACCAGAACCACCGTGGAATACGAAGTTTAGAGCGTTAGGTGCAATACCAAACTTCTCTGCACAGTATGCTTGAGAGTCACGTAGAATAGTTGGAGTTAGAACAACGTTACCTGGCTTGTAAACACCGTGTACGTTACCGAAAGATGCAGCGATAGTGAAACGTGGGCTAACTGCGCTTAGTTTCTCGTATGCGTATGCAACGTCTTCTGGAGAAGTGTAAAGCTCAGATGCGTCCATATCAGAGTTATCAACGCCGTCTTCTTCACCACCAGTACAACCAAGTTCGATCTCGATTGTCATGTTCATTTTAGCCATGCGCTCTAGGTACTTAGCACATGTTTCGATGTTCTCTTCTAGAGACTCTTCAGAAAGGTCTAGCATGTGAGAAGAGAATAGAGGTTTACCAGTTTGAGCGAAGAACTCTTCGCCCGCGTCTAGTAGACCGTCGATCCATGGAAGAAGTTTCTTAGCAGCGTGGTCCGTGTGTAGGATTACTGGCACACCGTAAGCTTCAGCTACAGCGTGAACGTATTTAGCACCAGCTACAGCACCAAGGATTTGAGCACCTTGACCTTCAAGTTTAACGCCTTTACCAGCGAAGAAAGCTGCACCGCCGTTAGAGAACTGAACAACAACAGGAGATTTAACTTTCGCTGCTGCTTCTAGTACTGCGTTTACAGAGTCAGTACCAACAACGTTTACTGCTGGAAGTGCAAATTTGTTCTCTTTTGCTACTTCAAATACTTTCTGTACGTCGTCGCCAGAGATAACACCTGGTTTTACGAAATCGAAGATCTTAGACATGGATTTAATCCTATTTATCTGTCGTTTTAAAAATAAAACTTGTTAAGTTTAAATTCTTGCAAACGTTTGCTCACAACTCGCGCTATTCTAGCAAAAAAGTGTGATGTGCAGCAAACAAGAAAGCGGGAGATTAACTCTCCCGCTTTCACCTAATTACTTAGCGCGCTCTTCAAGCATTGCTACCGCAGGAAGTACTTTACCTTCAACAAACTCAAGGAATGCACCACCACCAGTAGAGATGTAAGATACGTCAGCTTTGATACCGAACTTGTCGATAGCAGCTAGCGTGTCACCACCACCTGCTACAGAGAAGCCTGCAGACTCAGCGATTGCTTTAGAGATACCAGCTGTACCCGCTTCGAAGTTCTTAAACTCGAATACGCCTACAGGGCCGTTCCAAAGGATAGTTTTTGCGTTAGCGATAATTTCAGCTAATGCTGCAGTTGACTCTGGACCTAGGTCGAAAATCATGTCGTCATCAGCAACTTCAGATACGTGCTTGATTTCAGCTTCTGCGTTCTCATCGAAAGCTTTTGCACATGCAACGTCAGTCGCAACTGGAATTGCACACTCTTTCATTAGCTTCTGAGCAGTTTCAACTAGGTCTGCTTCGTATAGAGACTTACCTACATTGTGGCCTTCAGCTGCGATGAATGTATTCGCGATACCACCACCAACAACTAGTTGGTCAGCAACTTTAGATAGAGATTCTAGAACTGTTAGTTTAGTAGAAACTTTAGAGCCACCAACGATAGCAACAAGTGGACGCTCTGGGTTGTCCATTGCTTTACCTAATGCTTCAAGTTCAGCAGCTAGTAGAGGACCAGCACACGCAACAGGTGCGTTCATGCCAACACCGTGAGTAGATGCTTGTGCACGGTGAGCTGTACCGAATGCGTCCATTACGAAGATGTCACATAGTGCAGCGTACTTCTTAGATAGCTCTTCTTCGTTCTTCTTTTCGCCTTTGTTAAAGCGAACGTTTTCAAGAACAACAAGTTCCCCAGTGTTTAGCTCTAGGCCATCTAGGTAATCTTTCGCTAGTTTAACTTCGCAATCTAGTGCGTCGTTTAGGTAGTTAACTACAGGTTGTAGAGAGAACTCTTCTGCGTATTCACCTTCAGTTGGACGACCTAGGTGAGAAGTAACCATAACCTTAGCGCCTGCTTCTAGACAGTGCTTGATCGTTGGTAGAGATGCTAGGATACGTGCATCAGAAGTCACTTTGCCTTCTTTTACTGGTACGTTTAGGTCCGCACGGATAAATACACGTTTACCTGCTAGTTCCAGGTCAGTCATCTTGATTACAGACATGATGTGTCCTCTCAAATATTCAATAAGTAAAGTTTTTCAGTAGCCCGGCAACCCTGCCAGACCTATAAATTCTTCAAACTGGTTTTGATATGGAGACGCTGATTATTTATTTCAAGTATAAAAATAAATATTTCTCCATCGCTACATTACGACTTATTTTGCAGCTTGCATTGCGAGCGCCGTATCCAGCATGCGGTTCGCAAAGCCCCATTCGTTGTCACACCAAACAAGCATTTTAACTAAGTGCCCGTTACTTACTCGTGTCTGTGTACCATCGACAATCGCGCTATGGGGATCATGATTAAAGTCGATTGAAACGAGCGGCGCTTCAGTATAGTCAACAATCCCCTGTAATGTACACTGAGATGCGTTAACAATGGTTTGATTTACGTCATTAACTTTCACATTTGTATTAATTGTGACACTTAAATCCATCGCAGTGACGTTAACAGTGGGCACTCGTACTGAAATTGCCTCAAATTTGTTAGAAAATTTCGGGAAGATTCTTTCAATACCCTTATGCAACTTAGTATCAACAGGTATGATGGATTGGCTCGCAGCTCGAGTTCGTCTCAAGTCAGAGTGGTAAGCGTCAATGACCTGCTGATCATTCATTGATGAGTGGATGGTCGTAATGGTGCCAGATTCGATTTCAAACGCATCATCGAGGGCTTTGATGATAGGAACGATACAGTTAGTGGTACACGAGCCATTGGAAACGACTTTGTGTTCGGCTTTTAGCGTGTCATGGTTCACACCATAAATAATGGTGTTGTCTAAATCACTCGCACCTGGATGCGAAAACAGCACTTTTTTAGCGCCAGCCTTTATATGCTCTTGCCCGTCAACTTGAGAGCCAAATACACCAGTACAGTCTAGAACCAAATCAACTTCTAGATCTCGCCATGGCAAAAGCTCGATATCGCTTAAATGCAGGATGCGGATTGAGTCAAACTCGCCCGTCCCTTCATGCGGAGCATCATGGTGAACATAAATATGCTCTTGGTCATTGGAGATCTTCTTACCAAAACGTCCATGGCTGGTGTCATACTGAAGTAGATGCGCCATGGCATCGGGTTGAGCCAGTTCATTCACCGCAACAATTTTGATTTTTTGGTTCTTTCCACTTTCATATACTGCACGCAGTACATTACGACCGATACGTCCAAATCCATTGATCGCAACTTTTAGCATGATTCCATCGCCCTACATGATTTTCGTGTCACAAATAGTAACCGATAGCCATCCAAAGCGCATTAAATTCGTGATATGTGCCTAAGCATCAACTCTATAAAACTTGATTAATATATGGACAATATGTTTTATTAACAGATAGATAAGTGGTTTTCTGTTGGCTGTTTCTTTTCTAGTTTCATCAACCAAAGGAAATGACTATGTCTGGTTACCCAGCTACCCACTTTTGTAAGCAATGCTCACAAGAAACGCCCCATAGCGAAGTCTTAGTGAGAAAAACGAGCAGCTACGACAGTGATCGTTCTTTGCTTGGAAGAATTAAGCTGATGGCTCACTCCTTTATCAACGGTGGACATTACTACGACATGGATCGATACGTGACATGTAAAGTATGTGGTCGTAAAGAAAAAGATAACTGGGGTAATGAGTTTGAATAACTTTTAAACTTAATGAAGCCAATATAAAAAAACCGAGCCAAATTGCTCGGTTTTCTCTTTTTTGTCGATACGAACTAAATTAAGAAAGTAGTTCTTTCGCTGTGTTCACTACGTTTTCAGTGGTGAAACCGAACATCTTGAACAGTTCACCTGCTGGAGCAGATTCACCAAACGTTGTCATACCGATGATCTTGCCACCGAAGCCAACATACTTGTACCAGAAGTCTGCGATACCAGCTTCAACAGCGATACGTGCCGTTACGTCAGATGGAAGTACAGACTCACGGTACTCAGCGTCTTGCTTGTCAAATGCATCTGTTGATGGCATTGAAACAACGCGTACTTGCTTACCTTCAGCTGTTAGCTGTGCAGCTGCTTCTACTGCTAGCTCAACTTCAGAACCGGTTGCGATAAGGATAAGCTCTGGTTTGCCTGCACAATCTTTCAGGATGTAACCACCGCGAGCGATGTTTGCAACTTGCTCTTCGTTACGCTCTTGCTGTGCAAGGTTTTGACGAGAGAAGATTAGAGACGTTGGACCGTCTTTGCGCTCGATAGCCAGTTTCCAAGCTACTGCAGATTCCACTTGGTCACATGGACGCCATGTGCTCATGTTTGGCGTTAGACGTAGAGAAGCCATTTGCTCAACTGGTTGGTGAGTTGGGCCATCTTCGCCAAGACCGATAGAGTCGTGTGTGTAAACTTGGATGTTCTGAACTTTCATCAGAGCAGCCATACGCATTGCGTTACGAGCGTATTCCATGAACATTAGGAAAGTAGCGCCGTATGGTACGAAACCACCGTGCAGCGCAATACCGTTCATGATAGCCGTCATACCAAATTCACGGACACCGTAGTGGATGTAGTTACCAGACGCATCTTCAGCAGATACTGACTTAGAGCCAGACCACATAGTTAGGTTAGATGGTGCAAGGTCAGCAGAGCCGCCTAGGAATTCTGGTAGCATAGCACCAAACGCTTCTAGCGCATTTTGAGACGCTTTACGTGATGCGATGTTTGCTGGGTTAGCTTGAAGATCAGCAATGATTGCGTTTGCTTTCTCTTCCCACTCGGCAGGTAGCTCGCCGTTTAGGCGACGCTTAAGCTCAGCCGCTTCAGCTGGGTAAGCTGCTGCGTATGCATCGAACTTAGCGTTCCACGCTGCTTCCTTAGCTGCGCCTGCTTCTTTCGCATCCCACTCTGCATAGATGTCTGCTGGGATTTCAAATGGACCGTGTTCCCAACCAAGTTCTTTGCGAGTTGCTGCAATTTCTTCAGCGCCTAGTGGAGCACCGTGACAATCGTGTGAACCAGACTTATTAGGTGAACCAAAACCGATGATCGTCTTAGTACAGATTAGAGTTGGGCGTGGGTCAGCTTTCGCTGCAACAATAGCAGCATTGATCGCTTCTGGATCGTGACCGTCTACTGCAGGGATTACGTGCCAGCCGTACGCTTCAAAACGCTTAGGTGTGTCGTCAGAGAACCAACCTTCTACTTCACCATCAATTGAGATACCGTTGTCATCCCAGAATGCGATTAGCTTACCAAGACCTAGCGTACCAGCTAGAGAACATGCTTCGTGCGAGATACCTTCCATCAGACAGCCGTCACCCATGAATGCATAAGTGAAGTGGTCAACGATGTCGTGGCCTTCTTTGTTGAATTGTGCTGCTAGAGTTTTCTCAGCAAGCGCCATACCCACAGCGTTAGTGATACCTTGACCTAGAGGACCTGTTGTTGTTTCAACACCTGGTGCGTAGCCGTACTCAGGGTGGCCTGGAGTCTTAGAATGCAGCTGACGGAAGTTTTTCAGATCGTCAATTGATAGCTCGTAACCTGCAAGGTGCAGTAGAGAGTATATCAGCATAGAACCGTGGCCGTTAGACAGAACAAAACGGTCGCGGTCAGCCCACTCAGGGTTAGCCGGGTTGTGGTTTAGGTGAGAACGCCAAAGAACTTCAGCGATGTCAGCCATACCCATAGGTGCACCTGGGTGACCAGAGTTAGCTTGTTGTACACCATCCATACTTAGAGCACGGATTGCGTTTGCGAGATGTTGACGAGAAGACATGTCAGCTCCTGAATGCATTAAGCGAATCAAATAAGTGTGTGAATAATAATTCTCTCAAAGCACTTGGGGCACTGCAAACGTTTTCCAAGCCAAAAGCTCACAATTTTCCGAGATTTCGCTCCCTTTACCCTCAAGTTGTCTATATATAAACACAGTAAAGCAAACGTTTAGTTATGATTGATGAAAAAAAAGAGCTTGTAATTCGAGCAATCAAAATTAGAATAGACGTCTAGATGTAGATACACCTACAATTACTAATATTATTTAATAGTGATGAGTTAATAAAACTGGTCACTCTCAATCGATAAAGTGGAGCTCACATGGCTAAGCACCTGTTCACTTCTGAGTCAGTATCAGAAGGTCATCCAGATAAAATTGCAGACCAAATTTCTGATGCAGTACTTGATGCGATTCTAGAACAAGACCCTAAAGCACGTGTTGCGTGTGAAACTTACGTAAAAACCGGCATGGTAATGGTTGGTGGTGAAGTAACTACTTCTGCATGGGTTGATATCGAAGAGATCACTCGTGAGACAGTACGTGAAATTGGTTATGTTCACTCAGACATGGGTTTTGATGCTAATTCTTGTGCGGTTCTAAACACTATCGGCAAGCAGTCTCCAGACATCAACCAAGGTGTTGATAAAGCAGACCCTAAAGATCAGGGCGCTGGCGACCAAGGCATCATGTTTGGTTATGCAACCAACGAAACTGAAATTCTAATGCCTGCACCAATTACTTACTCTCACCGTCTTGTAGAAAAACAAGCGGAAGTTCGTAAGAATGGCAAGCTAGACTTCCTTCGCCCAGATGCGAAATCTCAGGTAACGTTCCAATATGATCAAGGTAAGATCGTTGGTATCGATGCAGTTGTTCTTTCAACTCAGCACTGTGATTCAATCTCGACTCCAGATCTACGTGAAGCAGTAATGGAAGAGATCATCAAGCCAGTACTGCCTTCTGAGTGGATCAACAAAGAGACTAACTTCTTTATCAACCCAACTGGCCGTTTCGTAATCGGTGGTCCTATGGGTGACTGTGGTCTAACAGGTCGTAAGATCATCGTAGATACCTACGGCGGCGCAGCTCGTCACGGTGGCGGTGCATTCTCTGGTAAAGATCCATCAAAAGTAGACCGTTCTGCAGCATACGCAGCGCGTTACGTAGCGAAAAACATCGTAGCAGCTGGCATGGCTGACCGTTGTGAAATCCAACTGTCTTACGCTATCGGTGTAGCAGATCCAACGTCTATCATGGTTGAAACGTTTGGTACTGAGAAAGTTGCCCACGAGATCATCATCGAAGCTGTTCGTCAGAACTTCGACCTACGTCCATACGGTCTACAAGAAATGCTGAACCTGCTTCAGCCTATCTATAAGAAGACTGCGGCATACGGTCACTTTGGTCGTGAAGAGTTCCCATGGGAAGCGACAGACAAAGCAGCGATTCTTGCAGAGTTCGCTGGTCTTAAGTAATTAAAATTTAAGACGTAATAGAATTGAAAAGGGCTTTTGGGTAACCAAAAGCCCTTTTTCTTTAGGGATAAATTTATGGCGTAAATTTGTATTTTTTTGCCATGGGGTCAATAGTTAAAAATATGTTAACGAGCAATTTCAGCGATGAAAGCTCGTTTGCGTTAACTGATGCGCCGCTTACATCCCAGAAGTCGCCAAGCCGGGCATCGAGTTTCCAACGCTAAATTTGCCAGCGAATTTAGTCTACATAGAGAATCGATCAAGGAGGATGTATGCCTCGTACGGTGAATCCAGACGACTTTAAACCTAAACAGAAAGAAGTCCCAGACTCGGAATACGCTCGCACGATTCCGTGTAATCAACTCAGTATTTCAGCACCATTCCACTGGCTGTCTCTTGGCCTGCATGACTTTGTTAGAATGCCCTTAATCAGTGCTTTCTATGGGTTATGCTTTATGGCAGCAGCAATCGGCATTGTGCTACTCGTTCAATGGCAAGGCACTCACCTAGTAGTCATGCCAAGTCTAGTGGTCTATATGCTCATTGGCCCTTTCCTCGCTTTAGGCTTATACGATGCCGCTTGGGAACGAGAAAAAGGCCATAGCGCCAGCTTAATCCACTCCATGAAAGCCATTAGCCGTAACTCCTCCTCACAGTGGGCATTTGCGGTGCTATTGGCGGTGTGTATGATTTTCTGGATGCGTATTGCCGCGCTACTTCATGCCCTCTACCCTTCGGTACAAGGCGCACCGCTCACCGAATTTATGCCTTTCCTCGTCATAGGTTCACTGGTTGGCTTCGTCCTAGCTTGTGTGGTGTTTAGTATTTCCGCGTTCTCTATCCCGGTAATGATGGAACGCCGCGTCGATATGATGACCGCCGTATTCACCAGCTTTAACGCGGTTAAATCAAACATCCCTGCGATGATTGTTTGGGCGGCGCTGATTTGTGGCGGTATTCTTGTCGGCTTTGCCACCTACGGTATCGGTATGCTGTTTACCATGCCAATCCTTGGCTATGGTACTTGGCACGCTTACCATGAAACCATCAAGAAGAAACATCACCCTTAACAAGCGAAGCCATTTCGATCTATGATGCGCCCCAGCCATTTGAGCTGGGGCGTTTATTTAGGAGTGGTTGTGGATTCTGAACTCAATTATCGTGCACATAAAGTGATAGCTAACTGCATCCAGCAGGCTCAGGTCTCCTTCAAACGCACATTTACTCAGCCAAAATTAAACTACAAACTGCGCGGTAAAGCCGCGGGTAAAGCCTACCTGCAGCTAAATGAGATTCGTCTCAACCCAACGCTATTTGAAGAAAACCAGCAGGCTTTCCTTACAGATGTGATTCCGCATGAAGTTGCTCATCTGATTACCTACCAAGTCTATGGTCGCGTTAAGCCGCACGGGAAAGAATGGCAAGGCGTGATGGAAGCCGTCTTTAAAGTGCCAGCAAAAACAACCCATAGCTTCGAAGTCACTTCCGTACAAGGGAAAACCTTTGAATATCTTTGCGCCTGTACGACCTATCCCCTTTCCATTCGCCGCCATAATAAAGTACTGCGAAACCAAGCCAGTTACCGCTGCCAACAGTGCCAACAGACGTTAAGTTTCACTGGCAAACAACTGACCTAATTAAGACAATTCTCATCAATACCAGCCATAATTGCGTGTTAGACTGTAATTCATACTACTTTTCTAATACAAAATTCCATGAAAAGAATCCTATTTTTCAGTCTATTATTGACACTTTTCAGTGTTACTAGCCATGCTGCTCCACCCTCTTCTTTCTCCAAAGCAAAAAAAGAAGCCGTAAAAATTTACGCCGATCACCCAACCAGTTTTTACTGTGGTTGTGATATTGAATGGCAAGGACGTAAAGGAACACCTGATTTAGAGTCGTGTGGTTACCAAGTCCGTAAACAACAAAAGCGCGCTTCTCGAATAGAATGGGAGCATGTCGTCCCAGCTTGGCAATTTGGCCACCAGCGTCAATGTTGGCAAACTGGCGGACGTAAAAACTGTACTAAGAACGATAAAACCTTCCGTCTGATGGAAGCGGATCTGCATAACCTGACTCCGGCTATTGGAGAAGTGAATGGCGACCGTTCTAACTACAACTTCAGCCAGTGGAACGGTGTTGATGGCATTAGCTACGGACGCTGCGAAATGCAGGTTAACTTTAAGCAACGTAAGGTCATGCCACCTGATAGAGCAAAAGGCTCAATTGCGCGTACTTACCTCTACATGAGTCAAGAGTACGGCTTTAAATTGTCCAAACAGCAGAAGCAGTTGATGACAGCATGGAACAAGCAGTTCCCAGTAGATAAGTGGGAATGCAAACGTGAAGAGCGTATCTTCAAAATCCAAGGTAATCACAACCGATTTGTTTACCAAGCTTGCCAAGCGCTATAGCTCTCACAGCGTTATGAAATTGAGAGTTTCCAGTAATTAATTGGAAACTCTCTCTGCCCCTTGTTTTTTCGCATAAAAGCATCCATGTTAGAGGTTATCTCAAAACCTCTTGCTGGAAATCGAAACACAATGCGAATCCCACGAATCTATCACCCAGAAGCCATTAATCAGTTAGGCTCTCTCATGCTCTGCGATGATGCCGCAGGCCATATTGGCCGTGTATTACGCATGAAAGAGGGACAAGAAGTACTGCTGTTTGACGGCAGTGGCGCTGAGTTCCCAGCAGAGATCGCTAGCGTTTCAAAGAAAAACGTTGAAGTGAATATTACTCAACGTGTCGAACGCAGCTCAGAATCACCACTCGACCTTCACTTAGGCCAAGTTATTTCACGTGGCGATAAGATGGAATTCACCATCCAGAAGTCGGTAGAGCTTGGTGTAAACACGATTACCCCTCTGATTTCAGAGCGCTGTGGTGTCAAACTCGATCAAAAACGTTTCGAGAAAAAACTCGCCCAATGGCAAAAGATCGCCATCAGTGCTTGTGAGCAGTGTGGTCGCAACACAGTCCCAGAAATCCGCCCAATCATGCAATTAGAAGCGTGGTGTGGAGAGGAATATGACGGTCTAAAACTGAACCTCCACCCGCGTGCAAAATACTCGATCAATACTCTACCAACACCAGTAGAGAAGGTGCGTCTGTTGATTGGCCCAGAAGGTGGCTTATCAGCGGAAGAGATCGGTATGACGGAAAACTACAAATTTGAAGAGACGCTACTCGGCCCACGTGTACTACGTACCGAAACGGCGGCGCTTACTGCAATTACAGCCCTGCAAGTTCGTTTCGGCGATCTTGGTTAGACGGAGAATAATATGATCAAATTAGGTATCGTAATGGACCCTATCTCGTCCATTAACATCAAGAAAGACTCTAGCTTTGCCATGATGCTTGAAGCGCAGCGCCGCGGCTACGAAATCCACTACATGGAAATGGATGACCTTCACCTAGACCAAGGTGTAGCAGTTGCTGATACTAAAGTGGTTGAGCTTAAAGAAGATCCAACGGGTTGGTATGAGTTCAAATCTGAGCAAACTATCGAGCTTTCAGAGCTAGATGCGGTACTGATGCGTAAAGATCCTCCGTTTGATACGGAATACATCTACGCCACTTACATCCTAGAGCGCGCTGAAGAGCAAGGCACACTGATCGTCAACAAACCGCAAAGCCTACGCGATTGTAACGAAAAGCTGTTTACGGCTTGGTTCCCTGAGCTAACACCGACCACTATCGTGACGCGTAAAGCAGAGAAGATTAAGCAGTTCCGTGAAAAGCATGGTGATGTAATTCTTAAGCCGCTTGATGGTATGGGTGGCGCGTCTATCTTCCGCGTTAAAGAAGGCGATCCAAACGTATCTGTGATTATCGAGACCCTGACTAACCATGGTCAGAACTACGCAATGGCGCAGACTTTCGTCCCTGATATCAGTAACGGTGACAAACGTATCTTGGTTGTTGATGGTGAACCAATGCCATATTGCCTAGCGCGTATTCCTGCAAAAGGTGAGACTCGTGGCAACCTAGCAGCTGGCGGTACAGGTGAAGCTCGCCCACTTAGCGAGACAGATAAAAAGATCGCCGAAGCAGTAGCGCCTACACTTAAAGAAAAAGGACTTATCTTTGTTGGTCTGGATGTGATTGGCGATAAGCTAACTGAGATCAACGTAACGAGCCCGACGTGCATTCGTGAAATCGAAGCAGCTTTTGATGTCTCTATTACTGGCAAACTTATGGACGCAATTGAGCGTCGCCTAAAAGAATCAAAATAATTTGCCATGCTAATCATAGGGCGGTCATTGATCGCCCCATTTTGAGTTGGAGTGACTATGAACTTAACCAACCATTTTTTAGTGGCAATGCCGGGGATGAAAGACCCATACTTTCAGCGCAGTGTTATTTACGTTTGCGAGCATAATGAAGATGGTGCAATGGGGCTGATGATCAATGCACCGATTGATATCACCATAGGTAAGATGCTCGAAAAAGTCGATGTTCAAGCGTCTCACCCTAAACTTCAAACAGAAAGCTTAGACAAGCCGGTTCTTAATGGTGGGCCTGTTTCAGAAGACCGTGGCTTTATTCTCCACCAGCCGAAAGATAACTATGAATCGAGCATCAAAATGAGTGATTACCTTTCGGTGACGACATCGAGAGACATCCTCAGTGTATTGGGCACCGAAGCAGAGCCGAATCATTATATCGTTGCTCTAGGCTATTCAGGTTGGGAAGCAGGGCAACTTGAGATTGAGCTATCTGAAAACTCATGGCTTACCGTAGAAGCTGACCCTAACGTGATGTTTGATACCCCAATTAACGAGCGCTGGCAAAAAGCGGTTCAAATGTTGGGGATTAACGTAGCTCAGCTTTCAAGCGACATCGGCCACGCCTAACCCCATTCGTAAAGAGTAATTATGTCTAGAACTATTATGGCCTTTGATTTTGGTACCAAGAGTATTGGCAGCGCTATTGGCCAAGAAATTACTGGCACCGCGTCACCACTCAAAGCATTCAAAGCCAATGATGGCATTCCAAACTGGGATGATATCGAAAAACAAATTAAAGAGTGGCAACCTGACTTAGTGGTGGTGGGATTACCAACCGACCTACATGGCCGCGATTTAGAAACCATTACCCCAAGAGCGAAAAAGTTTGCCAATCGACTTCATGGCCGCTTTGGCATAGCGGTTGAGCTGCATGATGAGCGCCTATCGACTACCGAAGCGCGCTCAGACCTATTCGCCATGGGCGGCTACAAAGCACTGAGCAAAGGCAATGTCGACTGCCAATCCGCAGTGGTTATTTTAGAGAGCTGGTTTGAAACTCAGTACGGCGACTAGCGAGAAGTAATAAGTAAAAAAGGTGATGTGCAAGCATCACCCCTTTTTATTTCAATCAGTTAAGCGTCATCACTCAAGAGTGAGTATGTTAGTCCATATCGATCTTAACGTTGGCTAAACTACTGCCTCCCGAACTATCACCACGCTGAGTTTTCAACATTAGGCGCAAATCATTGGCTGAATCTGCACTGTGTAATGCATCTTCTTCATTAATCTTTCCATCGACGACCAGCTGATACAAGGCTTGATCGAAAGTCTGCATCCCCACTTGCTGTGACTTAGCCATGGTTGTTTTCAGTTCATGCAAATCACCGCGACGAATCAAATCTGACACTCGTGGACTATTAAGCAGCACTTCAAACACGCCATGACGCCCTTGGCCATTTTTATCGCGAATCAACTGCTGGGCAATGACACCACGTAAGTTCATCGATAAATCAAACAGGAACTGCTCTTTTTGCTCTTTCGGCACCAAATGCAAAATGCGCTCTAACGCTTGGTTGGCGTTGTTCGCATGGAGTGTTGCCATACAGAGGTGACCTGTTTCAGCAAAGGTCATTGCATATTCCATGGTTTCACGGGAGCGAATTTCGCCAATAAGAATCATATCCGGCGCTTGGCGCAGTGAGTTCTTGAGCGCCACCTCATAGCTTTCAGTATCAAGCCCCACTTCACGCTGCGTAATGATGCAACGCTGATGTTCATGAACAAACTCAATCGGGTCTTCCACAGTCAAGATATGCCCTGTACGGTGGGTATTACGATAGCCAGTCATCGCCGCCATAGTGGTCGACTTACCAGAGCCTGTTGCACCCACGACCAGCACTAGGCCACGCTTGGCAATCGAGAGATCTTGCAGCACATCTGGCAACCGAAGCTCTTCGAAGGTCGGAATTTTAGTTTCAATACGGCGAATCACAGCACCAGGCATTTCGCGCTGATAGAAGGCAGATACCCTAAATCGACCAAAGTGACGCACGATCGCAAAGTTGGCTTCTTTACTGGTATGAAATTCATGCAGGCGATCATGATCCATCATGGTTTCAAGCAGTGAGGTCACAACCGCACGTGAAAGCTTTTCACCGTCCGCACGTAACTCACCATCGACGCGATAAAGAATCGGCGCATCGACGGTGATATAGAGATCAGAAGACTTCTGGTTGATCATCCCCTGCAAAAAAGCATCAATATCCATTATTCTGCTCCAGCTAATTAGAACATCGATGTTTCAAGTTCGATTTTCTTTGCCACCTCAGCTTGGTCAACCAAACCTTGGGCAATCAACTGCTTGGCATTTTGCTCCATCGTCTGCATGCCATGAGCCGCACCGGTTTGAATTACCGACGCCATCTGAGCGACTTTATCTTCGCGGATCAAGTTGCGAATAGCAGGTGTCGCCATCATGATCTCATGACAAGCCACGCGACCACCACCAATACGTTTTAATAATTTCTGCGCGATGACTGAACGCAATGACTCTGACAACATCGAGCGCACCATCTCTTTATCACTGCCAGGGAAAACATCAATAATACGGTCAATGGTTTTCGCTGCGCTGCTGGTGTGCAGAGTACCGAACACCAGGTGCCCCGTTTCCGCAGCTGTCAAAGCTAAGCTGATAGTCTCTTGGTCGCGCAACTCACCGACCAAGATCACGTCTGGATCTTCACGCAGTGCGCTGCGCAGTGCATTTTTGAAACTGTGAGTATCGCGGTGAACTTCACGCTGGTTGATCAAACACTTGTTATTGTCATGGACAAACTCGATCGGATCTTCGATGGTCAAGATATGCTTATTATGGTTACGGTTAATATGATCAACCATGGCCGCTAGCGTGGTCGATTTTCCCGAACCTGTTGGGCCCGTGACTAATACCAAGCCCTTTTCCATATCCGAGATGCTTTCAAAGATCTTTGGCGCAGACAATTGCTCTAAGGTTGGGATGTCTGTTGGGATAGTTCGAAACACCGCCGCGCAGCCACGAGTCTGGTTAAAAGCATTAACACGAAAGCGCCCAACGTTAGGCAGTTCAAATGAAAAGTCGACTTCTAAGCGCTCTTCAAACTCACTGCGCTGCCCGTCATTCATAATTTCAAACACTAATTTATGCACATCAGCATGGCTAAACGCAGGGACACCTAGCTTTCTTACTTCACCATCAATTCTCACCATTGGAGATACTCCAGCAGAAAGATGTAGATCTGACGCATTATGCTTTACACTAAAATCCAGTAATTCAGCGATATCCATTTAAAATCCTTAAGTAAAATCGGCTATGACTAGTATTCAACAAAATATTGAACAGATCACCTTACAGATTGAGGCTGCACAACAAAAGTGTGGACGCAGTCGAGAGACAGTGCAACTTCTCGCAGTGAGCAAGACCAAGCCTAACGAAGCAATTCTCGAAGCAGCGCAAGCAGGGCAGCGCGCTTTTGGTGAAAACTATGTGCAAGAAGGTGCAAACAAAGTAGCACATTTTTCCGAACACCATCCAGAGCTAGAACTAGAGTGGCACTTTATTGGCCCGATTCAATCGAATAAATCTCGCCACGTCGCAGAGAACTTTGCTTGGGTGCACACCATTGATCGTGCCAAGATCGCACAGCGCCTCAATGATCAAAGACCTGCGGGAACCGACCCAATTCAAGTACTCATGCAGGTCAACACCAGTGGCGAACAATCTAAGTCAGGGCTTAACGAGGATGAAATCTTTGAGCTTGCAGAGTTGATTTCTTCACTTCCAAACCTCACTTTAAGAGGATTGATGTCAATTCCGGCCAACGTTACTGACTACGCCTCTCAACTCAACGCCTTTACTCAACTGGCAGAGCTGAAAGAGAAGCTCGCGCAACGTTATCCTGAACAACCAATTGATACCCTCTCTATGGGTATGAGTGGCGATATGGAAGCGGCGATTGAGGCAGGAAGTACTATGGTGCGCATTGGCACTGCCATTTTTGGTGCACGCGATTACAGCAATAAAGCTTAAATCTTTAAAGGATCGAATAACCAATGGAACACAAGAAGATCGCCTTTATTGGCGCAGGCAATATGGTCAAAGCTATCGTATCGGGCTTAATTGCAGATGGATATCCAGCATCGTTGATTACTGCAACTGCTCCGTCTGAAACTCGTCGTCTGCCTCTAAAGCAAGCCTATGGTATTCATACCACTAGCGATAACATCCAAGCAGCGCAGGACGCTGACGTAGTGGTGTTGTCCGTCAAACCACAGATGATGGAAGAAGTATGTAAGCCTCTACAAGCGATCGACTGGTCAGGAAAATTGGTTATCTCTATCGCAGCGGGTATTCAAAGTGCGCGATTTGATCAGATGTTAAATAGCTCGCTCAACTTAGTGCGAGTGATGCCAAATACTCCATCACAACTTGGGCTAGGGATGAGTGGTCTTTACGCACCATCACATGTATCAGAGCAAGATAAAGCCTTTGCAGCTGAGCTAATGCAATCCTGTGGCAAGGTATGTTGGGTAGAACAAGAATCAGGCATCAATAATATCATTGCTGCTGCTGGCAGTGCGCCTGCCTACTTCTTCCTATTTATGGAAGCAATGCAAGCGGAAGCCATCGCACAAGGGTTTGATAAACAGACAGCCCGACTGCTTGTCCAACAATCTGCCCTAGGCGCTGCAAGTATGGTTACTGGCAACCCGGATACTGAGCTTGCGACCTTACGTGAGAACGTGACTTCTAAAGGTGGTACAACCGCAGAAGCGCTACGAACATTCAACGAACACCAACTTTCAGATATAGTAGCCAAAGCTATGCAAGCAGCGGTAACGCGCGCTGAAGAGATGGAAAAATTATTTTAATAACTTTGAGCTGATGGCTCTACTATTAAGGGTAACCTATGAATTCAATGAGTTTTCTGATTTCCACCCTGTTTGATCTCTACATTATGGTGGTGATCTTACGTATTTGGTTGCAAGCTGCACGTGCAGACTTCTACAACCCGTTTTCGCAATTTATTGTTAAAGCTACACAACCTGTTATTGCGCCATTGCGCCGCATTGTTCCGTCTGTGGGCGGTTTAGATTTAGCCACGGTTCTGTTTGCATACATATTATGTGTATTGAAGTTTGTGGCGCTTATCTTAGTCGCTTCAAATGGTTCAGTAAGCTTTAGCGCTGACTTCCTATTCTTAGGTCTATTATCACTGGTCAAAGCGGCTGGCGGTTTACTATTCTGGGTTCTGCTTATTCGCGCAATCCTTAGCTGGGTTAGCCAAGGTCGTAGCCCAATCGAGTATGTCTTCCACCAACTCACAGAACCAATGCTAACGCCAATTCGCCGTATCATTCCTGCGATGGGTGGCTTTGATTTAAGCGTATTGGTGCTATTTATTGCTCTGCAATTCGCTAATTTCTTAATGGGCGACATCATTGGCCCGATTTGGTATCAGCTATAATGTCACAAGCCGCTTGGTTTGATGGAGAAGATCTACTGCTAAGGCTCTACATCCAACCGAAAGCCAGCCGTGATAAAATTGTTGGCCAACATGGTGAGGAGCTGAAAATTGCCATTACGGCTCCTCCTATTGATGGCAAAGCCAATGCGCATTTAAGTAAGTATCTCGCCAAGCAATTTAAAGTGGCGAAGGGATTAATAATCATAGAAAAAGGCGAACTCGGGCGACATAAACAAGTCCGCATCCAATCGCCAGTGCAAATCCCACAAGAAATTAAAGCCATCATTTGATGGCTTTTTATTTAAATCCAAATACTAAAAAAACATCAGGACACATAATGAAAAAATGGATCACTCTACTACTGGTAAGCCTATTCACGGTTCCTAGCTTTGCTGGACAGTTTAAGAACATCAAAGATGTTGAAGTCCACTACTCGGCTTTCAACTCAACCTTTCTGACTCCACAGGTAGCACGTAGTTATAAACTTAAGCGCAACGGCTACTCGGCAATTTTGAACATTAGTGTGCTAGACAACTCTCAAGCGGGTAAACCTGCCATCACTGCACAGCTTTCAGGTCATAGTAAAAACCTAATTGGCCAAATGCGCGAACTGACGTTCAAAGAAGTGAAAGAAGGCGATGCAATCTACTACCTTGCGGAGTTTCCAATCTCAGAAGAGGAGCGCTTAACGTTCAATATTGATGTTAACGCTGGAATTAAAGGCACAGGCGCATTAAAGTTCAGCCAGAAATTTTATGTCGAAGAGTAATGGGGTTGTGATGATCTAAACGCTTTTTGCCCCCTAAGACCAAAACCTATTTAAAGGGAGAGCGGCTAGCTCTCCTTTGCTGTAACAAAAGAGGCCAAGATGAAAAAGATAGTGCTAGCAACAGGTAACCAAGGCAAAGTTCGTGAAATGGCAGGCCTGCTGTCTGATTTTGGCTTCGACGTTGTTGCGCAGAGCGAGTTCAACGTATCAGAAGTAGCAGAAACAGGAACCACTTTTATTGAAAATGCCATCATCAAGGCGCGTCACGCTGCACAAGAAACTGGCCTTGCGGCTATTGCGGACGATTCAGGTCTTGAAGTCGATGCATTGAAGGGTGCTCCTGGTATCTACTCAGCTCGTTACGCTGGCGAAGGCGCAACAGACCAACAGAACCTTGAAAAGCTGCTTGAAGCAATGAAAGATGTACCGGAAGCAGAGCGTACAGCTCGATTCCACTGCGTGCTTGTTCTTATGCGCCACGAGAACGATCCAACACCGATTGTTTGCCATGGTAAGTGGGAAGGTCGCATTCTAACCGAAGCCCACGGCGAAAATGGCTTTGGCTACGACCCTATATTCTTTGTACCTGAAGATAGCTGCGCATCGGCAGAGCTAGAACCAGTACGTAAAAAGCAGCTATCTCATCGCGGTAAAGCACTCAAAACACTGTTTGCTACGCTTTCTGAGCAACCTTTGTAATTGTAATGAGCCAACTAATTCCACCAGCGTTAAGCCTTTATGTCCACATCCCATGGTGTGTACAAAAGTGCCCTTACTGCGATTTTAACTCTCATGCGATGAAAGCAGAGATCCCAGAGCAAGAGTACATTGCGGCACTATTGCAAGATCTAGAAGCGGATATCGAGCGCTACCAGCTCAACGATAACCCGCGCTTACTACACTCGATTTTTATTGGTGGCGGAACACCAAGCTTAATCTCAGCCGAAGGTATTGCTCACTTACTGGCAGGGATTGAAGCAAAGCTACCGTTTAAACCAGATATTGAGATCACCATGGAAGCCAACCCTGGCACCATTGAAGCCGAACGTTTTGCTGGCTATCAAAAAGCTGGGGTAACTCGTATCTCTGTTGGCGTACAAAGCTTTGAACAGCAAAAGCTCGAACGACTGGGGCGTATTCACGGTCAAGCCGAAGCGGTCAATGCCGCCAAACTTGCGCATAAGATCGGCTTAAACAGTTTTAACCTCGATCTTATGCATGGCCTGCCGAATCAATCTGTTGAACAAGCCCTAAGCGATCTAGAGAAAGCGATCGAACTCAATCCTCCACACCTCTCTTGGTATCAACTCACTATCGAACCTAACACCATGTTCTACTACAAGCAGCCGACTCTGCCAGATGATGATGACTTGTGGGACATCTTCGAATTAGGTCATAAGAAGCTAGCAGATGCCGGCTATGTTCAGTATGAGATCTCTGGTTACAGCAAACCGGGCTATCAATGCCAGCACAACCTAAATTACTGGCGCTTCGGTGATTATTTAGGTATCGGATGTGGTTCTCATGGCAAGCTCAGCTTTAGTGATGGACGTATTGTCCGAACCACTAAGATCAAGCATCCGAAAGGCTACCTCGCTGCTTACGATAATATGGTCAAACCGTATTTAAACAGTGAAGAGCAAGTTGCGAATGAAGACCGTCCTTTCGAGTTCTTTATGAACCGCTTCCGTCTGATCGAAGCGTGTCCGAAGCAGGACTTTCTTGATACTACAGGCTTAGGCTTTGAAGCAGTGCAAGAAACCATAGATTGGGCGATTGAGATGGGCTATCTCGATGAAAGTGATAGCCATTGGCAAATCACCGAGAAAGGTAAGCTATTCCTCAATGACTTGTTAGAAGCTTTTATGGCAGAAGAGTATTGAGCATCTCACTTCTGAGACGACAACGGTAAATCCAAGAGTCCGTTTTAAAATGAGAGTGACAGCACAAGCCGTTGATTTAGCTAACGATTGTTATCAAGTAACATCCTTATCAATTACATAATAATATGAAGGGATAATGATGAAAACAATCAAGCTATGGCTAGGGCTATGTGCTGCATTTACTCTATCTGGCTGTGTTAGTTCGATACCACTAGAAGAGCAAAGCCCAAATCCAAACGTAACTCACGATGACAAAGTCGTGATTTCGGTTATTGATAACCGCCTACGAGTTGCTAATGACGACAGACCTAAAGATTTTGTTGGCGTTGTGCATGGTACATTCGGGATTCCATTCGACTGGCACGTAGGTCAGGTTTTAGCTACCGAGGACGGAGATGATGAACGAAATCTGGCTCAGTTCTTAGAGCACCGATTAGCTCAAGGGTTCCAAGAAAGTGGTTGGGATGCAGTTGAAGCCAATGTTGAAGTGATGCCTTCGGAAAACGAAGCTAAGGCACTACTTGTAGACAAGAACGCTCAAAAACTCTTGATACTCAATATCAGCGAATGGTATTTCAGCATCAATCTTAACTGGGTATCAGCGTTCAACTTTGATACTGACTCTGTGGTTAGTGTCTATGAACTGCAAGATGGCAAGCTAGTAGAAAAACGCTTTAAAGACAGAGATGTCATTGACGAAGCGGCTGATGAATCACCGCAAAATAATATTTTGAGAGCTTACCGTGATCAACTCATCGAGATTGTCACAGACCCAGAAATTCAAGCAGCACTTGAGAAGTAAAAATAAAGCCGTAGTGATCTACGGCTTTTTCTTTTCTAGAAAATAGAACGTCCAATACGCTCAGCCAGTAACTCAAGCACTTTGGTACCTGCCAAAGAGTTGCCTGACGGATCTAGCTCTGGTGACCAGACTGCAATGGTCATTTCACCCGGGACAACGGCCATAATGCCGCCACCAACGCCCGATTTACCCGGCATCCCTACTCGATAAGCAAACTCACCGGCGCCATCATACAAGCCACACGTAGCGAGCAGTGCGTTGAGTTGTTTGGTCTGCGTTGATGTTATCACTGATTTACCC
The DNA here is from genome assembly GCF_056726085.1 of Vibrio sp. 2433-A1. NCBI lineage: Bacteria > Pseudomonadati > Pseudomonadota > Gammaproteobacteria > Vibrionales > Vibrionaceae > Vibrio > Vibrio sp. 2433-A1. Next base: position 248,977 of record NZ_JBRESC010000003.1, read on the forward strand.
GTTTGAACGGATGTGCCTTTATTGGCCAGATAGCTGAAAGTTTTCGCTAAGTCGACACAACTCATCTTCAGTGCACAGGCATGGAAATAGTTATTCAGTACTGGAATAACATCATTCTCGAAGTTGCCAAATGAACGCATCAGATAAGCAATGGCAGCGTTACGGTCACTATGCATCATCTCTGAGGCCGCAACCACTTTGTCATAGCAAATATGAGTATCACCAGAAAGCTGACGGACGAATTCCAACAAACGCTGACGCGGTGCAGATAAACGGCTGTTAAGCAGATCAGCCACGACAATCGCTCCAGCATTGATAAATGGATTACGCGGAATACCCTGCTCCATTTCAAGCTGAATAAGCGAGTTAAATGCTTGCCCAGATGGCTCTTTACCAACACGCGCCCAGATTTCTTCCGGCTTATACAGGCACATAGCTAAGGTTAAGCTCAGCGCCTTTGAAATCGACTGAATAGAAAAAGGCTCGTCCGCATCACCTGCTTTAATCACTTCCCCTTGGTTAGTAAAAACCGCCAGCCCCAGCTTAGATGCCGGCACTTTTGCTAAAGCAGGAATATAATCGGCCACCTTACCTTGACCAATTAATGGGCGAACCTCTTCGAGAATCTCATTTAAAATTTCTTGTGTCGGTTTCATCGGCAACCTTAAAAATCAATGACTTGTTATTATTTTCTTGTAGGGTCAAAAAAGCCAACACATCAATGTTGGCTTTTGTCTTTCACTAAAATGAATCGCATCACGAGAATGCATTCATTCGGAATCAGTCGTGGCGATTATTTTACGCGCTTGAACTTAATATCCCAAACGCCGTGACCTAAACGGTGACCACGTGCTTCAAATTTTGTTAGCGGGCGCTCATCTGGACGAGGAATGTAATCCCCCTCTTCTGCGATATTTTCGAAACCAGGCGCTTCGTTCATCACTTCAATCATATGCTCTGCGTAGTTTTCCCAGTCAGTCGCCATGTGGAAAATACCTTCACCATCAATCAGCTTCTGGCGCACCATTTCAGCGAAACCTAGCTGAACGATACGACGCTTATGGTGGCGCTTCTTGTGCCATGGGTCCGGGAAAAACAGTTGTAGCGTTGCAAGGCTGCTATCAGGGATCATGTGCTCAAACACTTCTACCGCATCGTGACACATAACACGTAGGTTAGTGATACCGGCTTCACGAGCATCTGATAAACACGCACCAACACCTGGGCTGTGTACTTCGATACCGATAAAGTTTTTCTCAGGAGCGTTCTTCGCCATTTCAACCAGCGATGCACCCATACCAAAACCAATTTCTAGAACAACAGGGTTATCGTTACCAAACACTTCCTTCCAATCTAGAAGCTTTTCTTGGTAATCAATACCCATTGTTGGCCAACACTCATTCATCGCGTTTTCTTGACCTTTGGTCAAACGACCTTCGCGGCGAACAAAGCTGCGAATTTTGCGTATCATTTTACCGTCTTCGTTGTACTCGTTAGTGGTCACTTCACTCATGATTTTGCCTGTTTAAAAATTGGTCTCGACTCAAAGGGATTGTGATTATCCAAAGAATTGCCACTGGTGCAAGTCTTTTAGGATATTTCACCGATATTATAACCCTACACTTTATCGGTTGTACTTTAGCCACCGAATGTGGTGCAATTTTAGCAAATCAAATTATAAATAGAGCAAGTCGTGACTCCATTCGCCAGCGCCATCTTAGAGTGGTACGAAAACTATGGCCGAAAAAGCCTACCGTGGCAGCAAAATAAAACCGCATATAGCGTTTGGCTGTCAGAAATTATGTTGCAACAAACCCAAGTAGCGACAGTAATTCCCTATTACCAACGCTTTTTAGAGCGTTTCCCAACCGTAATTGATTTAGCCAATGCTGAGCAAGATGAAGTGCTACACCTATGGACTGGGCTTGGCTACTATGCCCGCGCGCGAAATCTGCACAAAGCGGCTAAAGTCGTCGCCGAGCAATACGGTGGTGAGTTCCCACTCAGCATTGAAGAGATGAACGCCCTACCGGGTATTGGCCGCTCAACAGCTGCCGCGATTTTGTCTTCGGTATATAAACAGCCTCATGCAATTTTGGACGGCAATGTTAAACGCACCCTAGCGCGCTGCTTTGCCGTCGAAGGTTGGCCAGGGCAGAAAAAAGTTGAGAACCAACTGTGGCAGTTCGCCGAACAGCACACGCCGACAGTTGATGTCGACAAATACAACCAAGCGATGATGGATATGGGCGCCATGGTTTGTACCCGCAGCAAGCCTAAATGTACCCTGTGCCCAGTGGAATCATTTTGTGTCGCCAATAAGCAAGGCAATCCACTCGACTACCCAGGCAAAAAGCCAAAGAAAGATAAGCCCGTTAAAGAGGCTTGGTTTGTCATGTTGCATCATGACGGTAAGGTATGGCTAGAGCAGCGCCCACAATCGGGTATTTGGGGCGGGCTATTTTGTTTCCCTGAAAATAGCAACGCAGATATCCAATCTCAAATCGACAATCGAGGTATTCAAGACAGAGAGATTAAGCAACAAACTCAGTTGATTGCCTTTCGTCATACCTTTAGCCACTACCATCTAGATATCACACCGATTTTGGTAGACCTATCAAAGCAACCTAACGTGATCATGGAAGCGGACAAAGGTCTTTGGTATAACTTATCGCAACCTGAAGAGATCGGTTTAGCCGCTCCAGTGAAACAACTACTGGAAAGCCTGCCGTTCGAACTTCAAAACTAATATTTAAAGGAGTCGTTATGAGCCGCACTGTATTTTGTGCTCGACTACAAAAAAAAGCTGATGGTCTAGACTTTCAGCTTTACCCAGGTGACCTAGGGAAACGTATCTTTGATAACATTTCAAAAGAAGCATGGTCGATGTGGCAGCACAAACAGACCATGCTGATCAATGAAAAGAAATTGAATATGATGGATCCTGAGCATCGTAAGTTGATCGAAACTGAAATGGTTAACTTCCTATTTGAAGGTAAAGACGTTCATATCGAAGGTTACACTCCACCTAGCGAATAGTCGCAAGCAGAGTTGAAATTGAAGAGAAACGACATCATTGTCCGCAGTGATGTCTTTTTTTTAGGAGCATTATGAAGAAGTTAGCGTATTTTCTGTTCACATTGGCACTAACGGGCTGTAGTCGAGAATTTGTTGAAGGGCTTTATGACGTCAATTATGAGCCAACCAACCGCTTTGCAAAAAACCTCGCTCAGCTACCCGGTCAGTTTGAAAAAGATACCGATGCGTTAGATGCCTTAATCAATAGTTTCTCTGGCAATATCGAAAAACGCTGGGGACGAAGCGAAATCAAGTTTGCAGGTAAAAACAACTACGTAAAATACATCGATAACTACTTAAGTCGCTCTGAGGTTAACTTTGATAAAGGCTTAATCACGATCGAAACCGTTTCGCCAACCGATCCTAAACAGCACCTCAAAAATGCCATTATCACAACTCTGCTGACTCCTGACGATCCTGCTAATGTCGATCTATTCTCTTCAAAAGAGATCGTACTTGAAGGCCAACCTTTTCTTTATCGTCAGGTTGTTGACCAAGATAAGAAACCAATCCAATGGTCTTGGCGTGCCAATCGCTTTGCCGACTACCTAATTGCCAACAAGCTCAAAGTGAAAGACGTAGATTTCAAAAAGGCGTACTACGTTGAAATCCCAATGGTGAAAGAACAATTAGAAATTCGCAGCTATAAATATGCAAACATTGTTCAGCGCGCTTCTCGTAAATATGGCATTCCAGAAGACTTGATTTATGCCATTATCAAAACGGAAAGTAGTTTCAACCCATACGCTGTAAGTTGGGCTAATGCTTACGGCTTGATGCAAGTTGTGCCTAAAACAGCCGGTAAAGATGTATTTAAACTGGTGAAGAAGAAGTCAGGACAACCAACACCTGAGTATCTATTCAACCCAGAAAACAATATTGATACGGGTACCGCCTATTTCTACATCTTAAAAAATCGCTATTTGAAAGATGTAAGCCACCCACTGTCGCTAGAGTACAGTATGATTTCTGCCTACAACGGTGGTACTGGTGGTGTTTTGAACACATTCAACCGCAATGACCGCAAACGAGCGATGAGAGACTTAAACTCTTTGCAACCCAATCAAGTTTATTGGGCTCTGACGAAAAAACACCCCAACGCAGAAGCGCGTCGCTATCTAGAAAAAGTGACTAAATTTCAAAAAGACTTTAACTCAGGTAAAACATAACCAGCAAAAACGACTAAATAATCGACACTTAAGCAGTTTTTTTTATTTTTTTCTAAAAACATGTTGACGGCAAGACCGAAAATCCGTTTAATAGCGCTCCGTCGCCCGGATAGCTCAGTCGGTAGAGCAGAGGATTGAAAATCCTCGTGTCGGTGGTTCGATTCCGCCTCCGGGCACCACAATTTGATTGTTGGTGTCTTAGACGTCAACAGAGATGCAAAGCAATTTGCAGCAAAAAGAATATAGTGTGCCGACTTAGCTCAGTAGGTAGAGCAACTGACTTGTAATCAGTAGGTCACCAGTTCGACTCCGGTAGTCGGCACCATTCTTTTGCCTCGATAGCTCAGTCGGTAGAGCAGAGGATTGAAAATCCTCGTGTCGGTGGTTCGATTCCGCCTCGAGGCACCATATTTGGTGCGCTTACTTAATATTGGTAAGACACAAACAGAATAGTTCCTCCTTAGCTCAGTTGGTAGAGCGACGGACTGTTAATCCGCAGGTCGCTGGTTCGAGCCCAGCAGGAGGAGCCACTTTAAGAAGCCAAGTCGAAAGACTTGGCTTTTTTCATTTCTGCTTTCCTCAATTTCCTAAGCTCTTTTAGAAAATACCCTTACATTCACCGCTTCCCATACTCAATGACAATTACACTGGCTCAAATAGCTATAGCGCTATGCGCTAGCTTTCCGAAAAAGAACTTATTTCACCCCAAAAATTTAACTCAAATCATAGTTTGACACCTGTCCCCTATTTGCTTTTTATGAACTACAATAGGATGATAGTTATGTTACAGAACGATATGTAGCTGTTAGATATATAAAAATAACTGATTTGTGAGCTAATTTTATGAAACTAAAGACACAGACTTATTTGTTGTCAGGAATTATCCTTATCGCATTACTCGCCTTATCGGCAACTGGCTTATTGGCGCTCCGTTCTGCTAGTAACTTTGATAATAAACAACGAGTCACTGAATTATTTAAGAGTGCTTATAGCATCCTTACCGAAGTTGAAAAAATGTCGGTAGAAGGTGCGATGGAAGAAAGCGAAGCCAAAGCACTGGCAACTCGACTCCTACGCAATAATCTATACAAAGATAATGAATACGTTTATGTCGCAGATGAAAACATGACGTTCATTGCAACCCCACTAGATCCTCAGCTACATGGCACCAGTTTCAATGACTTTAAAGATGGTGACGGTAAGAGCGTAGGCCAATTGATCCGTAATGTACTGGGCCAACGTACTGACCAAATAGTTGAATACACATGGACCCAAAAGCAAGCGGATGGATCAATTGAAGACAAACTATCCATCGCAGCCAGAACACCGCACTGGGGTTGGGTAGTCGGCACCGGTATTGGTTTTAATGAAGCCAACGCTCGTTTTTGGTCTACAGCAAAATGGCAGCTTGCTTTATGCCTCGTTATCGCAGGGGGGATACTCGCAATATTGATTGTCTCTATCCGCCGCATACTTACGTTACTTGGCGGTGAGCCGCAAGATGTACGCAAAGCGGTGCAAGATGTGGCAAACGGCCATATTCAAAGCTCTTTCAGTGAGCAAGCGCCTAGCGGCAGTATCTACGAAGCTGTACAGCAAATGAGTCTATCACTTGCTCAGTTAGTCGGTAACTTAGACAACTCAATGCACGCCCTGCGTAATGAATTAGGTAACGTGGAAGGTCGAGCAGCCTCCATTGCCGATCTAACCGGCTCACAACAGCAATCGACAGCGATGATCGCAACGGCAATGACGGAAATGGCTTCATCTGCAATTAATGTCGCAGACTCAGCTAGCGACACGGCACGTAATACCGAAGAAGCGGATAAACAGAGTCAGCATACTCAGCAACTGATTCATAATACCGTCGACAACATTCAAGGCCTTGCATCTCAACTAGGCACCGCTAGCCAAGCCGTGGCTGATCTTGATAGCGACGTCAACAATATCGTTAGAGTACTCGATGTTATCGGTGATATTGCTGAACAGACCAATCTATTAGCACTCAATGCCGCTATCGAAGCTGCACGTGCCGGTGAACAGGGTCGTGGGTTTGCAGTGGTTGCGGACGAAGTACGTAACCTAGCGGGTCGAACTCAAGATAGCACCAAAGAGATCCAGCAAATGATCACTAACTTGCAAGAAGGTTCTCGCAACGCTATTCAAACCATGGAAGTGTGTGCCGAAACCAGTCAAAGCACGGTAGAAGAATCACAACATGCTTCAGAAGCCCTGCAGCAAATCGTAGTGGCTCTAGAGTCCATTACGCAAATGAGTCATCAAATCGCGACCGCAGCTGCAGAACAAACCCAAGTCAGCGATGATATCTCTCAGCGTATTAACATGATTGAAGAGAGTGGTAATCAGTTAAGTAGCGTCGTTACAGAGAGTCATAACAGCACTCAGAGCCTGACTCAGCTTTCCAATGAGCTCGAAAACTGGGTAAGCAAGTTTACTGTTAAACACTAATCGAACTCAGACTAGTAAAAAGCACGCCTCTTTGCGTGCTTTTTTATTGTCTTAGCTAGACTATTACGCCTTTTCTATCGCATATCCCCTGTTGTCCTCTATACATTTCTTGCTCAAAATGGATAAAAACAGCCCATTAAGTATAGAAAAACAACAAACGATATTTTTTTTGCATTTTAATGTTGACCTAAAGAACGAAAAGCCTTTTAATACACCTCGTCGCCCGGATAGCTCAGTCGGTAGAGCAGAGGATTGAAAATCCTCGTGTCGGTGGTTCGATTCCGCCTCCGGGCACCACAATTTATTTGTTGGTGTCTAAATAAGACAACAACACGAAAAGAAATAAAGTGCGCCGACTTAGCTCAGTAGGTAGAGCAACTGACTTGTAATCAGTAGGTCACCAGTTCGATTCCGGTAGTCGGCACCATTTCTTTTCTCAATGGACAATTCCTCCTTAGCTCAGTTGGTAGAGCGACGGACTGTTAATCCGCAGGTCGCTGGTTCGAGCCCAGCAGGAGGAGCCACATTTAGTGTGCCGACTTAGCTCAGTAGGTAGAGCAACTGACTTGTAATCAGTAGGTCACCAGTTCGATTCCGGTAGTCGGCACCACTCTTTCTTCTAGCAAGGAAGAGCATAAAAAGAATAATTCCTCCTTAGCTCAGTTGGTAGAGCGACGGACTGTTAATCCGCAGGTCGCTGGTTCGAGCCCAGCAGGAGGAGCCACTTTTTGAAGCCAAGTCGAAAGACTTGGCTTTTTTTATATCTAAATATTTCCTTCTTGCCACTCCTAACCAAGCCCTTAGACATCATTCCTTAGCTGTACCCTACCATATTGTCTAAAACTCCCGAGAAGTCCTACACACCTATTTACTATGGATTCCACAACTCTCACCTAATTAAATACTGAATATTCAGAGCGCTTCTTAGATTGCCTAGATATCAATATCGCACGACCCTAAAAGTACAAAAAAGCCAGTAGACATAAGACTACTGGCTTAAAGTTTTCTATTTAGATGTTGAGGCTACGCCTTAACACCTTCTTGCTGATTAAGCATCGCGACTTCATGGTCTAGTGCTTCTAGCTTCGCCTTCATTTGCTCTCGGCACTCGTTAGCAAGTTCTCTTACGTTTTCTTTGCCGTAGCCCTCTACCGACACTGGTGGCAGCATTTCAACAATCACATGACCGTTGTTCCATCGGTTGAGCTTTATGCCAGCCGTAGAACTGCATACGATTGGAGCGATTGGCAGCTTAGCAGCGATAGCCGCGTGGAACGCGCCAGTCTTAAACGGCAGTAAACCACGACCACGTGAACGTGTACCCTCTGGGAACATCCACACTGATACATCACTTTGCTTCATTTGATCAACGACCTGATCAATCGTGCCTTTTGCTTTAGAACGGTTCGCACGGTCAATCAAAATGTTACCTGTCAGCCAGTAAAGCTGACCAAATAGCGGCATCCAAGCTAAGCTCTTTTTGCCGACAGTAACCACTTTAGGCGTTACTGCAGAAGAAACCGTAAATAGGTCCCAGTTGTTTTGGTGGTTAGCAATATAGATGTGCTGACCACGCTGATATGCGTCCTCTGGCAAGCGGAGTTCCAGTTTAATACCAAACACTCGTGACATCTTGCCGAACAGGCGGCCAAAGGTAAAAACATGCTTAGGGTTACGTGGGCTCAGCAAACAGTAGCCACAGCCAAACACAAACATTACGACTGCAAAAATAGCAACTGCTAATACACGTAATAGTGCAATCATTGTATTCTCCAAGAGTTCTGGGAGTAAAAATAAGTTGACCAGACTCTAACTGATCTATCGCTCATAAAAAAGCCGAAACTTGCGTTTCGGCTTACAAATGTTAGCTCAAAGCTAAATTAGTCTTGAAAACGCTCGATATTCGCACCTAGTGCCGATAGCTTGTCTTCAATCTTGTCGTAGCCACGGTCGATATGGTAGATGCGGTCAACAATAGTTTCGCCTTGAGCGATACAACCGGCAATAACCAGACTTGCTGAAGCACGAAGGTCTGTTGCCATTACTTGTGCGCCACTCAGCTCATCAACATCACCACAGATAACCGTGTTACCTTCAATCTCTGCTTTAGCACCCATACGCATCAGCTCTGGCACGTGCATAAAGCGGTTTTCAAAGATAGTTTCGGTAATCACACCGCCACCTTTCGCCATCAGGTTAAGTAGCGTGAATTGCGCCTGCATATCGGTTGGGAAGCCTGGGTGTGGCGCTGTACGCACTGTCACCGCTTTTAGCTCACGACCCGTCATATCAAGAGAAATCCAGTCTTCACCTGTCTCTACTTTCGCGCCTGCTTCTTCAAGCTTAGCGAGAACCGCTTCAAGCAAGTGAGCTTTGGTATTACGACAAGTTACTTTACCGCCAGATACCGCAGCAGCAACTAGGAAAGTACCCGTTTCAATGCGGTCAGCAACTACAGCGTGAGTACCGCCGCTTAAACGCTCAACACCTTCAATAGTGATGGTATCTGTACCAGCGCCTGAGATCTTCGCACCAAGCTTATTCAGGAACTCAGCAGTATCAACAATCTCTGGCTCTCGCGCCGCGTTATCAAGTACCGTGGTACCTTCAGCTAGTGTTGCAGCACACATGATCGTGATGGTTGCACCAACGCTCACTTTGTCCATAACAATGTGAGCGCCCTTTAGACGACCATCAACATTGGCTTTCACGTAACCATCTTCAAGTGTGATTGTCGCGCCTAGCTGCTCAAGACCGTGAATATGCAAATCCACTGGACGAGCGCCGATAGCACAACCACCTGGCAGTGACACTTGGCCTTGACCAAAGCGAGCCACTAGTGGACCAAGAGCCCAGATAGATGCACGCATCGTCTTTACTAAGTCATATGGCGCACAGTACTCATTAATACTACTTGGGTCGACATGAACAGAACCATTACGTTCTACTTTTGCACCTAAACGCTCTAGCAGCTCCATCGTAGTATCGATGTCGCGTAAGCGTGGTACGTTTGTCACCTCTACTGGCTCTTCAGCCAGAATCGATGCAAATAAAATTGGTAGTGCAGCATTCTTTGCACCTGAGATAGTGACTTCACCAACTAATGGCTGATCAGAACCTGTTACTCGAAACTTTTCCATTATTAAACCTTACAGTGACATCAGTTTCTTATCACGCGCCCACTCATCCGGAGTGTAAGCTTTAATTGAAACTGCATGGATGTCATTTCTTTGGATGTATTCCATTAGTGGTGCGTAGATTAGTTGTTGTTTTTTAACGCGACTCATTCCATCGAAACAAGCATCAACAGCAACTACTTCGTAATGGCTACCTTCGCCTTTAACGTGTAGTTCTTCTAATTTCAAAGCGTCGTTTAAAATCTGTTGTACTTTTGCGCTATCCACAATTCACCCCTGTATTATTCTTTAAATGTTGAGCAATAAACTCATCAACATTGCTTAACTGAAATAGTGTGCGCAGTTCATCCGGCACGAAACTGAGCATTATATGACAGTTTTGTTTTTTTGCATGCTCTATTAGGTGAATTAACATCACCATTCCTGCTGAGTCGATTTTTTTAAGCTGCTCAAGTGAAACCTCAACCTCACTGCCCGGCCATTGCTGCTGCTTTAAAGAGCTCCACAATTTAGGCACTGACTCTCGGTTTAGGTCGCCACTCAATACAAACTCAGCTGCGCTATTTGAACGCCACTCTGGGTTTATCATTGTGTTTTGCTCTCAAAGCGAATCGGCTGCTGAGCAAGCGTTTCAAGTTCTTTAGCGACCGCCAAAATACCCTCTTGACGCAGTTTACCATTCCACTCAGATTGTTTACTCGACAACAAGCTAATGCCTTCAGCAATCATATCGAAGACTTGCCACTCGCCAGTTTTCTTGTCTTTGCGTAGCTTAAATTCCAACTTGATATTAGGTCTAGGCGTATCAACGATGTCCACTTTAACCCCTATAATACTTTTCTTAGGGTCGAGTTTTAACTCTGGACCAAACTCGATAGTTTGATCGGTATATTGCGTCAAAACCTGTGCGTATGAGCTGTTCAGGTAAGCACGAAACGCAACAATGAATGTTGCGACATCTTCACGCTTAGCGCCTTTTAAATTTGGCCCAAGCAGCTTAAGCGCCGCATATTTCTCATTGATGTACGGCATTAGCTCTTCATCAACAATCACTTTCAAGTGTTCAGGATCTTGATGAATTTGTTCCTGCTCGGCCTTTAATCGCGCAAACGCCACTTCAGAGACTTGCTTCATCATCTGGTATGGCTGGGTTTTATCGATTTCATTGGCTGCAACTTGAAACGTCAACAACAATGAGCACAGAGTAAGTACTAACTTTTTAAACATATTACTGCTCCTTACTCACTCTCTGAATCGCCACCAACGCTATACAAGACCTGACCAATCAAATCTTCTAGCACCAGCGCTGATTTTGTATCTTCAATGTAGTCGCCTTCCACCAGCATTTGCTCATCGTCATAAACAAAGCCTGGCGTTAAGCCGATGTACTGTTCACCGATTAAGCCCGATGTCAGGATCTTTACACTAGAGGTCTCTGGAAACTGGTTATACGTGCTATTGATCGCCATGCTGACAACCGGTAGTAAGGACTCACTATCTAAGCCTATATTGGTCACGCGCCCAATCACGACGCCACCAACTTTGACCGGTGAGCGAACTTTAAGGCTACCGATATTGTCAAATTCCGCTTTGAGCGTATAAGTATCGTTGGAACCCAGTCCTTTCACGTCAGCAACTTGAAAAATCATCACCAGAATTGCGCAAATTCCTGCGATAACAAAGCTACCAACCCATAATTCAATCTTTCGAGTTTGTTGCATGATTAATTCCCAAACATCATTTAATTACCAAACATCAAGGCGGTCAGCACGAAGTCTAGCCCAAGTACAGCCAATGAAGAGTGGACAACTGTACGTGTTGTCGCTCGGCTGATCCCTTCCGAAGTTGGGATAGCATCGTAACCGTTGAATAACGCAATCCAAGTCACCGTAATCGCAAACACTACGCTCTTGATCATACTGTTACCGATGTCTTGCCCTAGTTCCACTGAAGCCTGCATCGCAGACCAGAAACTGCCGTGATCGATTCCTTTCCAATCCACTCCAACCAATTGTCCACCCCAAATACCGACGGCCATAAAAATCATCGCCAGCATCGGCATAGAAATAACACCTGCCCAAAAACGTGGTGCGATCACCCTTTTAAGTGGATCAACCGCCATCATTTCCATACTAGAAAGCTGCTCTGTCGCTTTCATTAAGCCTATCTCGGCGGTTAATGCTGAACCAGCCCGACCAGCAAACAACAACGCCGTGACCACTGGGCCAAGCTCACGGAGTAAAGATAGCGCGACCATCTGACCTAAAGCACCTTCCGCGCCAAAGTCAACTAAGATGACATAACCTTGTAAGCTCAGAACCATGCCGATAAATAAGCCCGATAGCACAATAATGAGCAGCGATTGGACACCGACGCTGTATAGCTGCTTTATCAGCAATGGCAGATTCTTAATCGGTTGAGGTCGGCTAGCGATAGCGCCAAACAACATTAAGCTGGCACGGCCAAATGATTCACAGATAGCCATGCTTCTTTGACCTACAGAAGCTACGAAATTAGCAAAACCTGCCATTATGAGAAAAGCTCCTTGGCTAAAGATTGAGATGGGTAGCTAAATGGTACTGGGCCGTCAGCCTCCCCTTTGAGAAATTGTTGTACTTGAGGATCCGAGTTATCGCGTAGCTCCTCTGGGGTGCCGCACGCGACAACCTTGCCATTCGCCAAGATGTAGCACCAATCTGCAATGCTCATCACTTCAGGCACATCATGAGAAACGACAATTGAGGTGATGCCTAATGCTTGATTGAGGTTGCGAATCAACTCCACCAGCACACCCATGGTAATCGGGTCCTGGCCAACAAAAGGTTCATCAAACATGATTAGGTCAGGATCAAGGGCAATTGCTCTTGCTAAAGCCGCACGTCTTGCCATACCACCAGAGAGCTCGCTTGGCATCAGCTCAGCTGCACCACGCAGACCAACGGCTTCAAGCTTAAGTAATACTAACGTTCGGATTAAAGACTCTTCAAGTTGCGTATGTTCACGCAAGGGGAAAGCAACATTATCAAATACGCTGAGGTCCGTGAACAGAGCTCCTGACTGGAACAACATGCTCATCTTTTTGCGCTCTTGATAGAGCTTAGAGCGACTCAAGGTAGGAATATTGTGACCATCGAACCAAATCTCACCCAAGTCAGGGGAAATCTGGCCACCGATAAGGCGCAACAAGGTCGTTTTACCTATACCTGACGGGCCCATAATCGCAGTTACCTTACCTTTTGGTACGTGGAGATTCACATCATCAAAGATCTTACGCTCACCACGAGAGAAGGTTAGCTGTTTTACCGTTACTAAATCTTCGAATTCCATGTTCAACTCTTCGTCACTCCTTAAGGAATGGGCAATCATAAGCACATTCATACATAATTTAAAGCACTGTTCGATTAAATGTGAGTGAGTTTAATATTAGCAACAGTAATAACTGCTCACACTTAAACTCTTCTAATCGTAGTTATAGTTAACAATTAATTTGAAGGTAGCGCTTCCCTTTTATAAACCAAACCGTCAAAATTAACGGTTAAATTGTCTCGTTGTATATTGATTAGGAATTATCATGTTCGAAGCCGTTGCGTTTCTCATTATTGGATTAGTTTTTTTGGTTTGGAGTGCAGATAAGCTGGTATTTGGCGCTGCTGCTCTGGCTCGCAATGTCGGTATTTCACCACTAGTTATCGGTATGACTATTCTTGCAATGGGTTCGTCTGCTCCAGAAATGATGGTTTCGGCCACCGCAGCCCTAGATGGAAAAACAGATACAGCGGTTGGCAACGTACTGGGTTCAAACATCGCCAACATTGCTCTGATTCTTGGTATCACGGCGTTGATAAAGCCACTATCGATTAGCTCGGCAGTACTACGTCGTGAATTGCCACTGATGATTGGCGTGACAATTCTTGCTGGCGTCCTACTTTGGGACAACCACTTAGGTTTCTACGAAGGTGTTCTACTGTTTGTCCTGTTTGCTGCCTTTATTCTTGCCATGCTCCGCATTAGCCGCAACGAGAAGAAAAAAGGCGATGCCTTGATTGCAGAGCAGGAATCCGAAGTGCCAGAAGGCGTGAGTAACGGTAAAGCAGCAATGTGGGTGGTGATTGGTCTTATCGTTCTGCCTTTGGCTGCGGACGTTCTAGTCAATAACGCAGTAATCATCGCTCAATACTTCGGTATGAGTGACCTAGTGATTGGCTTAACCATTATCGCCATAGGTACTAGTCTTCCTGAACTTGCAGCCTCTCTTGCTGGTGTGATGAAAGGTGAAGACGATATGGCGGTAGGTAACATTATCGGCTCCAACGTATTCAATATTCTCGCGGTAATGGGTATCCCTGGTATTCTGAACCCATCAATCCTAAGCGAATATGCTATGGGACGTGATTTCTGGGTCATGTTAGGTGTGTCATTACTGTTGGTTGCAATGGCCCTAGGCAAATCACGTAGCATTAACCGTTACGAAGGCGCAGCCCTATTCTGCTGCTTTATTGGCTACCAAGCTTACCTAATCATGAACATGACCGCTTAAGATTCTCGGGAGTTCTCTATGTTTGATTTTCGTTCTGCTGCGTTAGAAGTTCTAGAAACTGAAATTGAAGCTTTAGAGCAGTTAGACCAGTACCTGAACCAAGACTTTGTTAAAGCATGTGAGTCAATCATTGCCAATAAAGACGGCAAAGTTGTAGTGATGGGAATGGGTAAATCGGGCCATATCGGCAACAAGATTGCGGCAACGCTGGCTAGTACCGGCACCTCATCGTTTTTTGTTCACCCCGGTGAAGCCGCACACGGTGATCTTGGTATGATTGAACCTGGTGATATTGTTCTGGCGATCTCCAATTCAGGTGAGTCAGGAGAAATCTTAGCCCTGTTCCCGGTATTGAAACGCCTCAATATCAAAATCATCAGCATGACAGGCAAACCAAACTCAAACATGGCCAAATTATCAGATATTCACCTGCAAATTACCGTGCCGAAAGAAGCTTGCCCGATTCAGTTAGCGCCAACTTCTAGCACAACCGCGACACTGGTAATGGGTGATGCTCTGGCTATGGCGCTAATGCAAGCGCGCGGTTTTACCTCTGAAGATTTTGCCCTATCACACCCAGGTGGCGCATTAGGACGTAAATTGTTGCTTAAACTTGCTGACATCATGCATACAGGTAGTGCACTACCATTAGTGACACCAACAACTGTGGTACGTGACGCTTTACTTGAAATCAGCCAAAAAGGGCTTGGTATGACTGCCGTTGTCGATAACCACCAGCAACTGGTTGGTATCTTCACTGATGGTGATTTAAGGCGTATCCTTGACAAAAGAATTGATATTCATAGCGCGTTGATTGGCGATGTGATGACAGTGAACCCAACGGTTGCTGAACCCAATATGCTCGCGGCTGAAGGCCTAAACTTAATGCAAGATAAAAGTATCAATGGACTAATTCTATGTGAACAAGGCAAAGTGGTTGGTGCGCTGAACATGCATGACTTATTAAAAGCAGGAGTGATGTAATGCCGGAAATGATTGAAACCCTGTATCAACCAGTGGAACCTTCTACTCTCGCGATTGCTAAACAGATTAAGCTACTCATTTGCGATGTCGATGGTGTTTTCTCTGACGGTTTAATCTACATGGGCAACCAAGGTGAAGAGCTTAAAACTTTCCATACCCGTGATGGTTATGGCGTTAAGTCACTAATGAATGCTGGTATTGAGATTGCTATCATCACTGGTCGTCGTTCGCAAATTGTTGAGAATCGCATGAAAGCCCTTGGCATTTCGCTGATCTACCAAGGCCAAGACGATAAAATCAAAGCGTACCAAGACATCTGTAGCAAATTAAATATCGCTCCAGAACAAACTGGCTATATTGGCGATGATCTGATTGATTGGCCAGTCATGGAGAAAGTGGCACTCAAAGTCTGCGTTGCCGATGGTCACCCTCTCCTCTCTAAAAGAGCAAATTACGTCACTTCGATTCGAGGTGGCCACGGAGCAGTTAGGGAAGTCTGCGACCTTATTCTTCAAGCACGAAACGAACTCGACGTTCATAAAGGTTTAAGTATATGAGTCTCTCTCGTATTGGCTATATCATCGTGAGTTTCATAATATGCTGGTCTGCTTACTATCTTTTAGACAAGCAGCAGAGTTATGATATTCAGGTTGAACCAGATACAGAACTCCCAATGTTTAGTGGGGAAGGGCTAGAAAATACTTCTTATACTGAAGACGGTATCCGTAGCTACATCATTACATCAGTCAAGCTCGATCACTACGCAAAGAGCGGTGACACCATATTCCAACAGCCGGTCCTTAAAGTGTATAAGGAAGGCACAACCCAAGAGTGGGAAATTACAGCAGTTCGCGGTGTATTAACCAAAGAACATGTGTTAACCCTGTATGAGGATGTCCTTGCGACAAACTTATTGCCCGACTCTGGATTTGACACTATGTCGACTGAAGTGATGAATATTCAGTTAGACAGTAGAGATTTTTGGGCAGATAGCCAAGTCACTTTGGTTGGTCCACAATTTGAAACGGTAGGGCAAGCAATGAACGGTAACTTTGCCGATAATCACGCCACCCTATACAAACATGTACAAGGTAGATATGAAACTCTCACACCTTAGTCTGATTTCTTGTTTATTTATCTCTAGCCAAGCGCTAGCGCTATCAACAGACCAGGATCAACCTGTTTATATTGACTCTGATAGCCAGCAGCTAGATATGCAAAGTAATAAAGTCACCTTTCTTGGTGACGTTAAGCTTAAGCAAGGCAGTATCAATATTAACGCAGACAAAGTTATCGTAACTCGCGATCCAAAGGATGGGTCTATCCAAGAAATTGAGGGTTATGGTGATTTGGCAACCTTCTCTCAGCTCACGGATGATGGTAAGACTCTATACGGTGAAGCGAAAGAGCTTTACTACGTAATGGCTGACGATCAGTTGACGATGATCGACAAAGCTAAGCTGTCGCAAGACGATAGTGTGATTCGTGGTACCAAAATTCGCTACAAGATTTCATCTCAAAAGCTGATTGCTGACGGTAAAGAGAAAGGCGATCGCGTTTCTACCGTTCTTCAGCCACAAGCAGTACAAGAATAATTATGGCCATACTCAAAGCTGAGCATTTAGCGAAAACCTATGGTAATCGCACTGTGGTTACCGATGTAAGCCTTCAGGTAGAATCTGGGCAGATCGTTGGACTCCTTGGTCCTAACGGTGCGGGTAAGACGACGTCTTTCTATATGATTGTCGGCCTTGTCGCTCGTGATCAAGGAGCCATCACCATTGACGATAAAGATATCAGTATCTTACCTATGCACAGCCGTTCTCGTATGGGTATTGGCTATCTGCCTCAAGAAGCGTCGATCTTCCGCAAGTTATCGGTTGAAGACAACATCATGGCAGTGCTAGAAACACGCGAAGAAATGACCCGCGAAGAGCGCCAAGATAAGCTGGAAGATTTGTTGGAAGAATTCCACATTCAGCACATTCGCGCTAGTGCAGGTATGGCATTATCTGGTGGTGAAAGACGTCGTGTTGAAATTGCTCGCGCACTAGCAGCTAATCCACAGTTCATCCTCCTCGATGAACCATTTGCTGGCGTTGACCCAATTTCGGTTATCGATATCAAGAAGATTATCGAGCATTTAAGAGACCGAGGCCTTGGCGTCCTTATCACTGACCACAACGTTCGCGAAACACTGGATGTGTGTGAAAAAGCTTATATCGTGAGCCAAGGACACCTGATCGCAGAAGGTACACCAGACCAAGTGCTAAATAACGAACAAGTAAAACAAGTTTATCTAGGCGAACAATTCCGTCTATGATTAAAGGGAAGAACGGTAAGATTCTCCAGCATTAAGGCAAACAATACTGAATGAAACCCTCATTACAACTCAAGCTAGGACAGCAGTTAGCGATGACTCCTCAATTGCAGCAAGCGATTCGTTTGTTGCAACTGTCAACGCTAGATCTTCAACAAGAAATTCAAGAAGCTTTGGATTCAAACCCTCTGCTAGAGGTTGAAGAAAATAGTGATGAACCTTCTTCAGAAGAGAACAGCCACAATGAGGAAAAAGAACCAACCGTTGAAGTTGCTGAACCTGAGGTAAAAGACAGCTCAGAACTGATTGAAAAATCAGAAATCAGCAACGATTTAGAGATCGATACCACTTGGGACGATGTGTACAGCGCCAATACAGGCAGTACCGGTATTGCCCTTGATGATGACACACCTGTTTATCAAGGTGAAACGACTCAATCTCTATACGACTACCTGATTTGGCAGCTCGATCTGACTCCATTCAGTGAAACAGACCGAACCATTGCACTGACTCTGATTGATGCGATCGATGACTACGGCTACCTAACCATTTCAACGCAAGATATTCTTGAAAGCTTTGATAACGAAGAGATTGAGATCGAAGAAATCGAAGCGGTTCGTAAACGTATTCAACAGTTTGACCCACTTGGTGTGGCATCCATCAACTTGCAAGATTGCTTGTTGCTCCAGCTTGCCACCTACCCTGAAGATACGCCTTGGCTAGCAGAAGCCAAGTTAGTACTTATCAACCATATTGACCAACTTGGTAATCGTGACTACAAACTGATTATCAAGGAAACTAAACTCAAAGAAGCTGAGTTACGCGAAGTTCTAAAACTGATTCAGCAACTTGACCCAAGACCGGGAAGCCGCATTGCTTCAGAGCATGCAGAGTATGTCATTCCTGATGTGTCTGTGTTTAAAGATCACGGTAAATGGGTCGTCACGATTAACCCAGACTCTATTCCAAGACTTAAAGTTAACCAGCAGTATGCCGCACTAGGTAAAGGCAGTAGTCCTGACAGTCAGTACATCCGCAGCAATTTGCAAGAAGCAAAGTGGTTAATTAAGAGCTTGGAAAGTAGAAACGAGACACTGCTCAAAGTTGCTAAGTGTATTGTTGAACATCAGCGTGATTTCTTTGAGTATGGTGAAGAAGCGATGAAACCTATGGTGCTCAATGACGTTGCATTAGCCGTTGATATGCATGAGTCGACCATATCAAGAGTTACCACTCAGAAGTATATGCATACTCCACGTGGTATTTTTGAACTGAAGTACTTCTTTTCTAGCCACGTCAGTACTGACAATGGCGGGGAGTGCTCATCTACTGCAATTCGCGCACTAATTAAGAAGCTCGTCGCCGCAGAGAATAGCGCGAAGCCTCTGAGTGATAGCAAAATTGCAGCTCTACTTGCTGACCAAGGAATTCAGGTCGCTAGAAGAACAATAGCGAAGTACCGTGAATCATTAGGTATCGCTCCTTCAAGTCAGCGCAAACGCCTGCTTTAGGCCAACAACCGAGAAGGAAAGTCTATGCAAATTAATCTTACTGGCCATCACGTTGATCTAACCGATTCAATGCAAGACTACGTAAACGATAAGTTTCAAAAGCTTGAGCGATTTTTCGATCATATCAACAGTATCCATGTGGTATTAAAAGTTGAAAAACTTAACCAAATCGCAGAAGCTACCCTTCATGTAAACCAAGCTGAGATTCATGCGTCATCTGATGATGAGAGTATGTATGCAGCAATAGATTCCCTCGTCGACAAACTTGTTCGACAGCTCAATAAGCACAAAGAAAAACTAAACGCCCACTAACACCATGCAACTAAGCGAAATCCTCACATTGGACTGCACCAAAAGTGCAGTCCAATGTACTAGTAAAAAGCGAGCCCTTGAAATGATCAGTGAACTAGTTGCTGAGCAAACTGGGCAAAATTCTACCGAACTGTTTGAGTGTATGCTCAGTCGTGAAAAAATGGGCAGTACTGGCATTGGAAATGGGATTGCCATTCCCCATGCTCGTATGCACTCAAGTGACAAAGCCGTCGCTGTTTTGCTCCAATGCGAATCACCTGTAGAGTTTGATGCTATCGATAACCGTCCTGTCGACCTACTTTTTGCTTTGCTAGTGCCTGACGCGCAGTGCAAAGAACACTTAAAAACTCTTTCGAGTATGGCTGAACGTCTTAACGATAAGCAGGTCTTAAAACAACTGCGTAAAGCTCAGTCCGATCAAGAACTTTACGACATCATGGTTAGCCAATAATGCGCCTTATCGTAGTAAGTGGTTACTCCGGAGCTGGCAAAAGCGTCGCGCTACGAGTGCTTGAAGACTTGGGTTACTACTGTGTCGATAATCTTCCTGTCGATATGCTTGAGGCGTTTGTCCAGTCAGTGCAATCCAGTAAACAGAATGTCGCGGTAAGTATTGATATTCGTAACCTGCCAGCCGAGCCGAACTTAGTTGAAGATGTTCTCACCAAATTGAAACAGGGTTCCGATGTCAGCGTGCTTTTTTTAGACGCTAACAAAGAGACACTGCTAAAACGCTATAGCGAAACGCGCCGTATTCACCCACTGACGCTCAGTCTCGAAAATACCTCTCTGGAGCAAGCGATTGAAAAAGAGCGATGTATCCTTTCACCTCTAAAAGAGAATGCAGACTTGGTGATTGATAGTAGCCACCAATCGCTGCATAACCTCAGTGAAACGGTTCGCATGCGTATTGAAGGCCGAGAGCGTAAAGATCTGGTGATGGTATTCCAGTCATTTGGTTTTAAATATGGTCTGCCAAGTGATGCTGATTACGTCTTTGACGTGCGCTTTTTACCCAACCCTCACTGGGAACCAGATTTACGTCCACTGACTGGGCTCGATGCGCCGATCAAGTCTTTCTTGGAAAGCCACCAAGAAGTGATGGATCTAAAACAGCAAATTCAAAAATTCATTGAAAATTGGTTACCGTTACTTGAGAAAAACAACCGCAGCTATCTAACTGTAGCGATTGGTTGTACTGGCGGAAAACACCGCTCAGTTTATCTCACTCAGCAAATTGGTGAGTACTTTGCACAGATGGGTCATCAGGTGCAAATTCGCCATGCATCATTAGAGAAAAATCATAAGGAATAGTTTATGCAGCAGCAAAGTCGTACAGTTCTAATCCAAAATCGTTTAGGGCTTCATGCTCGTGCTGCTGTAAAACTGGTTGAGTTAGCTCAATCATTCGATGTAATTCTCACCATTCAGAATCACGAAGGTAAAGAAGCAACCGCCGACAGTGTCATGGGTTTATTGATGCTTGAGTCTGCTCAGGGTGAACACGTCACCATCAGCGCTGAAGGCAGTGATGCTCACCCGGCATTAGAAGCAGTTTGCCACCTGATTGAAGATAAATTCGACGAAGATGAGTAAGCGCCTCTTCTCTACTGATAAAATCACCTTCCTTAACATTAACTTATTAAATCCGCTCTAAAATTAAGTTACTATCCTTAGCATTGTAAGCTTATAGAGTCAGGGGGAACCAATGGCAGAGCAAATAGAATTCGACCAAGCTCACCAAGCCCTCCAAGAAGTCACAGAAGCATTAGAAAATGGCCGCTTTGTTCATGTCCGTCGCCAATTGCAGGATATGGAGCCAGAAGATATTGCCCACCTGTTAGAAGCCTCACCGCGAAAAAGCCGTGAAGTACTTTGGCAACTTACCGATCCCGAAGATTACGGTGAGATCCTTGATGAATTAAATGAGGATGTGAAAGACGATCTGGTGTCAAAAATGGCGCCAGAGATGCTTGCTGAAGCGACCGAAGGCATGGAAACCGATGATGTTGCCTACGTACTGCGTAGCTTGCCTGATGACGTTTCTCGCGAAGTTCTATCGCAGATGGATGCAGCAGAGCGTTTACTGGTCGAAACCGCCCTTTCCTACCCAGAAGATACAGCTGGTAGCTTGATGAACACCGACGTCATAACCATTCGTGGTGATGTTGATGTCGATGTTGTTTTGCGTTATTTACGTATGAAAGGCGAGCTCCCAGAAGCCACAGATGCTTTGTACGTTATCGATGAAGAAAGCCGCTTAATCGGTGAATTACCGATCACAACCCTTATAACGACTCAGCCAGATGTCAAAGTCAGCGATGTCATGGAAGATGCAGATGAAGCGATCGACGTGACAATGAGTGATTCTGATATCGCTAGCCTGTTTGAGCGCCGTAACTGGGTATCAGCGCCGGTTATCGATGAGAACCAGCATCTGGTCGGTCGTATCACCATCGATGACGTGGTTGATGTTATCCGTGAAGATGCCGAGCACTCGATGATGAGCATGGCGGGTATGGATGATGACGAAGATACCTTTGCGCCTGTGGTTAAATCTGCACGTAAACGAAGTGTCTGGTTAGGCGCTAACGTACTTGCAGCATTGGCGGCAGCTTCTGTCTCCAATATGTTTGAAGCCACCTTAGATCAAATGGCGGCAATCGCTGTATTGATGACCATAGTTCCTTCTATGGGGGGTGTTGCAGGTAACCAAACCGTCGCACTTGTAATTCGAGGTTTGGCACTGGGTCATATTGGTGACTCCAACAAACGCGAACTACTGATGAAAGAAGCAGCCATCGGCTTACTCAACGGCATCATGTGGGCTTTAATCATTGGCGGAATTGTTGTGGCTTGGAAAGGAAATTGGATGCTCGGTGGGATTATTTCCGCAGCCATGCTCACTAACCTACTCGTCGCAGGCATCGCTGGGGTAACCATCCCTATTCTGTTAAAGAAGATGAATATCGACCCTGCCCTTGCTGGCGGTATGGCGCTAACCACGGTAACCGATGTGATTGGTCTATCGGTGTTCTTAGGTTTAGCAACCATTCTAATCTAGTACCAATTAGCTGATACAAAAAAGCGCAGTCGTAATAACTGCGCTTTTACTTGTTCTAGCCTTCAGCTCTAACCATTAATGTTTGGCCCAAGCCACTTCTCAGCCTCAAGCATATCCCAACCTTTACGATCAGCGTAGCTCTCAACTTGATCATGCTGGATCTGAGCGATCGCAAAGTAACGTGAATCAGGGTGAGAGAAGTACCAACCCGACACAGATGCACCAGGGTACATTGCATAACTCGACGTGAGGGTCATACCGATCGTCTCTTCTACCTTCATCAGCTCCCACAAAGGGCCTTTCTCTGTGTGTTCTGGGCAAGCTGGATAGCCTGGTGCTGGGCGAATGCCTTGGTATTTCTCACGAATCAGCTCTTCGTTCGACAAGTTCTCGTCAGCGGCATAACCCCAGATTTCTTTACGCACACGCTCATGTAGACACTCTGCAAATGCTTCTGCTAATCGGTCGGCAACCGCCTGAATCATAATCGCATTGTAGTCATCACCTTGGGCTTTGTACTCATCGGCCAACTCACGCTCATTGATACCACCAGTGACGGCAAAGGCACCAATCCAATCTTTCTTACCTGACTCTTTCGGTGCAATGTAATCAGACAAGCAGTAATTGAAGCCTTTTGGTTTTTCAGTTTGCTGACGCAGATTACACAACACTTTAGCCACTTCAGTACGCGACTCATCGGTGTAGACTTCAATATCATCACCAACACTTGCAGCTGGGAATAATGCACACATACCACGCGCTTGCATTAAGCCTTCTTTCTCAACACGGTCTAGCAACTCATTGGCATCTTTAAATAAGCGTTGAGCTTCTTCGCCTACTTCTTCATGTTCAAAGATCTTAGGATATTTCCCCACCAGCGACCAAGTCATAAAGAATGGCGTCCAGTCAATGTAGTTGCGTAGTGTCGCGATATCAAAATCATCAAACACATGTACACCCGGCTTAGCTGGCACTGGCGGAGTGTAGTTGTCCCAATCAATATCAACCTTGTTGGCACGCGCTTGCTCTAGTGTTACTGGCTTAGTGCGGGGCTTTTTACGGTTATGCTGATCACGCACACGTTCATAATCTGCATCGAGCTTTTCAACAAATGCCGGGCGAAGTTCGTCAGATAGCAGTGAGGTACACACACCTACCGCACGTGAAGCATTATTTACATATACGACTGGCTTGCTGTAGTTCTGCTCAATTTTTACCGCAGTATGCGCTTTCGAGGTCGTTGCACCACCAATCAGTAGCGGCAGATCAAACTCAAGGCGCTCCATCTCTTTAGCAACATGCACCATTTCATCCAGTGATGGAGTAATCAAGCCAGATAGACCAATGATGTCGACGTTCTCTTCTTTAGCAACTTTTAGGATCTTCTCACAAGGCACCATCACACCAAGGTCGATAATTTCGTAATTATTACATTGCAGAACCACACCAACGATATTTTTACCGATATCGTGCACATCGCCTTTTACCGTCGCTAACAAAATTTTTCCATTTGTAGAGCCAGCTTGCTTCTCCTTGTTGATATAAGGTTCTAGGTGAGCAACCGCCTGCTTCATTACACGCGCTGATTTCACAACCTGTGGTAAGAACATCTTGCCTTCACCAAACAGGTCACCGACAACGTTCATGCCATCCATTAGAGGGCCTTCAATCACCTCTAGTGGCTTAGCTGCATTAACACGCGCCTCTTCGGTGTCATCAACAATGTACTCGGTAATGCCTTTCACCAATGCATGTTCAAGGCGCTTCTCTACTGGCCATGTACGCCACTCAAGTGCAGAAACATCCTCTGCTTTACCGACACCTTTACCTGCATATTCCGCAGCGATATCAAGCAGTCGTTCAGTCGCATCATCACGACGGTTAAGAACCACATCTTCTACCGCCTCACGCAGCTTATCTGGCACGTTGTCGTAAATTTCAAGCTGACCTGCGTTAACGATGCCCATGTCCATACCGTTCTTGAAACAGTGGTATAAGAACACCGCATGAATCGCTTCACGGACGTAGTTATTGCCTCGGAATGAGAACGAAACGTTTGAGACACCACCAGAAATCATTGCATGTGGTAAATCGCGTTTAATATCTGCAACCGCTTCAATAAAATCAACGGCGTAGTTGTTGTGTTCTTCAATACCTGTCGCGACGGCAAAGATATTCGGGTCAAAAATAATATCTTCCGGTGGGAAGCCCACTTCATCAACTAAGATTCGATACGCGTTGGTACAGATTTCTAACTTACGCTCACGCGTTTCGGCCTGACCGACTTCGTCAAATGCCATCACGATAACCGCAGCACCATAACGACGGATCAGCTTCGCTTGTTCGACAAACTTCTCTTTACCCTCTTTTAACGAGATAGAGTTAACGATGCCTTTGCCTTGAATGCATTTGAGGCCAGCCTCGATAACTTCCCATTTAGAAGAGTCGACCATGATTGGAACTTTCGAAATCTCAGGCTCTGACGCACATAGATTAAGGAAGCGCACCATACAGGCTTCCGCATCAAGCATGCCTTCATCCATATTGATATCGATGATCTGAGCACCGTTTTCAACTTGCTGACGAGCAACCTCCAGCGCTTCATCATAAAGCTCTTCTTTAATCAGACGCTTAAAACGAGCAGAACCCGTCACATTGGTACGCTCACCAACGTTAATAAATAGCGTTTCTTTTTCGATGGTTAGTGGCTCTAAACCGGATAAACGACAAGCGGTCACTAGATCAGGTAATTCTCTAGGAGTGATCTCAGCTACAGCTTGGGCCATTTGGCGAATATGCTCTGGGGTTGTACCACAACAACCACCAATAAGGTTTAAGAAGCCGCTGTGCGCCCACTCTTTAACGTGAATGGCCATATCTTCAGGAGTCAAGTCATACTCACCAAATGCATTCGGTAAACCAGCATTAGGGTGCGCAGAGACAAACGACTCAGATATGCGGGAGAGCTCTTCGACATAAGGACGAAGTTCATCTGGGCCAAGAGCACAGTTAAGACCAAATGAAATTGGCTGCACGTGACGTAGAGAGTTATAAAAAGCTTCTGTCGTTTGACCGGAGAGTGTACGACCTGATGCGTCGGTAATCGTACCGGAAATCATCACTGGAAGAGCAATACCTAACTCTTCGAATACCGAGTCAACGGCAAAGGCACATGCTTTAGCATTAAGCGTATCGAAAATAGTCTCGATTAAAATAAGGTCGGAGCCACCTTTGATCAGTGCTCGGGTTGACTCAGAATATGCCGCCACAAGCTCATCAAAGCTGACGTTACGATAACCAGGATCGTTTACATCTGGTGAGATAGAACATGTGCGGTTAGTTGGACCAAGTACGCCAGCAACGTAACGAGGCTTATCTGGTGTTTTCGCCGTCCACTCATCCGCAGCTTCACGCGCTAACTTAGCGGCCGCAAAGTTAATCTCTTCACTGAGGCTTTCCATATCATAGTCAGCCATCGCGATAGTGGTCGCGTTAAATGTGTTGGTTTCAAGAATATCTGCGCCGGCTTCTAGATATTCAAGATGGATATCTTTAATCAGCTTTGATTGAGACAGTACCAAAAGGTCATTATTACCTTTCAAATCGCAATGCCAATCAGCAAAACGCTCTCCACGATAATCATGCTCTTCAAGTTTATAGTCTTGGATCATGGTGCCCATACCACCATCGATCAAGAGAATACGTTGCTTTAATTGAGCTTCAATCTGTTGCCTTACATTACTTCCCACAGTACAGCCTCATTCCTTTAGTTATCATTCCATCCTATCACACATTAAAAAGGAGTCTAGACGTCTAAATAAGGAAATTGATGACTTAAAGCTGACAAATAATGTTTGCTATTTGAACAAACTCATCAGAAAATTCCTATTCATATTTTGTTACATGGTAAAAGTCTAATGTCAGTCTATTACACGCTTTGCTTTCTGTCTGCTGCGGCTATGTTGATTGCTTTTGTAAACAGTAAGATAGGTAAAATGCAAACCACCATTGCAATTACCGCAGGCTCAATGATGCTTTCCCTAATCATCCTAATTGCAGGTCAGAATAATTGGTTTCAATTAGCAGAGATTGCATCCCAAACTGTTGCAAGCATCAATTTTGAAGACTTCTTGCTTAAAGGCATCTTAGGCTTCTTACTATTTGCTGGCGGTTTGGGAATCAAATTGCCACACTTAAAAGATCAAAAATGGGAAATTGCGATTTTAGCATTAGCCGCAACGCTATTTTCGACTTTCTTTATTGGTTTCGTACTCTACGGATTCTGTCAGTTCATCGGCATCCAATTTGATTTGGTCTACTGCTTACTGTTTGGTGCCTTGATTTCACCGACTGACCCAATTGCAGTTTTGGCTATTGTTAAAAAGCTCAAAGCTCCAAAGCGTATTTCTACCCAAATTGAAGGCGAGTCTTTATTCAATGATGGTTTTGGTTTGGTCATTTTTGTCACCATCTTCACCATAGCTTTTGGAACAGAAGCACCAACAATTAGTAGCGTTACTATGTTATTCGCCCAAGAAGCTCTTGGTGGTATAGCCTATGGCTTCGTATTAGGTCTTATATTCCACTACTTGATTAGTGCTACTGATGACCACTCAATGGATCTTCTACTCACAATTGGTATTCCAACCGCTGGCTATGCTTTCGCTGAGGTGCTACATGTGTCAGGTCCACTAGCTATGGTAGTTTCAGGTATCATGATTGGTAACTGGACTCGCTTTACCGGTTTCTCCAAAAAAAGTGAAGATCACCTAGACCAGTTCTGGGAACTAATCGATGAATTCCTCAATGGGGTACTCTTCCTATTAATCGGAATGTCGATGCTACTGTTCGAATTCCACAAAGAAGACTGGATTTTAATGGCGTTTTCGATTCCACTGGTACTTGCTTCCCGCTACCTTAGCGTATTCTTATCCTACATAGGGTTTAAGTGCTACCGTAAATATAACCCTTGGTCAGTTAGAATCTTAACTTGGGGCGGACTACGTGGTGGTCTTGCATTAGCTATGGCGCTATCGATTCCTTCCGGCATTTGGGTGATTCAAGATAAGCTCATCGACGTAAAAGAAATCATCTTGGTTATGACCTACTCGGTCGTCGTATTCTCCATCCTCGTTCAAGGGTCAACCATTACCCCAATGATCGAAAAAGCCAAGCTCGCGCAAAAAGAGATGGACTCAGAGAGCAGCGCCACAGAACAAGAGTCGTAAATCTCAGAACAATGAAAAAAGGTAGCCTAGAATGACTACCTTTTTTATATCGTAAAAACTCTGAACTAGCTTAGTCTGTCGTTATTTTTGTACCGCTTCGACTTTAACCTGTTTAGTATTCGCCCTTCTAATTTTAAGAATCACAAAGCTAGTTATGGCTAGACATAGCGTAATAACGGGCGCCGCCATAAGCCCTGCTGTAATGTACTTGCTCATGGTTTCAGGCAGTAACGGTAGCAGCATGCCAAAAGAACATAGCAGAAACGTCCATAAAATCGCACTCAACCAAGAGAAATAATGGAATTTATTCACTTTATTCGCACGCATTCCCATCATCAGAGGGAGCAATGAACGTACAACAGGAATAAAACGCGCACTAAACAGAGCTACGAGGCCATGTTTTCCAAGTAAAGTATCTACTTGAGTCATGCGATTTGCAGGAACAGCTTTCAACCAACTTTGTACTCTAGGTAAGCGATTCAACCATGTCCCTTGTAAATAGCCAGCCCAGCTACCTAAGGCAGCGCATACACAGATCAAGAGTAATATTGCGATAGGGTCAAGTATTCCAACCGCAGCCAAGGTGCCGGAGAGCACAACGACACTATCACAAGGGAATGGCGCAGAAGGTATAAAGCCACTTTCGAGGAAAATCAGTATAGCAACAATGCTATAGATTAGAGCTGCACTTCCGGGACTTTGTAAAATGGAGAAATCTTGGTTCCATAAAGCGAAAAGCACCGAAAGCATAGAGTCCAACATACGCCTATCCTTATCATCTTGGCCGTCAGTATATCCTTGTTGTAGCCTCGTTAATCAAAAAGTACAAATTCAATACGCAATCGTCAAGATTGATAAAAATGAAGCACTCTCAATAGTTCAAAAAAACAAGCCATTCACCGCCTCAACCAACTAACTGCCTTCGAAGTAACCCATGATTATGTATCTCCGCGTTATGACGACTCTCTAAAGGAGCAATTTCGTCATAAGAGAAGGAGCCACATAGCATGGTCTCATCACCTAACTCTTCGCGCATCGCGTCTACTTTATCATCGGCTAATTGCTTCAACAGCAGCCTTCGACCAACGCAACTAATCAGAATAGCAACTTGTGGTGATTTCACGATATATTCGCGACAAACTTTTCAGCCTCTTGAGTGCAATCAGCCAGGAAGTCTACATGTGCCCGCATTAATTTGGCTAACACTCCTAGAGAGATACTGCCGGCAAAGGTAATTGATCCCAACTCGAAATCCCTTGCAAGTAAAGTTATAACCACTTAGGTTCTGAGATCTCAAGAGGAAACCGCAGTCCACTTGAAGAGAGCTCATTTGAAAGCTCCCTAAGGTAACTGTGATAAATATCTAACGCATTTTGATCATCGAACTCATAGAGCATATTACTTCAGAAGGAGTCACTTTACGTCCTATTCAGAAGGCGTACTATCCACCTTGAGATACATAACTCACGAAAAGTGTTTTTAGAGTTTGAGATACTTCCTTAATGAGTGGCCCCTAAACCATGAGTAAAATATTAAAGCTATCCGATATCGAAATTAGCGAGAGGTCCAATGGCTTTCACAATCCTAAACTAACTACTATGGATTCATATTAGCATCCTTCTCATAAACTACAGTTAGCTATTTATGCCTAACTGCCAACTTAGATTATGTGATTGAAGCGATTTGATGATAAACGCAAAAAGCCCGTTGCGTCAGCAACGAGCTTATAAAACGACGAAAGCCTAGTCGCAAGACTAGGCTTTCTAAATAAGTGGCTGACGGCCAGGGTTGCGGGCAACTGGGACTCGTTGATCGCAGACCAAAATAATCCCGCAGATACAAAAAGACCCCAGCATTTCTGCTGAGGTCTGGAATAAGTGGCGGAGCGGACGGGACTCGAACCCGCGACCCCCGGCGTGACAGGCCGGTATTCTAACCAACTGAACTACCGCTCCGCACTGGTTAGACTCTAAGTCTAAGTTTTTGCCTTTAGATTTGTCTAAAATCTAAAAACGAAATTTAAAGCCTGGCGATGTCCTACTCTCACATGGGGAAGCCCCACACTACCATCGGCGCTAATTCGTTTCACTTCTGAGTTCGGCATGGAATCAGGTGGGTCCAAATCGCTATGGTCGCCAAGCAAA
>NZ_JBRESC010000004.1:0-264115 GCF_056726085.1 Vibrio sp. 2433-A1
TATCCCAAGTATATTTTTGATGAATGCTTAGCCTTCTTTGGCCAAAAACGCATTGGCTTAGCCGCTTATTCAACATTACAAACCATGATCACGTCCGTCCTAGCCAGTGAGAGGAAGAGGACAGAGTCCATTCTCTCAAGCTCCATGTCAGACACCACTCATATGCAACTTAAAAAAATACTGCATACCAAAGGGCGCTTGAATCAACTTTCTGCGCAGAAAGGCTCAGCGAAAGACTTCACCCCATCGGAACTCATGCGTGAAATTGAAACGCACAATACAATAAGAAGTGTGTATCAGGAGATAAAAGGACTCATCAATGAACTAGGGTTATCGCAAGGAAACTTAACGTACTACGCGTCTATTATTCGACACCAATCTATCTATAAGATCCGCCGTTCTCCTGAATGGCAAGGGATGCTATACATCGTGTGCTACTTGTTTTTTCGTTATCAAGAAACGAATGATAAGTTAGTCACTGCTTTTCAATATGTGACCAGAAAACTAAGGGAATCCGCCTCTGCCGCCGCTAAACAACGGATTGCAGATGAGCTTGAAGTGGTCAGAGACAAGTTGACCCACGCCGGTCACCTCCTTGGACTATTTGTCGATGACTCCGTCAGTGACCAGACTCAATTTGGTGATATTCGGCAAAATGCCTTTGAAAAGCTCTCCAAAGATGAAATCCAGCTCATTAGTCAGCACTTAAATAAGGAAAATTTTGATAAGCGACAATACGAGTGGCAATACATTGACAGCCAATATAGAAAGATCTCAAACTCGATTAGACCCCTTTTTCTAGCGATAGATATTGAATGTGAACCCGGTCAGACATTACTTTCTACGCAATTACAAGTAGCAAAATCAGAGCTTCAAAAAGAAAAGCACCTTTGTACTGCAGACCAAAGGTTACTTCTTAAGCAGGACAAAGACTATATCGTTGATAAGGAAGGCGTTAACTATCGACGTTTTGAACATTACTTGTACCAGAAAGTCTCTCGAATGCTTGATAGCAACCATATATTTGTTAATGAAAGTGCGAAAAACAAACGTCTCGAAGATGATCTTATCCCTATAACTGAATGGAAAAAGAATGAAAATCTTGTTGCCAATACAGGGTTAGATAAGTTGATTGCTCCTATCGAGCAAACCCTTGCGACATTAACAAAATCCGTACGTCACAAAATGTCTCAAGTCAGCCGTAATATCAATGATGGAGCCAATGATTTTGTTATCCATCAACCTCGCACCAACCAGCTCACTTGGAAGTTAGCCAATAAGCGTTGGAAAGACGATCTTGATAACCCGATTTACAACCAACTTCAACATATGGGCATTATCGAAATTATGGATTACGTAAATCAGAGAACCGGTTACTTAGATGCCTTCAAAAGTATCGGAACTAAGAAGCTAGGGAGTAAGGCGAGAGAAGAAGACTTACTCGCTTGTATCTTTGGCAATGGCTCTAATTATGGATTGCATCATATGTCATCGATATCTGATCGAGCCATTGGTGTTCTGAGGGCCGTAAATGATGGGTATATTCGGCCGGAGACGACAAGCGATGCCAATGATGTGATTTCAGATTCGCTGGCAAAACTTCCAATCTTTAAACATTACACAATCAATGAGTCCACCCCCTTTGGTAGTATTGATGGTCAAAAGCATGCCTGCCGTATCAATACATTCAAAGCTCGATTTTCAGCAAAATACTTCCGTAAGGGTAAAGGGGTATCCGCCCTAACGTTGGTGTCAAACCATGTGCCAATCAACACCAAGATAATTTCAGCTAACGAGTATGAAGGACATCATGCTTTTGATTTGCTCTATAACAATAGCAGCGATATTCAGCCTAAAGCGTTAGCAACCGATACTCATGGGGTCAATAATGTCAACTTTGCGATCCTTGACTTATTTGGTTACCAATTCGCTCCACGATACGCCAAGTTTAAATATGTCTTCCATGATTTGTTCGAAATAGAGCATGGAGAGGCCGTATCATTAAAGCTGCGCCGACCGTTTAACACCTCACTAATCAAACGTGAGTGGGAAAATATTCAAAGGATCATTTGCTCGTTAAGTCGTAAGACAACGACACAAAGTACGATCATTACCAAGCTGTCGAATGGTAAACAGAACAGTCGAACATTAGCCGCACTTAGAGAGTATGACCGAATCATTAAGTGCCTTTATGTACTCGATTATGTTGACGATAAAGTCCTGCGACAGTTTGTCCAGCAAGCTTTGAACCGTGGCGAAGCCTACCACCAACTACGTCGAGCTATTGCTTCAATCAATGGAAATCAATTCCGTGGAGGTAATGATTATCAGATAGATCAATGGAATGATTGTGCGAGAATTATTGCTAACTGCATCATTTATTATAACTCGGCCTTGCTATCCAGTCTGATTGATAAGTTTGAGCAAGAAGGTAATCAGGAGGTGGTGAATCTGATAGCGGGTTTATCTCCAGTCGCATGGCGTCATATCCAACTTGCCGGTAATTACACCTTTGGTATTCAGAAAGACAATATTGTTCTAGAGA
This sequence comes from Vibrio sp. 2433-A1, assembly GCF_056726085.1. Taxonomy (NCBI): domain Bacteria; kingdom Pseudomonadati; phylum Pseudomonadota; class Gammaproteobacteria; order Vibrionales; family Vibrionaceae; genus Vibrio; species Vibrio sp. 2433-A1. The sequence continues at coordinate 2,546 of NZ_JBRESC010000004.1, forward strand.
AACTGCTTGAGAACTTAGAGCCTTGGAGAGAGGAGAGCATGGTCGAACTGGTGGCCTAAGAAGGGTGTTAGAAAATAAGCCATTCCCTACAGCCCTTATAAATAAAGAGCTGTAGGCTCACATTGGACTTTTCGCTGAAATGGGCGCAAAACCCCTGTTAGGAATGAAATGCAAATATAGGGAATGAATTACAGCCCCATATGGTCACGAAATGCTTTGATGCTCGAACGACTGACCGGGATCTGCTTGTCACTTCCTTTCAACTTGAGTCGATAGGTACCACTGTGCCAAGGTGTTATCTCTTCGATTTTATCGAGGTTAATCCAAAATGAGCGGTGGGTTTTGAAAAATCGGGTCGATTGATTTTTTTCCACGAACTCGCTGAGCATGTGCGGTGAAGTAAAGGTACCGTGAATAGTCACTACTTGAGTCACTTTGCCATTTGCCTCAGCAAATATGATGTCGCTTTTCTCTGAGACTCGAATACGACTCCCTTGGTAAAGCGTTAAATGAGTACACGACGACTTATCGGTCTCTGGCTGGCATTTTTGACTTAATTTCTGCAAAGTTTTTTGAAACCGTTCTTCAGTGTACGGTTTTAATAGATAATCAAAAGCCTCTATTTCAAATGCTTCAGCAGCGTGTTCTCGATACGCAGTCGTGAAGATGATTTTAGGCTGAGATTTTGAATTATAAAGGCTTTTTGCTAATAGCATGCCATTGATAGAAGGTATGTTGATGTCTAAAAAGGCGACATCAACTTGGGCACTTTGCAAATATTCGAAGGCTTTAAGTCCATCGTCAAACTCTGCGATAAGTTCGAGATCACTGTATTTGCTAATTAAGTATTTCAATTCTTCTGCAGCAAGAGGCTCGTCTTCGACTAATATTACGGTTTTCATTGAGAGGGTCCTGTCGGAATAGTAAAGGAGAACTCGGTACCTGGCTCTAAGCGTGAAATTGTCAAACCTTCACCATAGAGAAGCTTGAGACGTTGATGTACATTATTCAGCCCAATTCGTTTAGATTCGATAGTGCCATTTTGGATGCATTGTATAACAGACTGAGGAATTCCTATGCCGTCGTCACAGACGGAAATTAGAATATTGTTGAGTCGGTTTTTCACCGATATTCGTACGTTACCCCCGCTACCTTTTGGGATGATACCGTGGCCTATCGCATTTTCTACCAGAGGTTGAATGATAAGTGGAGGGACGGATACGGTGACGTTGTCTATATCAAATTCAACTTCTAGTTTGTCCCCAAAGCGCGCTTTTTCAATGGAGACGTAGTCCCTGACTTGGTTAAGTTCCGCTTCTAAGGGAATCATTTCATCGACATTCTCAAGATTAAAGCGCATAAAGGCTGCTAATTTGCCGACTAGTTCACGTGCTTTATCTGGTTGAATTCGGATTAAAGTTGAGATGGCATTTAAGGTATTGAACAAAAAGTGAGGGTTGATCTTATTTTGTAATGCACCAAATTCTGCCTCATTAGCCATTGTTTTCAGTCTTTCTACTTTGGCCACTTCCAACTGTGTCGATATCAGCTGTGATAGTCCGATAGCCATTTCATGTAGTGCAAGGGTGATTTGATGTGGCTTGTTAAAAAAGATCTTAAGGGTTCCGGTCACCTTGGTATTTTCAGAAAGTGGAATGATCATTAACGAACGAAATGAATGTTCGCGAATATCGTTGCTTTTAATGATTCGGTTATCTTGAATCGCTTGCTGTGTCATCAGACTTATTTGGTTGTGAAGATTGCAAAACTGCTCTTCTCCTTGGCCTACGTATACTTGAACGTCTTTTGTATCGGTTATTGCAACAGCATCCGCTTGTGTTTCAGAACGTATAATATTACAGACTTGAGTCAGTGCATCGGGCGAATTTTGACGAATGTAGGGCAAGGTTTGGTTGGCGACTTTAAGAGCTTGCTTAGCTTGGTATGCAGCGACCTTATCTTTTTCGCTCTCCATATCTTGGAGCCATTTGATTATCAGCACTAAGCAAAGTGAGCCTAGGATCATCGGTAAAGCGATAGTCCGTACGATAGAGAACGCTAGCGCCTTGTCTTGGTTTGTCAATATGATGAGTATCATGGTCAGCACTTCACATGAAGCCGCGACGATGAGGCCATATTTCGCATAATTTGCGTAATTTGCTCTGATATGAACCCATGAAGCAGCTACTCCAGCTAGTACGCTTGTAATAAGGCAAGGGATAGAGGAAGGGCCATTTAAATCGATCAGGTAGCGGTGGATGCCTGAGATTAATCCTACAGGTAAACCAACCCAAGGGCCAAATAGAATGCCACCAGAAACAATAGAGATAATGCGTACATTAACTAATGATCCTTCAACGTTTACCCCAGTGTAGGTACTGAAAATGGCAAAAAGAGTAAAGAACACGGTCAGAACGGTCAGCTCCACACCGCTTCTGCTTTGTTTTGCAATAATGGTCTGAAATACTCGCATATGGGTGAAAAAATGCAGAGCCATTAGCAGCAGAGATGCACGCTCCGCCACGGCTAAGAGCATCATCAATTGGTCGTTATACATAAAAAACAGTGTAAGAAAGCAAAGCGAGAATCGTATCTCTGTTCCTTATAGAGATCATTAGGTAATTGCTAGAACTAAAATATCGAATTTTGCTATTCACTGCTTGATGCTGTGGTTAAGAATGAAGCGGTTTTAAGCCATGAAATGGAGACAGCACAGCCTCCATACAACTATCCTACGAATGGTGAGATTTTTTATGAAGGTAAAGACCAAAACAAAAAGGCAGGGAGAACTCTGCCTTTTTCAATTAATCCATTACGATCCCTTTCAGCTTGGAATCTTGTCAAAAGGTTACTTACTTAAAGTGTCGACAAGATTTGGCTCATCATCAGGGTGATGAGTTTGGTGTTCTTCCAACCAATTCGGGTTGTTATGTATCGCTTCTATTAGCTCTTGATCTAAGTGGGTGAAGTAAAGGTCTTCTTCAGCTTTGCCCCTTAGTCTGAGTTTTTCCGTAAAGTCCATGGCTTGCCTCCTTGGATCTCGAGATCCTACTTAAAGTATAGTTAGCCGTGACCCATTCAGATTCGAAGCCCTACAATGATTACTCAAAGTGAGAGGTTGGTGGGGTATTAATTTGCATTTTTTAGCGTGAGCAACTGCTAATTGCAGAGGTGCGAGGCATTGAAGCTGGAACATTGACCATCTATGCGCCGACATTTAAAGACTTACATACCGTTGACGATTTTAAGACTTTCGCCAATCGGGTACGAGAAGTCACTGGCGGCATTCCGATTTGTTTCAAGCTCAGTGCCAATCATATCGAAGAAGATATCCAGTTTGCTCTGGATGCCAGTGCCGATTACATCATTCTTGATGGCCTTGGGCGCTGATGATGTGGCGCTTTATTGCTGAATTGGCTATCGGTAAGCTATTGAGCGTCAAAGGATATCGTAAAAACTCTGCATATCTTGGTATGGTGTTACTAATAAAAGTGTAAATTACCTACTAGAATTAACGGGTGCTTGATGCTTTTTGTTGGAGGTAAGCATGAATTTTTTTGTCCAATTTGATGAAGAAGGTATGTACCAAAATAATCCGTGGGATATACCGGTTCCTTACACAAAAGGTGAGGTACGTGCGCTGAATCCTCTGTTAGCCATGGATCTTATCGAAAGAAACCAAGCTCATCTCCACCATAACAATCAAGATCTTCAAGCTGAACAAGGCAGTATGAAGTAGCTGCTTTTACCGATGTCGTAATTGGAAATACCTGTTGTCATAATGGCAACAGGTCAAATCTAGGTCGTTGACATATTATCTTCGCAAACGACAACAGTGTGCGAGGACAACATGTCACGATTTCTTTTATGCAGCTTTGCCTTTGTGCTGCTCTGCCTACAAGATAGGCCTGTCATCAAAGCAGATTACTGAAATTACTCGGGTGTTGAAAGATAAGGTTAATTTCTCTCGTACGCTTCGTGCAGGTGACCAGTTCGATGTGATGGTCAATAAGCAATATTTTGGTGACCATCCGACGGGGAACAGTGAAATTCAAGCGATCTCATTTAAGCTGGTGAAAGGTGATGTCTCTGCATTTTTAGCCAATGATGGACGCTTCTATGATCGAGATGGTAACAGCCTAGAGCGAGCCTTTAACCGTTATCCGATAGACGCACAATATCGCCAAAAGATAAGCCGGCATTCGTGGCTCGTATTGCTGAGTTTGAAGCTAAGGTGAGTCCAGAAAAGTCTCAAGGGTAAGTGTGCGTTAGCAAAGCAGTATTTCAACGTACTACCCCTTTAGCGTTACATTGTCTTGGGTATTTATTGACTACACTGTAACTATTGCCATAACAGTGAGGGTCGTCTAGGTATGCAAAAATGTCTACTTAATACTGCAAACACACCAGAACGTTTGAAGCTCGTTTTAGATAGCACAAGATTAGGAATGTGGGATTGGTCTCCAGTTACTAATGAAGTTGTGTTTGATGGTAATTGGGCAAGTATGTTGGGGTTAAGGTTAGATGAACTTAGCATGACGTTAGATGACTGGTCTACCAGAGTACACCCTGATGACATGGATAGCTGCTTAGCCGATATTCAAGACCACCTAGAAGGTAAAACCGATTTCTACGAGAACATGCACAGAATGAAGCATGCTGATGGTAGTTGGGTGTACATCCTAGATAGGGGGCGAGTGGTTGAACGTGATAGCGAAGGTAATGCGCTACGTTTTACAGGGACTCACGCGGATATGACGGCGTTAAAAAGTGCAGAGTTTGACGCTTTGCTCGCGACCAAAGCAAAAGAGCGTTTTTTCGCGAGTATGTCTCATGAACTCAGGGCCCCACTCCATGCAATGCTAGGGCTTCTAGAACTGGTCCAAAATGATCATACCGCAAGTGATGTTCCTGAGAAATTGAAGATCATGAACGAGTCGGGTCTACATCTCCTCAATGTGGTGAATAACCTATTAGATGCGAGCCGCCTTCAACATACGGAACTTAATATTAAAAAAGTGGAGTTTGATATTGTTGCGCTGCTCTACAATGTTCGTGATCTGTTTTCTTATCGAGGACAAGAGAGAGGCATCTCGTTAGAAGTCACGAACAACCTAGATTGTGAAGCCTGTTATTTGCTGTCAGATCGTTCGCGCTTTTTTCAAGTGTTGATCAACCTGATTTCAAACGCGATTAAGTTTACTGATCAGGGGTCAGTTACTCTCTCTTTGAACAGAGTTGGAGAATCCCAATCTATCCAGCTTGATGTAACGGACACTGGGGTGGGCATCGAAGATACCTCAAAAATCTTTCAACCGTTCTTTTCTAAAGAAGTAGAAGTGAGTGGTGAGTATGATGGTGCAGGCTCAACGGGGCTCGGGCTTAATATTTCCAAGGAAATCCTAGTTTCATTAGGTTGTGAGCTGAAGGTTCAGTCTGTCGTCGGGAAGGGTTCTACATTTTCAATCGCTATTCCACATTCGTTAGAAGTGAATCGAAGTGCTTTACAACCTAATACTTCAACGAAAGAATCGATTGATTCCGGCAGTTGCATGACTAATTGGTCTGGAAAAGTGGTGTTGGCCGTTGATGACACTCCGATTAATTTGGTGTTGGTGCAAGCGATTTTAGCGCCAACACCTCTTGAGGTCATTAACGCGAGAAATGGCAAACATGCGTTGGAAATTTTGAAGGAAAAACGGGTCGATTTAGTGATTACTGATCTCCATATGCCTGAGTTAGGAGGGCTAGAGCTCTCTCAACAGATACGTTTACACCCCAATATGAAAGATGTCCCAATCATCATATCGTCCGCCGACACAAAACAAGAAACTTGGCCCAAATGTGAAGATGCCAAAGCGACGGATTTTCTTGAAAAGCCATTTTCTGGTCGCCAGCTTTTGAGTATGTTGCAGAACTACTTGTGAGAGGGCTTTGTTAAAAGGACTCTCCTGATAACCGAATGTTGCTTCTATCACCTTATTTCTTGCTTCAGCTGTTGAAGAAATCCTTCCATATAGGCCGTTCTTTTGCGCGCTTCTTGCTTTGCAGATTCGGTATTCATCATCGCTTCGAGTTTAAACAGCTTGTTGTAGAAGTGATCGACGGTGTAGTTCTTATCATCCAATTCTCGGTCAGTACAAAACGGGTCATCCACCCGGTAAAGGTTGGCACCAAATCCAGTGTTGTTGATGGAAGCTACGACATGGTGGATTCAGACTCATGAGCTTGATCATTTCGAGAAAACGACAAAAATCATTGAACTGGTGCAATCAGAATCTGAGTAATCTTGACTAGCCTCTTTAGCTCACCAAGGCTTTACTCTATAATTGCCGCGCTTTTATTTGGGCTAAGCCCTCTTACCTTGGACAGATTATGATTTCAAAAAACCAACTTAAATTACTTCGAGCTCTTGGCCAAAAGAAACAGCGTAAAGCACACGGTCTGTTTTTGGTGCAAGGAGAAAAGAACGTACTTGAGTTGGCAAATAGCGCTCTGTCGGTTAAGCAGATCTTTGCGACTCAAGAGTTTCTGGCTGAGAATCGCAGCGAGCTGAGCGGTTTTGAATGCATCGAAGCCTCGCTTGATGACCTAACCAAAGCGAGCACGCTCGTTAGTAATAATGCTGCAATTGCAGTGGTTGAAATTCCAAGTGTAGAAACACCCAAAGCGCAAGGCTTGATGATAGCTCTTGATGGCGTGTCTGACCCGGGCAACCTAGGTACGATTATTCGTGTTGCTGATTGGTATGGCATCAAGCACATTGTGGCGAGCAGCGATTGTGCAGACCCATATAATCCGAAAACGATTAGTGCGACGATGGGCAGTTTTGGCCGTGTGACGGTAAGCCAGCTTGACCTGCCAAACTACCTAGAGCAATCAAATTTACCTGTTTACGGAGCGTTTCTCGAAGGTGAAAACGTACACAAAACGGAATTTGCTGCTGAAGGTATTTTACTGATGGGTAGTGAGTCTCACGGCATTCGCGAACACGCTGCTAAGTTTGTGACAGATAAGATTACCATTCCAGCCTTCGGTGGCGCAGAGTCACTCAACGTAGCAATGGCGACTGGTATCATCTTAGATAACTTGCGCCGCCAACATAGCTAACTGTTGATACAGAACATAAAAAAAGCGCAGTGATGGATAATCACTGCGCTTTTTTCGTTTTGAGCAGACGGTATTACTTAAAAAGACTTTAGTAGTAAGTTCTATAGCTATTGCTATGCCCACATTAGCGTTTACAGGTAAAAGTCCAGATTATGGTTAGTCTTAAGCGCAGCTTAGAATGTAACGAATTAGGTAGTGAAGTTTACTTCTTCTTATATTTAATTGTTTGATTTTTGGTTAATGCAAAAAGAATAACTAATGTAACAATATAAGCGATCAGCTGAGCTAAACTCGGTTTTTCTGTATATCCAAACATTACGTGAATCAATAAGCCAAACCAATTTGAATGATGATCAAGTAAGGCGGTGCTATTCCATAATGGGTTGATAATTGGATTAATTAACCCTGCTGAAGTAAATTTACTTACAGCATTCATTGCCATACCCGCAGCTAAAAATGACATTAATATTGCAAAGAAGTTGAATACTTTACCAAGATTGATTTTGATGAAACCAAAGTACATTGCAACACCTGCAGCAATCGCGCCAACAGCTCCGATTCCACTACCACTTAAGATTGCAAGTCCGGTTGTTTCACTGTCACTTGTTAAACCTAGAAGAAATAATACAACTTCAATACCTTCACGGAAAACACAAAAGAAAGCGACCAAACTTAGTGAAAATAAAGGTTTATTGTTTTCTTTGATATTATTTACAGAAGCTTTGATATCTTGAGAAGCTTTCATTCCGTTTGATTTCATCCAAATAACGGTATAACCAATTAAAATACTAGATAACGTTAGGATGATTCCTCCTGTGATTTTGCCTTCAATTAGTGTCGTAATAGTTGCGTTGTTTAACGCTAAAATGGCTAGTAATACAGCGAGAATGACTCCTGTTCCTGTTCCTCCTAAAATCCATCTTGATCTGTTGGGTATATCTCTTGTTGCGGCTAAAAGCAAAGAAACAATAATGGCCATTTCTAAGCCTTCTCTAAATACAATCGTTATGCTAGCAAACATCAAAAACATCCTATCTCATTGAAGTCAAACTATGTTAATACAAGTCATTATCAATTTCATTTGCATTTGTGGGAAGTTATATTGATAAAATCGAGAATAAGTGGAAAGGTAAGAGAAAGACCACAAGGGACAGTTCTTGTCGTCTTAGTGGTAGCTTTCTTTTGAATTTTTGCTTGGACTGTCCTTGTAAACCGGTCTAGAACAGACAAAAAGTGCAGTAATGACCAATCTCTGCGTTTTTTCGTCATTCAATAGACTGACGAAGGGAGTAGGGAATCTCTCTAAGTTTCTCAGCCCACCTTTAAAACGCAGGATTTTGTTCTTTGCGCTGTGTTGTGCCCTGAAATTTGTCAGGGTTATTAAAATGAGGTCGATTAATCAGCCCCTCACAAGCTATATATTCAATTTGATAGAAATTTCTTTCTAGTGCTTGATTCGCACTTTTTCAACTTGAACCAGATCTTTTTTCTTCCATTGTTTCTCAAAATAACTCCTCCAAAACGACGCCAGCTTGACCATTGACGACTCTTTGAAGAAGACTATTTACTTTTACTCTTTCAGTAGTTGATGTTTGTTTATTTTGAATAGTCTTACTTCTATTAAATCTATTCTCGTTATTAACTGTTTGATTAGACATATTATGCCCCTTATAAAAATTAAAATTAAGGTGCACTGAACATAGGTATTATTTTTAGGATAGAGAATTAAGTGAGGTTACAGAGAGAAACTTGCTAGGGATGACGCTGAAAAACTTTCTTTATATTTTATCTTTAAACAACTCTTTGCCAGAGCAACTTCCTTACCATACTAATAATGATAAGGAAGTTAAAATTCAACTGTAAGACTATAGTGCCGTTACATTTTCAGCTTGAAGACCTTTTGGTCCTTTACCTATAGTAAAAGAAACCTTTTCGCCCTCAACAAGCTTCTTAAATCCATCACCTAAGATGCTTCGGAAATGAACAAATAAATCATCGCCATTTTCTTGAGAAATGAAACCGAAACCTTTAGTTTCGTTAAACCACTTTACTGTGCCAATTGTTTGATTAGACATATTATGCCCCTTATGAAATTAAAATTAAGGTGCACTGAACATAGGTATTATTTTGGAGATAGAGAATTAAGGGAGATACAGAGAGAAACTTGCTAAGGATGACGCTGGAAAACTTACTTTATATTTTATCTTTAAACAACTCTTTGTCAGAGCAAGAGCAACTATACAGGTTTAAAGAATTAAAGATAGGTTTATTTTTGATCTATTTTCATTAGAAATGGCTGGCGCACGGTTTGGAACTCATGAACCCAACGGCCGTAATAAGTCATCAATTCATTCGCACGAGCGGGCAAAGGCAACGTATTGGCAAGACGGTTCACATGATAAACGCCTGCTTTTTTGTTGGTGAGCGTATGACGCGTTTTCACCACATCGTTGCTATCAAGCTTAAGTTCGGTTTGTAAACGAAGACCTGCGATCGCATCTTCGCTCTCAATCACAATACTGTCGTGCTGTTGTTCAATATGGGAGATGACAAACACTGGCGCCCAATCTTGACCATCGCGATGCCCTTCCACACCAGGGCTGCTAAAAACGCCACGACCAAGCTCTGGGTGTAGAGTCATGGATACGTCGCTGTCCAAACGACCGTATGGCACGGGACGATGTAAAGCCATGCGGAAACCACTAAGGTCACCACTTACTTGTTGTCCCCAATGCAGAATCTCTGCATATTCGCCTAACTCTACAATCAATTGAGTTTGCTGACCGGTTAGCTCAATCAGTGTTTTGTCCGTCATCTTGTCTTACCTTGAAACTGGAAATTACGCTGCATCATAATGAAAAAAACAAAAGAATCTGTGAGCCACACCAAAATCATGGAAACGTTTACAATGAATTTCTAAAACTTGTGCCGTCGCCCGCTACGCCTAATTTCTTCTTATATTATGTTGCAATCAGCTCCAAAAACTCAGATTTTTTGCTTACTTAGCTCATTAAAGCACGGTACGTAAATTCGAATACTAAGCTGATTTATAAAGAATTTCTCACGATTGACTTCACTGCCTTGCAACAAAATCCTAAATAAGGCTACAGACCGCTCAGTTGAACTCCTCACCTCTTGAAGTGGCTAACTGACAATCGTATTCTTGAGGCTTCGAGATTCTTTATGAAGTGTCTTCTTGGGTCCTAACTCAAAATCCCAGTTTGACGATACAGCAAATGCTCGTGTGCAGCGCGCCCACGAACCACTTTCTGTATATGCTTCCTTGTCTCACATGCCCAGTTGATTTCAATTGGGCTCTCTTTTCTAAGAGCGTCCTTTTAATAAAAAATGATTTAATTCAATAGTTTGAATGACATTGGCTTCCGCCTTTAAACTTAAGCATCACCCAGTTCAAGTAAACGATTCCAACCTGTGTGGTTAGACATTAATCAAAAATTGCGCTTAAAATCTCAATTTAAGAGATCACAATCACACAAAATGGTAATAGCCGACCCTGTTACGACAAAAATGCCAACCTCATCATGAAAACGTTTCCAGAGTTTGTTTACACTGCGCAGCGAGTTAGGACTCAAACTATAAAAAAATAGTAAAGATATTTCGTGAAACCCATGGTGGAGTAATGATCTTTTAAGGAGCTCAACGAGTAGAGGAGACCCCATCATTGGTCACTAACACTTAAGCAGCAAAGCGCCTTTCCAGTCAGTTAACAACTCAACACTAGGGTGAAAAAATTAGAAACAAAAAGTTAAGTAGGAAAACCATGAAGGCATTTTCAGAAATTCTCCAAAGACGCGACTGGGAAAACCCGCAATCAGTGAACATTCACTGTCTTAAGGTTCACAGCCCTCTTTCCAGTTTCCGCGATATTGACCATGCCCGCGACGGTATTCAAGCCCAGCGTCAATCGCTGAACGGACAATGGAAATTCAAACTGTTTGATGCGCCAGAGCAAGTTGACGGCGAGTTCATCGAGTCACAATTCAATGACAAAGACTGGGATGAGATTACTGTCCCTTCAAACTGGCAAATGCAAGGTTACGACAAGCCTATCTACGCCAACGTAAAATACCCATTTGAGGTAAACCCGCCGTTTGTACCAAGTGATAACCCAACGGGTTGCTACCGCACTACTGTGTCACTTTCACTAGAAGATTTAGTCAACACTCAGCGCATTATCTTTGATGGCGTGAACTCGGCTTTCCACCTTTGGTGCAACGGCACTTGGGTTGGCTACAGCCAAGATAGCCGCCTGCCTTCTGAATTCGACCTAACACCTTACCTTGTTGCGGGTGACAATAGCCTAGCTGTCATGGTGATTCGTTGGAGTGATGGCAGTTACCTAGAAGACCAAGATATGTGGTGGTTAAGCGGTATATTCCGCGACGTAACTTTGCTATCTAAACCACAACACTGCATTGAAGATGTGTTCATCACACCGGATTTAGACGCGTGTTACCGTGATGGTTCACTGTCGGTTGTGACTTCGATTTCTGCGCCTGACACCTACCAAGTTCAAGTGCAGCTGTTTGATGGCAAACAAGCCGTGACAGAGCCACGAATCGACCGTCCTCACAATCGTCGCATCGACGAACGTGGCACATGGGATGACGTGGTATTCCAAACATTGCACGTACGCGAGCCAAAGAAATGGACGGCGGAAACACCGAACCTTTACCGCTTAGTCGTTTCACTATTGGATGAAAACGGCACGCATTTAGAAAGCGAAGCTTATCCTGTGGGCTTTCGTAAAGTCGAAATCACCGATGGCCAATTGAAGCTAAACGGTAAGCCTTTGCTGATCCGCGGCGTGAACCGTCACGAACATCATCCAGAGCTAGGTCATGTGATGACAGAAGAAGACATGATCCGTGACATCTGCTTGATGAAGCAATACAACTTCAACGCGGTACGTACAGCGCACTACCCGAACCACCCTCGTTGGTATGAACTGTGTGACCAATACGGCTTGTACGTGTGCGATGAGGCGAACATCGAAACGCATGGTATGCAACCAATGAACCGCCTATCGAGCGATCCACAATGGGCGCACGCTTACATGAGCCGCTATACCCAAATGGTGATGCGTGATAAGAACCACCCTTCGATCATCATCTGGTCTTTAGGTAACGAGTCTGGTCACGGCAGCAACCACAATGCGATGTACGCTTGGTCTAAAAACTACGACCCTTCTCGCCCAGTGCAGTACGAAGGCGGCGGTTCAAACACCACAGCAACCGACATCATTGCACCAATGTATGCGCGTGTGAATACGGTCATCGAAGACGAAGCTGTGCCTAAATGGGCAATCAAGAAATGGGTGTCGTTACCAAACGAAACTCGTCCTTTGATTTTGTGTGAATACGCGCACGCAATGGGTAACAGTCTGGGAAGCTTTAATGACTACTGGGATGCGTTCCGCGATTACCCTCGCCTACAAGGTGGCTTTATTTGGGATTGGGTCGATCAAGGCTTGAGCCAATGGGATGAAAACGGCCAGCACTTCTGGGCTTACGGCGGCGACTTTGGTGATGAAATCAATGACCGTCAGTTCTGCATCAACGGTTTGATCTTCCCAGATCGCACGATTCACCCAACGTTGGAAGAAGCAAAGTACTGCCAACGTATGATCACCGTGTCACTGCAAGAACAAACCAAAGACGCATGTACACTGTTAGTGACTAACGAGAACTTGTTCCGCACGACCGATAATGAGCAATTGAACTGGTCTCTGTTGGAAGATGGCAAAGTAATCCAAACGGGTTCGTTCGGACTCAACGTGGAAGCCGACAGCCAAGCAAGTATTGAGATTGCACTTAACTTCACGCCAAAAGCGGAAGCGCAATATCACTTAAATACCGACATTACTCTGATCGCTGCTACGCCTTGGGCAGAAGCTGAGTACGTCGTCGCTTCTGAGCAAATGTCACTACGCAATACAGCAGGCCTTGTTCTGCCAACATTGGAAACGAAACCAGCGCCAATGCTAACGCAGCAAGATAACACCATTTTGGTGTCTAGCGCGGATGAAAAACATCAATGGCGTTGGGATAGCCAGACTGGTTTGATGACCGATTGGCGTGTCGATGGCGAAGCACAAATGCTAGCGGCACCGCAAGATAACTTCTTCCGTGCACCACTGGATAACGACATTGGTGTGAGCGAAATCGACAACGTCGATCCAAACGCTTGGATGTGTCGTTGGGACATGGCGGGTATCGGCCAGTGGGAGCGCCAATGTGTCGCGTACCACAGTGAAACCCTAGCGCACGCAGTGAAAGTGACTTCGACGTTCGCTTACCACTTTAATGGTGAAGTACAAGCGATCACGACTTGGACGCACACGCTGAGCAATAACGGTGAGATGGCATTGGCTGTCGACGTGAAGCTGGCTGATGATTTACCACCAATGCCACGCATCGGTTTGGAGTTCGAACTGCCATTGAATGAGCAAAACGCGCCGATCACGTGGCAAGGCTTAGGTCCATTTGAAAACTACCCTGACCGTTTGGCAGCGGCGCGCTTCGGCCAGCACACACAAACGCTTGAGCAAATGCACACGCCATACATTTTCCCAACCGACAGCGGTCTGCGCTGTGGTACGCAATGGTTGAAGGTGAATGAGTTAGAAATCTCGGGTGACTTCCAGTTCAGTGTGAGTCAGTACGCTCAGAAGCACTTAGCAGCAGCAAAACACACCAATGATTTGGTTGTAGAAGAGAAGATTTACGTGCGCCTAGACCATAAACACATGGGTGTGGGCGGTGATGACTCTTGGAGCCCAAGTGTGCACAAGGAATTCCAACTAACAGACAATCAATACGCTTACAAAGTGACGTTTAAACCCGCTCAGTAATCGATTGAGACCCTAAACACAAAACACGTCAGTGTGGCTTAATCCCCAAGTTTCGGCTTGGGGATTTTTTATTCAAACTAGGTTCTATTTGCTTTAAAACCTTGATACACCGCCACTATTCTCAATTGGGTGTTTGAGTTCATCCTCGGTGCATTGTTAAATGAAGCAAATTTCAGATCCTGAGTTCCCTATGGCTACCATCAAAGACGTCGCAAAAGAAGCTGGCGTATCCATTGCAACCGCATCCCGCGTCATCAATAATGCCCCCCATACTAGTGAAGCAGCAACTATCGCAGTAAAATCTGCCATGAAAAAGCTAGGCTATCGACCAAATGCCACTGCACGTGCGCTCGTCAGCAAGTCATCAAATGCAATTGGTGTATTGGTGAATGACGTCTCTGCTCCCTTTTTCGGAACTATGGTTAAAGCCATAGATAGAATTGCAAGCGAACAAGAAAAGCAACTCCTTATTGGTAGTGGTTATCACGATGCGACCAAAGAGCGAAACGCTATCAACTTATTGATCAATAGCCGCTGTGAATCTCTCATCGTACATAGCAAAGGCTTAGCTGATATTGAGCTGACCCAACTGGCCAACGAAATTCCAGGAATGGTATTGATTAATCGAGTCGTACCCAGTATCGCCTCTCGTTGTATTGCTCTCGACAACCGCAAAGGATCTTACATCGCTACTGAGCATTTAATTAGAAATGGCCATAAACACATAGGATATATCTGCTCTAGCCATGAGATCGAAGATGCCTATGATCGCCGTGAAGGTTACTTAGACGCATTACGGGATAATGGTCTTGAGGTTCATGAAGAGTATATAGAATATGGGGAGCCTGATGAAGTTGGTGGTGAGTTGGCAATGATAAACCTTATGGCGAAAAATGTCCCAATCACCGCTGTCGCTACTTATAATGACTATATGGCTGCAGGTTGTATGACATTACTGCAGGAAAATTGTGTTCGTATACCCGAAGATATGTCTGTGATTGGTTTTGATGATGGACATGTAGCTCAATATATTTATCCTCGCCTCACGACGATTCGTTATCCTATACAGGTGATGGCATATGAAGCCGTAAAGCTATCAATGAAGCTAATTAATTCTGACAAAGCTGATAATGCTGATAAAGCTGAGAGGTCGGATCAAAGATTATTTATTCCGGTTCTAGTTAGACGCTCATCAGTAAGTTATCCCAACAACACCAAATAATTGACTAAGAACTACATCTATACCTGAATGTGTTAGTGTTCCGAGAGCGTTTATGTAAATACCCACAAGACCTTGTATCTAGTGGGTATCAGAATTACGTATTTTAAAAGTAACAGAGTTACTCGTAATCAGAAGCGTAAGTATCTTCGTAAGAGTGTGAATAAAACTCGAATAAGTTGCCAAATGGGTCCTCTAGGTAAACCATTTGCGCTTGCTTTAGGTCATCTTCTGGGTGATAACGGTGGATATCCATGCGCACTTTACCGCCGAATTCTTCTACACGTTTAATTGCTGATTCAAACTGCTCTTTTGGTAGTTGCAGACAGAAATGGAAGATACCTAATCGAGAAAAGTCAACGTTATGGCGCTCTTCACGGTCAACCATTTCGAACAGCTCGACACCAATGCCATCAGTGGTTACTAGGTGAGCGATGTTAAAGCCCTTGAAACCCTCACCAAATACTGCGATACACATACGACCGATTGCAGATTTACGTTCTTCGATGACCTTGGTGTTGTTCATTACAATACGAAGGCCGAGCGCTTTAGTGTAGAACTCTACCGCTTTGTCCATATCGCCAACCATGATACCAACGTGATTCATTTTCATAACTTTCTCCAAAAACTGATTTATTTCGTGTTTCGTTTCGATGTGGAGGAGTATAGGAGAAACGTGAAAATTCAAAAAATTATTGAATATTATAATAATGATAATTTTTATTTATCTATGAGGGCTTTCTATTTGCCTCAGTTAAACTGATGCATCTAAGTCTAACCAAAGGTTAGCAGTATATGTTAGGCACTTTCTAATTCGCTCGTTGTTGAAGGGGATGATGCAAAAAGGGCTGACGTATTCGCCAGCCCTTCTAAATTTTTGATTTTGCTACTTCTCTAGCATGCCCAGCTTATCAGGCACACCATTCCATTTTTCTGCTTCATCCATTGCTGGTTTCACTTCGGTTTGTACTGGCCACAGTTCAGCTAGTTCAGCATTTAGTTCAATGAAGAGAGTTTGATCGTCTGGCACTTCATCTTCTTGGAAGATCGCGTGAGCATCACACTCGTCCACACACAGACCACAATCGATACACTCGATTGGGTTGATGACCATAAAGTTTGGACCTTCATGAAACGCATCTGCCGGGCATACAGCGACACAGTCAGTGTATTTACATTGGATACAGTTATCAGTTACGACAAACGCCATGATGAGTGCTCTTAAGTTTAAGGCCAGTGACCTAGTGAATTTGAAGATAGGGGATAATACTCATCCTAAGCCAAAATTCAATATCCTAAATCGGGAATGTTATTTCCTTACTATGAATTAGTATGACAGACAAACCAATTTCTCGTAAAATGCGCGCCATTGTGAGCTGACCGTTCGTCAAACGGTTTTGGCTAAGACACCTATCTATACGAGACATCAACATGATACGTTTAAATGAAATCAAGCTTCCTCTTGATCATGAGGAAGAGGCACTGACTGCTGCCATCACCAAGAAACTTGGCATCTCTGAAGATCAAGTCATCTCTTACAATGTATTTAGACGTGGCTACGATGCTCGTAAAAAAGCCAACATCCTACTTATCTATACTCTGGACGTGATCGTTGAAAATGAAGCTGCACTACTTGAGCAGTTTGTTAGTGACCCGCACGTAAAGGAGACTCCAGATATGGAGTACAAGTTCGTAGCGAAAGCGCCAGAGAACCTAACAGAGCGTCCAGTCGTTATCGGCTTTGGCCCATGTGGTCTATTTGCTGCGCTGATTCTTGCGCAATCAGGCTTTAAACCTATCGTGGTTGAGCGTGGTAAAGAGGTGCGTGAGCGTACGAAAGATACCTTTGGTTTCTGGCGTAAGCGCACACTGAACACAGAATCAAACGTGCAGTTTGGTGAAGGTGGTGCAGGTACGTTCTCTGACGGTAAGCTATACAGCCAAATTAAAGATCCAAACTTCTACGGCCGTAAGGTGACGACTGAATTTGTCGCCGCAGGCGCACCAGAAGAGATCATGTACGTGAGTAAGCCGCACATCGGTACTTTCAAACTGGTTACGATGATCGAGAAAATGCGTGCGAAAATCATCGAACTGGGTGGTGAAATCCGTTTCAGCACTCGTGTTGATGATATCCACATGGATGGCGATCAAATCACTGGTCTAACTCTGTCTAACGGTGAAGAGATCAAATCTCGCTACGTGGTACTGGCGGTAGGCCACAGTGCGCGTGATACGTTCGAAATGCTGCACGATCGCGGCGTATACATGGAAGCAAAACCATTCTCGGTTGGTTTCCGTATCGAACACAAACAGTCGATGATCGACGAAGCGCGCTTTGGTAAAAACGCAGGTCACCCAATTCTTGGCGCAGCTGACTACAAGCTGGTTCACCATTGTAAGAATGGTCGCACTGTGTACAGCTTCTGTATGTGTCCAGGTGGTACTGTGGTTGCGGCAACGTCTGAAGAAGGCCGCGTAGTAACGAACGGTATGAGCCAATACTCTCGTTCAGAGCGTAACGCAAACAGCGCCATCGTAGTGGGTATTGACCCAGAGCGTGATTACCCAGGTGACCCACTAGCAGGTATCCGCTTCCAACGTGAACTTGAGTCAGGTGCTTACGTACTTGGTGGTGAAAACTACGATGCCCCTGCGCAGAAGATTGGTGACTTCCTGAAAGGTCGCGATCCAAGTGAGATTGGTGATGTTCAACCATCATTCACTCCGGGTATCCACCTAACGGACATTTCTAAAGCACTACCGGATTTCGCAATCGAAGCGATTCGTGAAGCGATTCCAGCATTCGACAAGAAGATCAAAGGCTTTGCATCAGATGATGGTCTACTGACAGGCGTAGAGACTCGTACATCGTCTCCGGTATGTATTAAGCGTGGTAAAGACTTCCAGAGCGTTAACCTAAAAGGCTTCTACCCAGCGGGTGAGGGTGCAGGCTACGCAGGCGGTATTTTGTCGGCAGGTATTGACGGCATCAAGGTAGCTGAAGCGCTATCGAAAGCGATGGTTGAAGACGCCGCTAACGCATAACCTCTAACTCGATTTTTTCAAAGGCTCCAATGTTTGGCATTGGGGCCTTTTTTGTTGCCTATCGCCTGAGTGTGTTTTTGTTTCTATCTTCATTTCTTTTGCTTTGCTAGGTACTCCCTTCTCAAGTAATAGATCGATACACATAAAAATACTTCGCCTTCTAAATATTATGTGAGTGATGGATTTGGCTGTTTTTTTTGCTCCAGTAGACCATGCCTTTCAAATTTAATTCCTGAGGGCGCTTGCTCTAACTTGTTGTTTTTGGTTTGTTTTTTTTGTAAATTTTCGTTCAGTTAAAGCATGCTTGGATTTCTATAACCTTAAATATCGAACTGCATTAATTCATTAGTGCTAATGGTTGTTTTTGTGTAATTAGATCAAATTTATAGATAAATAGTTTGAGATCTAAATGGTTTTGCGGCATTTTATATTTAACTGAACGTTCAATAAAAAAAGAAAAGGGATTCAAAATGCCGAAAGTGGGCATGCCAGAAATTAGAAAACCTCAGCTTGTTAGGGCCACCATGGCGGTTATTGATCGTGTTGGGTTGCATGGCGCAAGCATTGCGCTGATCAGCAAAGAGGCGGGGGTTTCGACAGGGATCATCAACCACTATTTTGGTGGTAAACATGGTCTGCTTGAAGAAACGATGCGAGAGATCTTGCGTCAGCACTCTGCCACTATCATGTCAAAGCTTGCTGACTTGCCAAAAGAGGCCCATCAGCAGCGTATTATTGCCATCGTTGATGGTAACTTTGTTGGTTTCCAGGCAGAGAACCAAGTGGCTAAAACATGGTTGGCATTTTGGTCATATTCGATGCATGACGAAAAGCTCAAGCGCTTACAGCATGTCAATGAAAAGCGCCTACTCTCTCACCTTAAAATTGAACTCAAAGCCCTTTTAGGGGCAGAGCAAGCGGAAGTTGTTGCCCATGGTATTGCGGCATTGATTGATGGTATTTGGCTACGTGGAACGCTCAACCCACAAGGCATAGATGCAGATAAAGCGCGCTTTATCATCAACGATTATCTCGACAAACAACTCACTTTCTACTCAAAAAAATAACGAAAAGTCAGACTTTCAAATGGAAATGAAAACACTTTATATCAATGGCAAAGCGCAATCAGCAACGTCTGGTGAAAGCTTTGTGACATACAACCCTGCAACGGGTGAGCCGCTTGCGGAGGTTGCTCAAGCAAGCCCAAACGACCTAGAACTGGCAGTAGAATCAGCGAAACAAGGCTTTGCCGTGTGGTCAGCGATGAGCCCAACAGAGCGCAGCCGTATTTTACTTAAAGCGGTAGCGCTTCTTCGTGAGCGAAACGATGAACTGGCGGCACTTGAAGTTGCGGATACCGGTAAACCGCTACAAGAAGCGATTGAAGTTGATATAGCAACGGGCGCTGATGTTATTGAGTATTTCGCCGGCCTAGCTCCTGCGCTACAAGGTGAACAGCAGCCCTTGAGTGATAGCCAGTTTTTCTACACTCGTCGTGAACCGCTAGGGGTTTGTGCGGGTATTGGCGCATGGAATTACCCAATTCAGATCGCGATGTGGAAATCCGCGCCTGCACTGGCAGCAGGCAACGTCATGATCTTCAAACCTTCAGAAGAAACGCCGCTTACTGCGCTAAAACTTGCCGAGATCTTTACTGAAGCAGGCTTACCTGACGGTGTGTTCAACGTAGTGCAAGGCGATCACCGTGTTGGGCAAATGCTCACAGCCCACCCTGATATTGCTAAGGTTTCGTTTACTGGTGAATCGGGTACCGGCAAGTTGGTGATGGCTGATAGTGCGAAAACTTTAAAGCAAGTGACGATGGAGCTAGGTGGTAAGTCGCCAATGATTGTGTTCGAAGATGCCAAGCTTGATGACGCTGTCTCTGCCGCTATGGTTGCCAACTTCTACACCCAAGGCGAAGTCTGCACCAATGGCACACGTGTGTTTGTCCATGAATCTCTTTACCCGCAGTTTATTGAACAGCTAAAAGCACGTACTGAAAAGCTGATCGTCGGCGATCCAATGGATATGCAAACTCAAATCGGCGCTCTGATCTCTAAAGAGCATTTAGGCAAGGTTTTAGCGGCTATCGAAAGCGCTAAACAGAGCGGTGCGACGCTGCTTACTGGTGGATATCAAGTGACTGACAACGGTCTTGCTACAGGTAACTTTGTTGCTCCAACGGTGTTTGTTGATTGTGATGACAACATGGAACACGTCCAACAAGAGATCTTTGGCCCAGTGATGTCAGTGCTGACCTTTAGTGACGAGCAAGACGTGATTAAACGTGCCAACAATACCGATTACGGCCTAGCGGCGGGTATCTTTACCCAAAATTTAGCGCGCGCACACCGCGTGATACATCAGATGCAAGCTGGGATTTGTTGGGTCAATACCTGGGGAGATTCACCTGCTGAAATGCCGGTTGGTGGTTACAAGCATTCGGGCATCGGCCGCGAAAATGGCCCAGAAACCCTACGCCATTACACCCAGACTAAAAGCGTGCTGATTGAGCTTGGCGACTACGCCAGCCCATACGCCTAATAACGAATCTACGGAGAGATAACATGCAACAACGCTACGATTATATTATCGTCGGCGCGGGTTCGGCCGGCTGTGTACTGGCGGATCGTCTGACAGAAAGTGGTGAGCACCAAGTGTTGCTACTAGAGGCGGGTGGTACAGATAAAAGCATTTTTATCCAAATGCCAACGGCACTTTCCTATCCAATGAATACCGAAAAGTACGCATGGCAATTTGAAACTGTTGCAGAGCAGGGGCTTGATGGCCGTCAGCTTCACTGTCCACGTGGAAAAGTATTAGGTGGTAGCTCGTCCATTAACGGTATGGTTTATGTTCGTGGCCACGCTTGCGATTTTGACCAATGGGAAGAGCATGGCGCTAAGGGGTGGAACTACCAATCTTGTCTGCCTTATTTCCGCCGCGCTGAAAGCTGGAGTGGTGGAGAAGATAATTACCGCGGGGGGAATGGTCCGGTAGGGACGTGTGGTGGCAACGACATGCAGCGCAACCCGCTCTACCAAGCTTTCATTGATGCGGGTAAAGAAGCGGGTTATCCAGAAACCAAAGATTACAACGGTTATCAGCAAGAAGGCTTCGGCCCGATGCATATGACAGTTGATGGTGGTGTTCGAGCTTCGACTTCTAACGCTTACCTGAGACGAGCTCTAAAACGAGATAACCTAACCTTGGTGAAAGGTGTCGTCGCACACAAAGTGCTCATTGAAGGTAAGAACGCTGTCGGTGTCGAGTTTGAAAAGTCAGGTCGAGTGATTAAGGCGTTTGCCAAGAAAGAAGTAGTGTCGAGCGCGGGGTCTGTTGGCTCAGTGCAATTACTTCAACTATCTGGTATTGGTCCAAAGCAGGTGCTTGCCAAAGCGGGTGTTGAACTGGTTCATGATTTGCCGGGCGTTGGCCAAAACCTCCAAGACCATTTAGAGGTCTACTTCCAGTACCACTGTACGCAACCGATCACGCTTAATAGCAAGTTAGGTTTGGTGAGTAAGGGATTGATAGGCACTGAATGGATCTTAACTCGTAGGGGGTTAGGTGCGACCAATCACTTCGAATCTTGCGCCTTTATCCGTTCACGCAAAGGACTTAAGTGGCCAAATATCCAATATCACTTCCTACCTGCAGCAATGCGTTATGACGGCCAAGCTGCGTTTGATGGCCACGGCTTTCAGGTACATGTTGGTCCGAACAAGCCAGAAAGTCGCGGCTCAATAGAGATCACTTCTTCGAATCCAAACGATAAGCCACGCATTGAATTTAACTACATTTCTACTGAACAAGATCGTCAAGATTGGCGTGATTGTATCCGTCTTACTCGTGAAATTCTGATGCAGCCTGCGATGGATCGTTTCCGCGGTGAAGAGATTCAGCCGGGTGTTGATGTGACCAGCGATGAAGCGATTGACCAATGGGTTAAAGAAAACGTGGAAAGTGCCTACCACCCATCATGTAGCTGCAAAATGGGCTCAGATGATGACCCAATGGCGGTGCTTGATGAAGCGTGTCGTGTGCGTGGTATTGCAGGACTTCGCGTGGTGGACTCTTCGATATTCCCAACCATTCCAAACGGAAACCTTAATGCACCAACCATCATGGTGGCTGAACGCGCCGCAGACATGATTCTTGGTAAGCCAAGTTTAGAAACCAACCAACAAGCGGTTTGGATTGCTCCAAACTGGCAACAAAAACAGAGAAATACCGCTCCACTCAGAGAGCTGGATTAATTCCCCAAAAAGTCAGTAACTATTACAAGGAAAACACCATGTCTATGATGACAAAAACACTTTCGACCATCGCCCTAAGTAGCTTAGCGATGAACGCTTATGCCAACCAATGTGAAACCGTACGTTTTGCTGACGTAGGTTGGACAGACATTACCGCGACGACAGCGGTGACTTCAGAACTACTGAAAGGCCTTGGTTATAAAACCAAAACAGATTTGCTGTCTGTACCTGTGACTTACTCATCAATGGCGAACGGTGATATCGATATCTTCCTTGGCAACTGGATGCCAACCATGGAGGGAGATATCGCTAAATACCGTGAAGCTGGCACTGTTGAAACGGTTCGTGCCAACTTAGAAGGCGCGAAGTACACATTGGCAGTACCCAAGTATGTTTACGATGCAGGTGTGAAGAGCTTTGCCGATCTGGCTAAGAATGCCGATAAATTCAAAGACCGCATCTACGGTATTGAACCGGGTAATGATGGCAACCGCCTGATTCAGTCGATGATCGACAGTGACGCATTCGGTCTGAAAGACTTCAGCCTTGTGGAATCAAGCGAAGCAGGCATGGTGTCGCAAGTGTCACGTGCAGTGCGTCGTAACCAATGGATTGTTTACCTAGGTTGGGCTCCGCACCCAATGAACAGCAACATTGAGATGGCATACCTTGATGGCGGTGATGACTTCTTTGGCCCGAACTACGGTGGCGCTAATGTTTACACCAACGTACGTAAAGACTACCTAAGTGAGTGTCAAAACGTAGGTAACTTGCTTAAAAACCTAGAGTTTAGCCTTGAAATGGAAAACGAGCTGATGGAAGCCATTCTTAACCAGAACGTCAAGCCTGCAAAAGCGGCTCAGCAGTGGTTGAAAGCAAACCCGCAACAAGTGGAAGCGTGGCTTAACGGTGTGAAGACACTGCAAGGTGAAGAAGCGCAAAGTGCCGTGACTAGCTACATTAATTCTAAAGCTTAATTAACGACGCCTTAATTAACGGCACTTGGGGTGGGCACCTTGCCTGCCCTTTCTCACACGCTCAATAATCATTACCACAAAGGCTGTATTGTGAATTTTATTACTGACAACAAAATCCCACTGGGTCAATGGATGGAAGCAGGGGTTGATTGGCTAACCTTCAATGCTGCGGGTCTGTTTGATGCGATTGCGATCTTCTTAGAGACGATCATTCTTTTTGTTGTAGATATTTTTAAGTGGATGCCTCCTGCAATGCCAATCGTTATGACGGCGGCCATTGCTTGGTACTTACACCGTAGTATCCCGCTTGTTCTGTTTGTTATTGGTGCACTGCTTACCATCTTAAACCTTGGCTACTGGCAAGAAATGCTAGAAACCTTTGTTCTGGTTTTCTCAGCGACAACGATTTCTGTATTAATTGGCGTGCCTATCGGGATCATGGCGGCTCACCGACCTTGGTTATACACCTTACTCAGACCAATTTTGGACTTAATGCAGACCGTACCGACGTTTGTTTACTTGATCCCAACGCTAGTCCTGTTTGGTTTAGGCATTGTACCTGGACTTATTTCAACCATCATTTTCGCGATTGCTGCACCGATTCGTTTGACCTACCTAGGTATCACTAAAGTGCCTGAAGAGTTAGTCGAAGCGGGTAAAGCGTTTGGTGCGACGCGTATGAAGCTGTTGTTTAAAGTTGAGTTGCCAGCAGCCATGCCAAGCATTATGGCGGGAGTAACTCAGTGCATTATGTTATCGCTTTCTATGGTGGTGATTGCCGCGCTAGTGGGTGCTGATGGTCTAGGTAAACCTGTGGTTCGCGCTTTGAACACGGTAAATATTTCGCAAGGCTTTGAAGCTGGACTTGCGATCGTTCTTGTAGCGATCATTCTTGATCGTCTATGTAAATCACCAAATCAGAAGGAAGCTTAATCATGGATGCGATTACCATTAAAAACCTCGATGTGGTGTTTGGTGATAAACCACAGCTAGCACTAGAGCTGTTAGATAACGGCAAAACTCGCCAAGAAATTATTGATGAAACCGCGCAAGTTGTTGGCGTTGATAATGTATCTCTGACTGTCAAAGAAGGCGAAATTTGTGTGCTGATGGGTCTATCTGGCTCAGGCAAATCCAGCCTGCTACGCGCGGTAAATGGTCTTAATGAGATTTCACGTGGCGCGTTAGAACTTAAAGACGGCGATGAGAAAGTCGACCTAGCTAACTGTGACGACGAAACTCTGCGCCGCTTACGTACCCATCGCGTGTCCATGGTGTTCCAGAAGTTTGCTTTGATGCCGTGGTTAACGGTATTGGACAATGTTGCATTTGGTCTAGAGCTGCAAGGTATGGGTAAATCTGAACGCCAAAGCAAAGCACGTGAGCAGCTTGAGATGGTTGGCCTGTCCGAGTGGGAGTCTAAGTTTCCTCATGAGTTATCTGGTGGTATGCAGCAGCGTGTCGGTCTAGCGAGAGCGTTCGCTATGGATACCGATATATTATTAATGGATGAGCCGTTTTCTGCCCTTGATCCGCTCATTCGTACTCAGCTACAAGATGAACTTATCATGCTGCAAGAGAAGCTTAATAAGACTATTTTGTTCGTGAGTCATGATCTAGATGAAGCGCTTAAGATTGGTAATAACATTGCGATAATGGAATCTGGCAGACTGATTCAACATGGCAAGCCAGAAGAGATCATTCTTACACCAGAAAATGATTATGTGCGTGATTTTGTGGCTCACACTAACCCGCTTAATGTCCTTAAAGGCCGCTCATTGATGCAGCCAGTCAGCGAGCTCACTAAAGAGCAAAGCCAACTGCAAGTGTGTACTGCGCAGCCAGTGTGGGTAGAGCAAACAAGCAATCAGCTCCGCTTGGTAGAAAGTGATGAGCTAACACTGATTGAATGGGATTGTGAAACCAGCAGAATTGAAGATGTTACGACCTCAACGGTTGTCGTCGCCAGCCCAGATATTGGTATGCGTCAGGCGATTGAACTGAAGCAGCGTAGTGGGCAACCTATTTTGCTAGCTGAAGATGGAAAGCTGGTGGGCGTACTTAATGACAGCGAGTTTTATGACGCATTGCTAGGTAACTATAACTCTCCCCAAGCGGCTTAGCACTGAGTGACTTGATTGAAAAAGGCACCAACTATTGGTGCCTTTTGTCGTTATAGCTGCGCAGTGATTTCCTCAATCTGCTGTTGCCACTTCGGGGTACTGTGTGATGAAGATTCTAACTCGTGGTTGTGCAAAGTGTTGGCTGATAACCAAAAAGTGTCTTAGTGATCTCGTTGCGGAGAGGCACAGTGTAGTTACAAAAGAAAAGGCATCGCCGAAACGATGCCTAAATTAGATGTTAAGAAATGCTAAGTGATGAAAGAGAGGTTATCCCTCCCCTTCAGAGAGCAGGGCATCAAAGCGCGGATTGCCGTGCATACCTTCTAAGTCAGGTTCGGTATCAATCAAGTCTCTGATTGATGGGCTAGCATCAATCGCACGAGCAAGGTCTTCAATCGCTTGTTCTTCAATACCGAGTCGAGAATAGGCACAAGCGCGCTGGTAAAGGGCCGGACCATTCGTATCGTCAAGTTCTAACACGCGATTACATAAGCTCAGCGCCCAGTGGTACTCTTTGATTTCCATTGCCGCATCTGCTTTGTAGGTCAGCGCTTCTAGATCGCCCGGGCGCAGGGTTAAGATCTCATCATACACATCAATACGCTGTTCAGCAGTTGGCATGCTTTGCGCGCGAAGCCAGAGGTTATGGATCTCGTTAATCTTCTCTATCTCTTTGTTGTTTTCACTGATGATGCGTGTTTTACGCTTTAAGTCTCGCTCCAAAGCGCCGAACTTTTTCTGATATTCATCGGCAATCGCATCAAGGCGTTTATCCGCCATCTCTTTAGTATTGGCTTTAAACTCACGCAGAGACTGCCAGCCGACAAAAGCGATCATTGAAGCAACACCTGCAATAATGTAGAAGAAGTAAGTCACTGTCACATTCGCGTAGTTCAATGACTTATCTGCGACGCTAAGCTCGCGGTCAGTGATTTGAATGGTCAACTTGCGTTCTAAATCTTGCTGTTCTTGGCGAAGCGCTTTTAATTCATCCAGGATGTAGCGCTCCATTAAGGGGCGATCGAGTAGGTCCGATTCTGAGTATTTAGTCTGTTCAGCATAGACAGGTTGTAGGTAAGTGAAAAAGCCGATCAATAAGGCAAGAACTACAGGCATGAGCACATCCATTTAACGCGTTGTTTTCTTAGAATTTAACCTTAGCCGTAAAATCGAAATCAACCAATAGAAATTTAGATAATTAATTGAAAGTCTTAACGTAATACGCGTTCCGCTTGCTGAAGAACGAAGTGCTCGTCTAATGGTTTTCCAAGCATCACCTGATGATTCAATAGGCCGAGAGTTAGTGTCTAGAGGGCGTCTTTATGCTCAGTTGTAACATGGCTAAATACTTTTGGTGAGCCACGTATTGTATGAAGAGCCATCTCGCCTTCAGCAAGACTAGCTGTTACTTCGCCTGTTCCATTTCAACAAAGCCACCGGCGTTATGCAGATTAGTAAAGCCCTGAGCGGTTAAATACTGAAAAGCTTTACCAGAACGATTACCACTGCGACAGTAGAGAACAATCTGAGCGTCTTTGTCGATGTTAGCAAAATGCTTGTCTAGCTCAGACAGTGGGTAGTTTTTGGCGTGATCTAAATGACCATCGGCAAATTCTTGTGGCGTTCTAACATCGACAATCAGTGCGCCTTGTTCAATCCATTCCCAACCAATATCGGCTCGCTGGGATGCTAAAGCTTGTGCGCTCAGAAGCGTTGCTGAAGTCAGTAATATTGCGAGCCATTTTTTCATCGTGAGTTCCTTATTCGTTGATGATTAAAGCATAACGAATTTGAACTCTGGTGTTGAGATAAGATTCACATTGCTTTGTCGTAATTGAGATACTCGATGCATAAATCATGAAAGGCTTGAGCTTGGGGCGATATGGTGCGATCGCTCAAAGTGAAAATACCAATCTGTCTTTCTAAAGGTGGGTCGATCAGCGGTATCCAAACCAAGCGAGTTTCATTGGTAGGAAAGGCAAGTTTAGGCAAAGTGGTTACGCCAATGCCCAGCTCCAATACAGAAAACAGTGAAGTAATGTTTTCTACTGAATATAGAGCTTGCTCACTGAGCGCCCTGGCAGGAGTAGGATCGAGGAGTGTACAAGTACCATTGCGAATAAATGGCTGTTCAAGCAATGTTTGCCATTCTATTCCCGCGGGATGCTGAGCAATGGGATTATCTTTCAGGCAAACCACACCAATAGGGTCTGAGAGAAGTGAGGTGAAATTTATCCCGCCTTCATCGAGGTGAGATGGGTTACCGAGCGCCAAATCCACTTCACCAGAAAGCAGCCTTTCTTCAACCCCTGCGGCATTATCATCAATAAGGCTCACTTCTACATTGGGGAATTGTTCACTGAATGCGCCCAGTACACTAGGGATAAGTTTGGCCGCCACCGAAGGCACGCTCGCAATTCTTACCCGTCCTTGTTGCCCAGCAGCAGCGGCTCTTAAGTCGTTATCGAGTGCATTATAGATATTTAGAAACTGGATTATTTTCGGTAAACATATCTTACCAAATGGAGTCAGCTTTGCTTTGTTGCCTGCTTCAAATAGCGGCTGTCCGAGTATCTTTTCCAGTTCTTTGATTGATGTTGATAATGCAGCCTGAGAGCGATTCGCTCGGTGTGACGCTGCTCGGAAACCACCTTCTTCTACCACCATCACAAAATGCATTAATTGTTGAAGCTTGATACTCATCTGACCACCATTTCAATCCCTTTGTTTCTCTGATGTTATTTATAGTGATAAAAAAAACTTATCAAATGTAAAAAATTTACCGTTAGATTTATCAAGTGTCAATGTGCATGATTTAACCATCTCGAAACAAGGCTGTTACAAAGGTTGAAAGGCACGTGAATACTCCATCAAAAAAACACCCAGTTAAAACCGCTCTATTTGCTTCTAAAGCACCACTTGAGTGGGCAGTTGTCGGCAATGGTACTTTGTACACAGCGCAAATCCCAATTGATGATACGGGCGCAGTGGTCGAAGGCGGTATTGAAGCGCAAACACGCCAAACCTTTAACAACCTCGTGCATACCTTGGAGTGTGCGGGTGAGTCTCTCGACTCAGTGCTGCAAGTGCTGATTTATGTCACCGACCGCGAATATCTAAAAACGGTTAATGAAGTGTATGCCGAGTACTTTGAAGCGCCATACCCAAACCGCGCCGCTATGATCGTTGCGGGTCTAGCGCGTGAGGAGATGTTGGTCGAGTTTGTGGTTTATGCATCAGCAAGCCAGCCAGAGTAATAACAACTAACGATAAGAATCGAAGCTGATTGATGTTGTCAGTCAGAACTGAACAAGGAAAGAGCAATGACTTTTATAAATAACGTTCACGCAGAAAAGGCCTTATACATTGGTGGTGAGTGGCAAGCGGGAGTCGATACCATCGCCAACATCAATCCATCGGATATCAACGAAAACCTGGGTAATTTTGCTCAAGCAAGCCAATCACAGGTAGAGCAAGCGATCCTAGCGGCTCAGCAAGCGCAGCCAGAGTGGGAAATGACCCCAATTGAGCGCAAGCAAGCGGTACTGCAAGCGATTGGTGATGAGCTGATTGCCCGCTGTGATGAGCTTGGCACGCTGCTTTCTCGTGAAGAAGGTAAGCCTTTTGCTGAAGGTCGTGGTGAGATTTACCGCGCAGGTCAGTTCTTTCAATACTTTGCAGCAGAAGTGCTACGTCAAATTGGTGATAATGCAGCGTCTGTCCGTCCAGGAGTCTCCGTTGAAGTGACTCGCGAAGCTGTTGGCGTTATCGCCATTATCTCTCCATGGAACTTTCCGACAGCAACCGCTGCGTGGAAGATTGCACCTGCGCTGGCATTTGGTAACAGCGTTGTGTGGAAACCAGCCAACTTAACCCCAGCAAGTGCGGTTGCACTGACTGAAATCATTCACCGCCAAGGCCTGCCTACAGGTACGTTCAACCTTGTGTTGGGTAGTGGTTCTCAAGTTGGTAATACTCTAATCAACTCCAAGCAGGTCAATGGCGTCAGCTTTACGGGCTCTGTGGATACCGGTCGTAAAGTGGCGGCAGCCACAGCCCCAAACTTTGTTCGTTGCCAACTCGAAATGGGCAGTAAGAATGCGCTAGTGGTTGCTGATGATGCGGATATCCAAATTGCGGTTGAAGCGACCATTGCCGGTTCGTTTTCAGGTACAGGTCAAAAATGTACCGCGTCTTCTCGTTTAGTGGTGATGGATGGTATTCACGATGCCTATGTGGAAGCGCTGATCAAACGTATGAACGAGCTAAAAGTGGGTCATGCCCTTGAAGAGGGGATCTTCATGGGGCCAGTGGTTGACGGTAATCAGCTCGATGCCAACTTTGCATGGATTGAGAATGCTCGTCAAAGCGGCGCTGAACTGGCATTTGGTGGCGAGCGTTTGAACCTTGAGCATGAGGGCTACTACATGTCGCCAACCCTATTCCTGAATACGCAAAATAGCTGGGAAGTGAACCAAGAAGAAGTCTTTGCGCCAATGGCGAGCGTGATTCGAGTCGCTGATCTCGATGAAGCGATTAGCGTGGTTAATGATACTCGCTTTGGTCTAACGGGCGGGATCATCACCCAAAGCCTACGTAACAGTGCCATCTTCAAACAACAAGCTCAGACAGGTTGTGTGATGGTCAATCTACCAACCGCTGGAACTGATTACCACGTTCCGTTTGGTGGGCGTAAAGAATCTAGCTTTGGTCCACGTGAGCAAGGTCAGTACGCAAAAGAGTTCTATACCGTGGTGAAAACTGCTTACCAACGTCCTTACTAACAGGATGAGGGAGCAAAGCCGTTCTGCTCCCGACTCAATAAGAAGCAATAAAGGACAGGGAAAGATTAAGGAGTAGGTATGTATCAACAACGGATTGTGATCGATGGACTGCAGTACTGCAATTGGGATCGTGAGTATTTTCAAACCTTGAAAGCGAGTGGAATTACCGCGGTTCACGCAACGATTGTCTATCACGAAAACGCGCGTGAAACACTGACTCGATTCGCGGAGTGGAACTTACGTTTTGAGCAAAACTCAGATTTGATCATGCCAATCTACTCGATGACTGATGTCGAGACAGCTAAAGCGCAGGGCAAAGTGGGGGTCTTCTTTGGCGCGCAAAACTGTTCTCCGATTGATGATGAAATTGGCCTAATCGAAGTAATGCGCCGCCAAGGTTTACTGATCATGCAGCTGACATACAACAACCAGAGCTTACTTGCGACGGGCTGTTACGAGCAAAACGACTCAGGTGTCACTCGCTTTGGCAAGCAAGCGATCCAAGAGATGAACCGTGTCGGCATGATTATCGATATGTCCCATAGCGCAGAGCGATCAACACTTGAAGCGATTGATCTCTCTTCTCGTCCTATTTGTATCAGTCATGCCAACCCAACGTTTGCCCATGATGCGCTGCGCAATAAATCGAATACCGTCATTCAGGCGCTTACCCAGCGTGGCGGTTTGATTGGTTTTAGCTTGTACCCATTCCATCTGCCCAATGGCAGCCAATGTAGCCTTGATGATTTTTGCCAAATGGTGGCGAAAACCGCGGATCAATTCGGGGTTGAACATCT
This sequence comes from Vibrio sp. 2433-A1, assembly GCF_056726085.1. Lineage (NCBI taxonomy): Bacteria > Pseudomonadati > Pseudomonadota > Gammaproteobacteria > Vibrionales > Vibrionaceae > Vibrio > Vibrio sp. 2433-A1. Next base: position 33,740 of record NZ_JBRESC010000004.1, read on the forward strand.
TGGTATTGGTAGTGACTTATGCCTTAACCAACCGCAACAGGTGCTGGAATGGATGCGTAATGGCCGTTGGTCTAAAGCGATGGATTACGGTGAAGGTTCAGCAAACAATTCTGGTTGGCCTGATGCTTTGCCATGGTTTAGTGGCAGCAAGGGTATGGAAAATATCTACAACGGGTTAATTCGCCATGGGTTCAGTGAACCTGAGGCGGGACAAATACTGGGTGGAAATTGGTTTAACTTCCTGCAAGAAGGTCTGGAGCCAATTTCATAACAGAGCATAGAACGATAACTATGCATTACGTAACGCCCTAAACATGGAAAAGCCTACTCATAAAAAACTACAAGGTAGGTGTTAATTCAACTTTGCTGCGAGTTGTCGGCTGCTGCAAAACAGTTCTGGAGTCAGAGTATGTCTGATCTAACCAATAGCATGAAAGAGACCACGGTGGATATGTCATCGGGTCAACCGAAAGCAACACAACAATCGTCCAACACGAGTGTTGAAAATTCACCGGATAAACTGGGGTTAAGTAATCCTGCATTTTGGTATAGCGGCGGTTTTATCGCGCTATTTGTTGCCTTAGCGCTCTACGATGGCGAGTTACTCTCTTCTATCGTTAATGCTGGCTTTGCTTGGTCAGTAGAGGTCTTCGGTCCCTACTGGCAAATCCTACTTCTTCTCACTTTTCTTATTGGTCTTGGTTTAGCGGCAGGGCGAACAGGCAAAGTGATTTTAGGTGGGACAACTCAGCCTGAAATGGATGCATTCCGTTGGATGGCAATTATCTTCTGTACGCTACTAGCGGGTGGCGGGGTGTTCTGGGCGGCGGCAGAGCCGATTGCTCACTATGTTAGCCCACCACCTCTGTATGGCGCGCAAGACAACCCGCAACAAGGGGCGGTCAACGCACTGTCGCAATCCTTTATGCACTGGGGGTTCCTTGCTTGGGCGATTGTCGGCAGCTTAACTTCGATTGTTGTCATGCATCTGCATTATGACAAGGGCTTACCACTAAAACCGCGTATTCTTCTCTATCCAGTCTTGGGAGAAAGAGCGCTCAAAGGCCATACCGGCGCACTTATTGATGCGTGTTGTATCATCGCGGTTGCGGCGGGCACCATCGGTCCGATTGGCTTCTTAGGCTTGCAGGTTAGCTACGCGTTAAACTCTTTGTTTGATATTCCTGATGGCTTTACTACTCAGCTGATTATCATCCTATTTGCGATTGCTCTTTACACTCTTTCTGCGCTGAGTGGCTTAAACCGCGGCATGCAGATGCTAAGTCGCTACAACGTGATCCTAGCGATTGCTCTGATGATTTATATCCTGCTATTTGGTCCAACTGACTTTATCTTCAATGGCTACATTCAAGGTGTCGGCAGCATGTTAGATAACTTCATTCCAATGGCGACTTATCGCGGTGATGAAGGTTGGTTGAGCTGGTGGACCGTATTCTTCTGGGGTTGGTTCTTAGGCTATGGGCCAATGATGGCTATCTTTATTGCTCGTATCTCTCGCGGCCGCAGCATTCGCCAAATCATCTCTACCATTAGTATTGTTGCGCCGTTAACTACCTGTTTCTGGTTCACCATTGTTGGTGGCTCTGGCCTTGCGTTTGAAATTGCTGAACCGGGCAGTGTGAGTAAAGCCTTCGAAGGGTTTAATTTGCCAGGTGCATTACTGGCGGTTACTCAGCAGTTGCCTCTGCCGATGCTGGTTTCGATTTTATTCTTGATTCTCACCACGATTTTCATTGTGACCACAGGTGACTCGATGACCTACACCATCAGTGTGGTGATCAGTGGTGAAACAGAGCCGAATGCAATTGTTCGTACCTTCTGGGGTGTGGCAATGGGTATTACAGCGTTAATCCTTATCTCTTTAGGCTCAGGAGGAATCTCAGCCTTGCAATCTTTCATTGTGATAACTGCCGTTCCGGTGTCGCTGATTTTGCTGCCGTCACTTTGGAACGCGCCGCAAATCGCAATCAAGATGGCTAAAGAGCAAGGTCTATAAAAAAATCCAATAACGATGAGCTTGTGTAGGACATTCCCCTACACCTACACAAGCTCCAATTATTCTTACAATAAAAATAGGTGGTGAGCAAAATGGATGCACATCGTTCTACTTACACTGAAAAACCGCTGCGCGATGCAGCTATCGTCATGGCTCCTGACAGGCTAGGTGCAATGCACCAAAACCGAATCAGCTTTGTACGCAGTTTGATTCGTAAAATGGCTCAGCAAGAGTGGCAAGTCACTAAGCATGACTGGCAACTGTGCCCACGCGGTTTTGGCCACGCTATCTACAAACTGGCGACACCAAATTACGTGTATCATTTAGTGGTATTTTGCGATGAGATCGCCGACGAAGAGCGCAATGATCGCGTTATTGCTGAAAAATGGGATGTAACCTTTGCCTTAGTAAAGGGCGATGTTGACGTTACGCTGCTCGAACAGTTAAGAGCGAATGTACCGCTACAAGAAGCGGGCCGTAACCCCAATAATGTGTTGGTTTTAGCTCGTGCTAATAAGAGTGTTCGCGTGTTTGAGCATATTGTTAGTGCGTTGGCTAGCGGTGAGCAACCAGAGCCCAAAGAGCTGGCTGAAGTGGGCTATATCCTGCGTACCACTGCTGTTTATGGAAACGGTAAATTTGGCATTGCTGATTTTAAGTTGCTGGAAGATAACCCAGACTTTAACCAGTCATTTAGCGCACAAATGTGCGCAGTCTATATATTGCGAGAATTCAGCCTAGACTGGGTGCACTACTTAGCTGAGCAGCAAGGTGGTGATAAAGCGATTATGTTGCACAAAGGCTTGCAGCGTTACCTCGGGGTGGGCAATGCAACAGGTTTAGGTATGGCACCTTATCTTATTAACCACCCATGCATCGTTGATCAGTGGATGACATCAAGAGAGCGCGCTGTGGCTGAAGTGCTAGCCATGCCTTGTGATATGCAGTTTGAGCAACCTCTGAATACCCTGTTGGTCAAAGCCATGTGTCACTTAGAGCAGGTCATTACCATCAATGAACATCAAGACCATTTGAATCAACAAGCGCTTAGCGATATTGATCAGTTGATTGAGCGTTTGCCGCAAGTGATGACTTGTGAGCCAAATTGGAGCGCAGTTCTCAAGCAAGCAGAGATCATGAGTTTGGAAGCCCAAGAAATTCTGACTTCATGCTTGCTTGAGCTTTATCCGACGCTGGTGGATAAGTACGAAAATCAAATGAACACCAGTGAAACGCTTGCGATCCCTAGTGGCAAGAAGGTTGAAGAGCTGGTTAGCTTGATGAAGCAAAAATATCAGTGGGCAGTCGAAGCTGATTATTCGTTAAGCGAGAACAACTACTGGTTCTGGTATCGCTCACAAGATAAAGAAGAGCCAAGGCTTGGTGTTCGCGGTGAAGAAATCGGTGAAGAGCGAGAGCTACCACTGGATATTGGCCGACAAGCGAATCGTTTGTACTTGGCACTGAATCAATGCCCACAAGAGATGAGTGTCGCGGAGTTCTTACTTCAGCATCCTCAATATCGTGCGATTACGCGTCGTGTTTGGACGCTAGGTTGTAGAGAAATGGGTGACATCCAAATGAATGTCTTACGCCAAGATGCGCTGCCTATGCATCTGCTACGCTGCAAACTGGCGGTGTTTGGTGCAACCAAGTTTGATCCTAGATCTGACCGTTGGGTGCGAGTGACTTTCTTCCAAGGTGCGCCGCTACTCGAAGAGATTAAAGATCCTAACTACTGTGATACGTGGATTTTCCCAACGATGCCAAGCGCGCAAGAAGTGGCTCAAAGTGATAATCAGACAATCAATGGAGGGGTTACATCATGATCGTGTCTCACAATGAACTGGTTGCAGCGGTCAACAAAGCCTTTCTAGGCATGCGTCGCCACTGTGGTGAAGCGGATGTGATAGCCAATATGGTTGCTGATCTTCAGATGGTCGGGCTCAATGGTGTTAAGCATTTTAATAATGCCAGCCAGTTTCTTAGCCTCGATTCAGATTGTGCGGTTTCGATTCAGAATCACAAGTCGGGTCGTTTTGATGTCGATTTTCATGGCGGTAGCGTTGCTTGTCACCTTCCTGCGGTGTTGGACTTCGCCTTAGAGAACATGGTCGAATCTAAAGCAATCACTATCACGCTTAAACAGTGCCATAACCGCTGGTTAGCATACAGTGAACTGGTGCGATTGGCTGCGAAAGGCATAGCCTGCCGCGCGCAGTGGGTGAATGGAACCAGCCCGAAGCGCGCCTTGTACGTACTAAACCGTGGTTGTATAGCACCAGAGGTTTTCTTCTCTGATAAGTTAGCGAGTGATCATAGTGATTTTCACTCCATGACCATCGAGCTTGCGACACAAGACTTTGATGTTGCCCAGAGCTCTGAAGGCTATGTGGTTCATATTGACAGTACAGAGCTAAGCCGCGCGCAGAATAGCTCTTGGGATGAGGGGATCTTTGTGGAAGACAGTGAGTGGGAGATGTTGAAGCAAACTGCGACCGTGTTCTTAGTTGAAAACAGTGCTCGCTCAATCCAAGGGGCGGGTGAGCTGGTTTAACTGCACCAATTTGTTTGAGAGGCTGCCCTGTGCAGCCGCTTTTTGTGGATTGGTGAACAAAAATTGTATTCCAAAGCAATAACATACCGGCATTTGCAGTCTATATTCAGTAGAGAACTCTGATTATAGGTGGTGTTATGCAGCAACAGATAGCGATTCAAGATCAGATCCCTAATAACCATTGTTATGGCTGCGGGAGCGAAAATGAATTGGGCTTACAAATCAAAAGCTATTGGCAATCGGAATCACAGGCGAGCTGTATGTTTACGCCGTCCCATCATCACTGCGCAGGCCCACCCCATTTTCTTAATGGCGGCATCATCTCAACCCTTATTGATTGTCATTGTGTCTGTATGGCTATTGCTAAAGGCTATCAGATGCAAGGACAAGAGGTGGGTGAAGGTGAGCCAATATGGTTTGCCACTGGCAGCCTGAATGTTTCATTCTTAAAACCTGTTCCAATACAACAGAGCGTACATCTGACCGCCAACATCGTTGAGGCATCGGCGAAGAAGGTGGTTGTCGAGTGTGAGCTTCTTTCTAACGAAGAGCTGTGTTGTCGAGCTGAGGTGATTGCAGTTAAGGTGCCAAACGAATGGTTCAATCGATAGAAAGTCCATCCGTTCTTCGCCGGGTCACGTTGTAATTTAGACAGTGAGTCGCTACCTTCAGTTACCTGCCACGTGAAAACAATTCTTGCCTGAATTTTTGGCCTGATAAAGTGCTTCGTCAGCCCGGCGGAAAGCGTCAGCTTTTACGGCGCCTTGGTGATGAGCAACCCCGCAACTTACGGTAACTGGCCATTCAAGCCCAAAGTCTTGGCTTGCGATAATGGTTTGGATTGCACTCATGCGCTCTTCAATGATCGAATAATCCGTAACCTCAAACGCAATTAGAAATTCTTCACCGCCCCATCGACCAACTTGCCCGACATGCTTAGTTTCCGTTTCTAACGTGCGTGCGGTTTGGATCAAGACTTGGTCACCGACATCATGGCCATAGTCATCGTTGATCCTCTTAAAATCATCAATATCGACTATTGCCAGCCATTGAACCTTTTGCGGCTCATTCAGTAGCGCTTCCATATGGCGGCGGTTAAAGAGTTGAGTCAACATATCGGTATGAGATAAGGCTTGCAGTTGTCGATTGGACTCCTTGAGTAGCGCCAATGTTTTTCTGCGTCCAGAGTCATAGAAATAGGCAATCGCAAACAAAAAAAGATAGACGATAGTAAGGTGAATGAAGCTGATGGTATCAAAGGGGACCGGTGGCCAATTGTGCATATCTATCAAACAGATGTAAGCGATAATCGCGAAGTTAGCCAAGCTGAAGATAGCGCCAACTTTGTAGCCCAGAACGAAGATCGCCACCACTGGCGTTAAAAAAGAGAATGCCAATGCAAACTCGCTGTGACCTGAGCCGACGACAAACAGCAAACTGACCGCTGTCATCACTGAAACCATAATGGTTGCTGCGATTTTGACATTGCGGCTCTGCCACAGCCAAAAATAAGCCAGTGAGCAAAAGCCGAGCCCAACAGCTTCGATTGATGCGAGCAAAAGGTTAGGAATGAATAGAGTGTTGTAGTAAATAAACAGGCTTAGTACGGAAGACAACACCGTTAAAGAGGCAAAGATAAAAACGCTTTCCCTAAATTCTTCTTGAGTATGGTTTACCCCAAGCCATTTCTCTAATCCACCCATAAACACAACAGTTCATATCTTCCTTATTTAATAAGTGGTCAATATACATGACGAGCTATACAGCGTCACTCATAATACGAAAATGAACTAAATACCCTGCTAGATATATAAAATTGTTAGAGATCTAAACGATTCCAAATTGGTACATTGCGAAAAGAATTAGTGATTAGGTGTTACCTAGACCATCACCAAGCGCTGGCTTTGGAATGGTTACCGACAATACCACCGATTGAGGCAAGCATGTGCTGTAGAGCAAGAAGTAGAGTGATGCCGTGAGGCGGTCTTTTATTGAGTGTATACAGAAGTTTCATTGGTTATACCTCGGAGAGATTTGAGTGGATTTATCTCTCGTTGACTGGGCAATTGACTTCTACAAACTACGTAGGGTCTCGAATTTTGGGTGTAGAAAACTAGCCTAAACAAGCGTTCAGGCTAGATTTCTTTGGGTTGGAGCGATTAGATATAGATAAGTTTAGCGACGAAGATAACAGTTAGGATGTACATTGAAATTGATACATCTTTTGTCTTGCCGGTTGCAACTTTAAGTACTGTATAAGTGATAAAACCTAGTGCAATACCATTCGCGATTGAGAAGGTTAAAGGCATCATCAGTGCAGTGATTGCAGCAGGAGCGCCGTTAGTGAAGTCTTTCCAATCGACGTGCTGCATACTGCTCATCATTACGAAGGCAACATAGATCAGTGCGCCCGCTGTCGCATAGGCAGGGATCATGCCTGCTAGTGGTGATAGGAAAATCGCAGCTAAGAATAGCGCAGCAACAACAATGGCTGATAAACCGGTACGAGCACCCGCAGCAACACCTGCCGCACTTTCTACGTAACTGGTTACTGGTGGACAGCCGACACACGCGCCAGCCACACTTGAAATTGAGTCTGCTTTTAACGCCTTGCTAAGCCCTTCGATCTTGCCCGTTTCTTTATTGACTAGATGAGCGCGTTCCGCGACACCCATTAGTGTACCAGCGGTATCAAACATGTTGACGAATAGGAAAGCTAAGATCACGCTGACCATCGAGATATTAAATGCGCCTGCGATGTCCATTGCCATAAAGGTTGGAGCAATACTTGGCGGCGCTGCGAAGAAGCCATTGTATTGAACCAGACCTAGCATCATGCCAACCACAGTGACACTCAAAATACCGATAAGCACTGCGCCAAACACTTTACGCTCGCTCAGTACAGCGATAATTAGGAATGCGATAGCGGCTAGCATAGCATCAGGCTTAGTGAAGTCTCCAAGTGAGACCAATGTCGCTGGGTTTTCGACGACGATACCGGCCGTTTTAAGGCCAATTAGACCAAGAAACAGACCAACACCTGCTGTCATCGAGTAGCGTAAGCTGACTGGAATACTCTCAATAATCCACTGACGGACTTTATAAAAGCTCATCCCGACGAAGAGGATACCTGACAGGAATACCGCGCCTAACGCCACTTCCCAGCTGTAACCCATTTCGCTAACTACAGTAAATGAGAAGAACGCGTTTAAGCCCATGCCCGGTGCTAGACCGACAGGCCAGTTAGCAAAAAGACCCATGAGTAAACAACCGATCGCGGCACCAATACAGGTTGCGACGAATACCGCACCTGAGTCCATCCCTGATGCCGCCATGATTTGAGGGTTAACGAAAATGATGTAGGCCATTGTAGCGAACGTGGTGATCCCCCCGATCATTTCATTCTTTACGCTGGTTCCATGTGCTTTCAGTTTGAAAAAGCGCTCTAAAAGGCCACCAGATTGACCTTCGTTATTAAGCACTTCTGCTTTGCTTTCGTTCATGTCAGCAAGTCCTTTTGTTTGGATGTTTCTTCAATTGAATACCACGCTCTAGTGTGCTGCCGGCTCTTTTGGCTCGCGACCTAGACTCCAATTTTCCTGATGAATGTTAAGTTTGACGTTGTTAGAAATTCTTTTTAGCTGCCGCGGTACGTTGAGAAACTGTATGGAGAAACAAGCAGCGGAACATGATAATGCGCGCCTTCTTCACCAAGACCAAAGCGGATGACCACATCATCTAGGAATGGCACTTCACCAAGGTCGACATCTCTCTTACGGTAATAGTCTGCTACATGGAAAACCAATTGGTATTTGCCTGTTGTGAATGCCTCACCTTCAAGCACTGGCTCGTCTGTACGTCCATCGAAGTTAGTGGTGACCGTTTTGATTTTTGTCACGCTATTGCCTTCGATGCGAAACAACTCAACCAGAATGTCAGCTCCGGGAACGCCATGCATTGTATCCAATACGTGTGTTGTCAATTTACCCATAATCATTAATAGCGCTCAGCGCTCTCCTAATTTTTTGAGGTTTCTTATTGTATACAAAGTTGTTCTAACTTTGCTTTTGATACCTATATATGTACACAAAATATCCATATAGTAAAGCGCGTTGTTATAAAAATGTTATTATTAAAAGTAGCAAAAAGTGAAATGTGTGACATCAAGCGAATCGAGAAAGATTAAGGCTTATTGGCTAAGTCTATGAAATATAAGGTTGTGTCTCGATAAAGTAACTTTAGCAACAAAATCTTTACATTAAGATAATTTATTGTATACAATGAATGTATGAAATTAAAAAGACAGCTACGAATTGTCTTGGTTTAAGGAGAGCCTGAATGGATAAGGATTATTCACGAGATCTAATTGGCTATGGGGCGAATCCTCCTCACCCTAAATGGCCTGGTGGAGCTCGTATCGCCGTGTCGTTTGTATTGAATTATGAAGAGGGCGGAGAACGTTGCCTTCTGCATGGGGATGAAGAGTCTGAAGCCTTTCTATCTGAGATTCCAGCCGCACAGCCTATTAAAGGTGAGCGTCACATCAGCATGGAATCTATCTATGAATATGGTAGCCGCGCAGGTGTGTGGCGAGTTCTAAAACTGTTTGATGAGTATGAAATTCCTCTTACGGTTTTTGCTGTAGCGATGGCAATTGAGCGCCACCCAGACGTTGCACAAGCGATGGTACAAGCGGGGCATGAGATCTGTAGCCATGGTTATCGCTGGATTGATTACCAATACATGGATGAGTCACAAGAGCGTGACCATATGATGAAAGCGATAGAGATCATCAAAGAGATCACCGGTGAACGACCTTTAGGTTGGTACACAGGTCGTACTGGCCCGAATACCCGTCGCATTGTTGCTGAAGAAGGTGGCTTTCTTTACGACTCGGATGCCTACGATGATGACTTGCCTTATTGGCACACCGAAACGGGTCAGCCACAGTTGGTGATTCCATACACCTTGGACGTGAATGACATGCGCTTTGCAACAGCGCAGGGTTTTAACTCTGGTGAGCAGTTCTATCAATACCTTAAAGATACCTTCGATACGCTTTACGCCGAAGGTGAAACAGCGCCAAAAATGATGTCAGTCGGTTTGCATTGTCGCCTGATTGGTCGCCCGGGGCGTATCGCCTCATTGAAACGCTTTTTAGATTACGTAAAGCAGCACGATGATGTTTGGCTATGTCGCCGTGTTGACATTGCTCGTCACTGGCACGAGAACAACCCATACACACCAACAGAAGGAAAATAACATGACTGAATTTCGTTTTTGTAAACCATCACAGATGGCACGTTCGGAATTTGTCTCTCACTTCGGTGATGTGTATGAGCATAGCCCATGGGTCGCAGAATCGGTCTACGATCAAGGGCTTAGCGACCAAGATAACCTTGTGGCTAACCTGCATTTAAGAATGGCAGAAGCGCTTTTGAATGCAGAGAAAGCAAAGCAACTTGCACTTATTAATGCTCACCCGGATTTAGCGGGTCGAGCAGCAATCGACGGTGAACTCACAGCGGCATCGACTGCTGAACAGGCTGGCGCTGGTATCGATCAGTGCAGCGCTGAAGAGTTCGAAAAATTCACTACGTACAACGACAGTTACAAACAACGCTTCAACTTTCCCTTCATCATGGCAGTGAAAGGGGCCAATCGTTACCAAATTCTTGAATCGTTCGAGAAGCGATTAGGCAATGATAGTGACACTGAGTTTGCTACAGCGATCCAGGAAATCAACAAGATTGCCCTGTTTCGCTTACGAGATATGTAAGTCACGGAGAGGTCGACTATCTCGTTCTAACACCTAACAGGTGTTGATATCCGAAATAAAGGATATAGCGCTCGATAAGAGCTTACTCATTAACCTATTTTTGAATAATTGGAAGGATAAAGGAAATGTCCTTAGACTTTGAACAATACATTAATCTTGCTGACGATAAATTAGGTGCAGAAGCTATCTACGCTACTGACGATTTCTTTGCTGATAAAAGCCGCCTACTGCGCCGTGAAGCGCCAGAGTGGAAAGACGATTTATACGATGATAACGGTAAATGGATGGATGGCTGGGAAAGTCGCCGTAAGCGTGGTGAAGGCTACGATTACTGTGTAATTCGCCTTGGTCTTGCTGGCACGATTGCTGGCGTTGACATCGACACTTCTTTCTTTACGGGTAACTTCCCTCCGTCAGCGTCAATTGATGCGTGTTATTCACCAGACGGTGACCCAACGGATGCGACAGAGTGGCAAGAGATCCTGCCATCAATGAGCCTTCAAGGTGATCATCATCATCTAGAAGAAATTGCAAGCGAAGAGGTATTCACTCACTTACGTCTAAATATCTACCCAGATGGTGGTGTGGCACGTCTACGTGTTTACGGTCGCCCGAGTGTGGATTGGGATCGCATTGACCCACAGCAGCAAGTTGACCTAGCCGCCGTTGAAAATGGTGGTCGTGCACTGGCATGTAGTGATGAACACTACGGCAACAAATCAAATATCCTTGGCCCTGGCCGTGGTGAGAACATGGGTGATGGTTGGGAAACCGCACGTCGCCGTACACCAGGTAATGATTGGGTGATTGTTGCGCTGGGTAATGCAGGTAACGTTGATCGCGTCGTGGTTGATACTGCGCACTTTAAAGGTAACTTCCCAGACAGCTGTTCAATTCAGGCAGCGTATGTGAAAGGTGGTACAGACGACCAAGTCGCGACGCAAAGTTTGTTCTGGCGCGAACTGCTACCAGCTCAAAAGCTTAAAGCTCACGATATTCACGAGTTTATCTCAGAGGTCAATGACCTAGGTGCAATCACGCACGTTCGCCTGAATATATTCCCTGATGGTGGTATTAGCCGTCTGCGTTTGTTTGGCACAAAAGGGAAATAAGCGAGGGGAAGATTATGAGCAATGGAATTCGCCGTTTAGCAATCGAACCCTTAACCAAACAAGCCTTTGCTGAGTTTGGTGATGTGATTGAAGTGGACAACAGTGACTACTTCATGATCAACAATGGTTCGACTCGTCGTTATCACAAACTGGCCAAGACGGATGTGCAAGATCAAGGTGGTGAAGCCATCATCAGCATCTTTCAAGCAACACCGCTTAGCTACCCGTTAACGATTTCAATGCTAGAGCGTCATCCACTAGGGTCACAGGCATTTGTTCCGTTGCTTGGTCAACCGTATCTCATTGTTGTTGCTCCCAAAATAGACAACCCATCACTGCAAAATTGCCGTGCGTTTTATAGCAATGGCCACCAAGGTGTCAATTACCACAAAGGCGTTTGGCACCACCCAGTACTTGCGTTGACCGATCAAGACCAGTTCCTGATCGTTGACCGAGGTGGAGAGGGGCATAACTGTGATGAAGTCTTCTTTGAAGCCGATTTGGTTTCACTACACTTAGAAGACATTCCGGCGAGTAACAGACAAGAAGTAATGCTCTCTGAGTAGAGTGCTGTAAGAAGGAATTTATTATGGATCCACATATCACGGAGTGGTTGAACTTAGCGATTCGCTGGGTTCACATGATAGTTGGCATCGCATGGATTGGTGCTTCATTTTACTTTGTTTGGTTAGAAAACAACTTGAATCGCGTTAATCCAAAAACGGGCCTATCGGGCGATCTTTGGGCGATTCACGGTGGTGGTATTTATCACCTAGAGAAGTACAAACTTGCGCCGCCAGAAATGCCAGAACACCTACATTGGTTTAAATGGGAAGCGTACTTTACCTGGATCACCGGTGTGCTGCTACTGGGTGTGGTTTACTACCTCAACGCCGAGATCTACTTGATTGCTCCTGGCTCAGGTATGGAACCGAGTACTGCGATTGCAATTGGTATTGGTGCCTTGATTGCGGGTTGGTTTATCTATGACCTACTATGTGACTCGCCGTTAGGCAAAACGCCAATGTTATTGGGTGCGGTACTATTCGCACTGTTAGTCGGTGCTACCTATGGTCTGTCTCAAGTGTTTAGTGGCCGTGGTGCGTACATTCATGTTGGTGCAATTATCGGTACCATCATGGTCGGTAACGTATTCCGAGTGATCATGCCTGCGCAGCGTAACTTGGTCAGTGCGATTGAAGAAGGTCGTGAACCTGATCCAGCGCTACCAGCGAAAGGTTTGTTACGCTCTCGTCACAACAACTATCTGACGCTACCCGTGCTGTTCATTATGATCAGTAACCATTTCCCAAGCACCTATGGTTCAGAATACAACTGGGCGATTCTTGCTGGCCTTGCGATCTTTAGTATCTTGGTTCGCCACTACTTTAACACCCGTCATGGTAGCCAGAAGTTTGCTTGGACTGTTCCTGTGGCAGCGTTGGGTATGATTACACTTGCGTTTATTACTTCTCCTTATGCCAACAGACCAGCTGCTCCAGTAGCGAAAGCGACGGTTGTGGCTGAAGCGCCTGTGGAAACGGCGACGCAAGCTGTATCTAGAGACAATGCTCAAGCTGCAAATACCTCAGAGCAGCCTGCTGATATAGAAGTGAACTTCGCCATCATTAATCAGGTTATTCAAGAGCGTTGTTCTGTGTGTCACTCAGCAACACCGACGCATGCTGCCTTTGCTGCAGCACCTGCAGGGGTAATTCTTGATACGCCTCAGGAGATTCAAACCAATAGTCCACGTATTGCGCAGACTGTCACCACCAAATACATGCCGCTTGGCAACATGACCCAAATGACTGACGACGAGCGTACGCTTATCGACAATTGGGTTCAACAAGGGGCGGCGATTAACTAATCGCCAGCAACCAAATCACGTTTATCGGACTGCAAACCCGGTAAACGTGATTCATGCAAACGTGGTATTTCCCGCTATTTATCTCATGTGATCAATGAAATTGCTCCTCACGTTGAAAGCATTGCTGATGTAGCCCGCAGCAATACTGATATGGTGACGCAAACTTCTCAGCGCTGTATCAGCTTAAAAGAAAATGCAGACTCACTTAGCCAACTGGTGGCGAAGTTTAAGTTTTAGCTAGCAGAATATTCAGTTACAAATCGTCGTCTATACTGTGGAAAAGGGTGGTTGCAGTCATCTTGGCTACAACCACGTAGTCAACTGTGACGAAAACTGGGTACTTTATGACTAGATTATTACGTGCTTTGTTGATGAGTTGCGCTGTTGTCTTAGCCAGTACAGCGCACGCGATCCCTTCCCCTCAAGGTGAGCCTATCTTATGGATTTCAGGCAAAATCTCTCAATCTAATTCGGAGTCAGGTGTAGAGATGGATGAGGCGATGGTACAAGGATTAGATAAGGGCACCATTCGTACCAATAACCATGTGATAGAGCAGGTCACAGAGTATTCTGGTCCGACGCTAATTAGCTTACTTGATTATGTTGGCGCAACTGGAACTCAGGTTAAAGTAACGGCGTGGGATGGATATGTTGCAACTATCCCTATCGCTGATATCAAAACCTATCAAGTTTTACTGGCGACTCACGAATCTGGTAAGCGAATGACCATCGATGATAAAGGGCCGTTTTTTATTGTTTTTCCGTTTAGCGATCGTCCAGAGCTGAAGAATGACTATTACTACAGCTTATCGATTTGGCAAATAAAGGACATTGTTGTTGAGTAAAGGTATCGAAGGCACAGATGGAGTCGCAGGGCGATTTTTTATCGGCGTCATTTCGGCGCTGTGCTTAGTCTTGATGGCAATGATTGTCTATTTCTTTCATTCGCTCTCTGAGATACGCAATATTCCCTCTCAGCCTTACGTAACCATCGTCAATAATAATCTAGCAGCAAAAAACAAATTGCTGCTATTGAAGTCTGCGGCCAACCAATTTGCACTGGCCCCAAGTTCCCAAGCGTTAGTGCGACTCAAGGTCAAAGCGAGAGTGTTTAGATCGAGCATTATGCAAGATCTACGTTCGAAAGAGACTCAAAGGGTTCACAAGCAGTATGGGAACATCAATTCGTTGGCAGAGATTATTGCGGGCATAGAGCAAGCGTCGACGATGTTGCAAAAGGTCACTTTGGTGGATGAGCAGGTGTTAACGTCTGCGACGCAAAATTTGGATGCGGTGTATAAAGATCTAAATGAATACTTGTCCGGCTTTATAACTGAAGTTCAAAAGCACCAATTGGAATTTAATAGGCACAAAGAAAACCTCTATGATAAGCAGTATGTGAACCTTGCCATCATTCTTGTTTGCTCACTTTTGATGATAGGGGTGATCTCTTGGATGTACCTCAACCAGAGTAAATTGAGTCGCGATCTAAAAGAGCGTTCTATTCGATTGGAAGAGGCCAAACAGCAAGCCGAAGAAAGCGCCAAAGCCAAAGCTCGCTTTCTTGCCAATATGTCACACGAAATGAGAACCCCGCTGAATGCGGTAATAGGGCTGAGCCAAAAAGAGTACTATCAAGAGTCGGATAAGCAGACTAAAGAGTTTATCTCAATGATTAATAACTCAGGTCAGCATCTACTGAAATTGATCAACAGTGTGTTGGATCTGAGCAAAATAGAGCAAGGCCAAGTTGCACTTGAAAAAGAAGAATTTAACGTAAGTGAGCTGATCAACTCGTGTAAGAGTATTTTGGTTGAGATGAATAAGCCGGAAGTGGATGTATTTTTCCGCTCCGATCTAGAGCAAGATTTCAAACTGTTTGCCGATCTAACCAAATTGCTGCAAGTGATCAATAACCTCAGTTACAACGCCGTGAAATTTACCAGTCACGGTCATGTGGATATTCATAGTGATATGACCCAAGTTGATGAACAGTGCTATTTAGTCATGACGATAACCGACACCGGTATTGGAATGACCCAAGAACAAATGGCAAAAGTGTTTAATGAGTTCACTCAAGCGGATGAATCCATTACTCGCCAGTACGGGGGCACGGGGCTAGGACTCTCGATCTGTCAATCTTTGGTTGAGCTAATGAGCGGGACGATTACGGTGGAAAGTGAGCTAGAAAAAGGTACTTGTTTCACTGTTAGCATACCGGTCGATGTCGTGGAAAAGGTCGATCTTGTTTCCGATCGTACAAGACAACAAAAAGTACACGTTGTAGCGGCAAATCCTTATGCGAAGCAGCTTATTACTTCCGATCTCAAACGTTTAAACACCTTGGATGAGCCCGCAACAGTCACGGTATATTATCAAAGCCGAACTGATGAGTTAGCACAACCTTTGCCTGCTCAGGCTGAAGGTCAACCTATTATCTACATTGGTGATGTCCACAGCGAGCATCCTGAGATTAAGGATCACATAAAGTTGAATAAACCTTATGATATTTTCTCGCTACTCCGTGCAATTGATATGCTCAGCAACGATTACAGTGAACCTGTATTAGCGAGTGATAACTCAGATTTACAGGGGCTATCGGTTCTTATTGTTGAAGACATGAAAGTGAACCAGATTGTTGCTGAAAAAATGCTATCAGTTTTAAATGTGAGTACCACTTTGGCTTATAACGGCCAGGAGTGTCTGGACACACTTGAGTCTCAACATTTCGATATTATTTTGATGGATATTCAGATGCCGATTATGGATGGTATTGAAGCATTGAAACGAATCAAACAGCAGCACTTAGCTCCGAATACGGCCATTATTGCGCTTACCGCCAATACCTTTGAAAGTGATGTCAGCTACTACCTTGAGCAAGGATTTGATGATGTGATTCCTAAACCTTTCCAACTCGACTGGATGAAGGGCATGCTGGAAAAGCACAGCGTTAAATCTCTCGCCTCTTAAAATTTCTCACTGAGTCATCTACCTCTTCATCATTTCGTCGATGATTTTGTTCAAAAACTCACAAAGTAAAATGAGTGTTTTCATGATTATGAAACGTTTCATTTGTGATGTGGTTTTAAGGCTCCAATTCCGTGATATTTTCGTGACAACTTTCGCTGATTTCCATGAAATGAAACCGATTTCAAATCGGATTTTTACGCGGTTTTACTTTTAATTTATTGATTGAAAACATATTTACTTACTGTGCGATTATTGAACAGTTTCATGGGTTTTCGTACCAACGGTGGTTGTGAACCAGTCCGATATTTTCAGGCTTTTCATTGCTTATTATTTTTGCCGAAAGATAGCAAACCTAATAAATAATAGGGATATAACATGAAAAGCTTTAAAGTTTTACCAATCACCCTAGCAGTGGCCTCTTCGCTTGCAGCCGCTTCTGTCCTTGCCGACAACACGGATATCTCTGATCTAGAGCAGCGTATCCAAGAGCTCGAATCCAAGCTGGTTCAACTCGACTATACCGATGATCAACAACCAGCAGTGCTAACGCCTGAAACAGAAGTACCTTCAGGCATTATCTTCTCTGGTTACGCGCGTTATGGTGCGCATTACTCATCTGGCGATAACCGTTATGTAGAGGTGGGCAGCTCTGGTCGTTCATTGGGTCGTCTGGGTAATGAAGCTAACGGCGGTGAAGTACAGTTAGCGAAGATATTCCAAGCGGATAACGGCGCTAAATGGGATCTAGTCTTCATGGTGGACGATTGGAATAATGATCAATGGGGCTCATCGGGCGGCGTGAACCTGAAGAAAATGTATGCCGGTGTGACCAATATTTTTGAAAGCCAACCTGAACTCTATATGTGGGCAGGCCGAGATTTCCATCAACGTCCGCAACAAGGTTTGAATGATTACTTCTGGATGTCTCATGATGGTCAAGGTGCAGGCTTCAATAACTTTAATTTAGGTGGCGCAAAACTCGATATGGGCTTTGTTGGCGCAGTTGATAGCAACGATGGCGCGCTTGGTAACGATTCTGGCCGTTATGCAATTACCTCTAAGCTGCATGGCATTGATCTCGGTATCGGCAACCTTGATCTGTACGCTAACTACGGTTTTGCCTCTGATGAAGCGAACTCGGCCACTGAGCCAAACGTCAGCGATGAAACGGCATGGCAAGTGGGTGCGGTAATGGGGTTAGGCGCTTCAAACAAGTTGGTGATGAAATACGCCGACGGTGCGGACAACTCGGTATTTGAGCTGCAAGGCGATGATTACAAAGTCACTTACGTCAGCTTAGAGGGTGGTTACACAGCGTCAGAGCAATTCATTATTGATTACTTGGTTTCATACAAAAACTTCTCAGGCACAGACACGGATGAGAAGAACGAGTACGCAGGCATCGTTCGTCCACAATACCAATGGGATGACGTTCACTCGACATGGCTAGAAGCGGGTTATGCGATGGAAGACTTTGACGACGGCAGTGAAAAGAACGGTTGGAAAGTGACGCTATCGCAAAACGTTTCGCTAGGTGGCTTGCCTTGGAGTCGTCCAATGTTACGTTTCTACACCACAGTGGGTGATGTGGAAACTAAAGGCCCAAGCACAACAACGGTAACAGCCGATACGGTCGCTGTGGGTGCCATGTTCGAAGCGTGGTGGTAATCAACTCTAGTAATACTGTCTATTTTTCTGCTAGCGGTAAGGCAGTGAAGCCGCTAGCCAGATTATGATTAACTCCAAATCATTTGAGCCGCATTGATGCGGCTCTTTTTTGTTTCTGAAACCAATCCCTCCCTTCATTTCATCGATTCGTAAAATATCTCTTTCTGGTTAGGCTTTAATCATTTCATGAAACAGTTTCATGGCACCATGCGAAACTTCCCCCTGCTTCATTGTTTGGTAAATCAGGCCAAATAAGGCGCGGTTGAGTGTGATTACTCTCACGCTACTCACTAAGCAAATCATCAATACTAGCTCCATGAAAGCGGTTTCTATTGAAGAAATCGGCTTTGAATGCAGGCAGTAGTCGAGGTGTATAAGTGGCCACAATTAAAGATGTTTCTGAGTATGCAGGTGTCTCTCAAGCGACCGTATCACGAGTGATCAACGGTACCAGCCGAGTCAGCCATGATAAGAAGCTCAAAGTGGAAAAAGCGATACAAGTTCTCGGCTATCGCCCAAATGCAATTGCACAAGCGCTGGCTTCTAGCCGTACCGGAAGTATTGGCATCATCGTGCCTGAGTTAGGTGGCCCTTTTTACTCTGGGATTCTACACAGCATTGAGAACAGGCTACGCCGATTGGGTTACCACGTGGTGGTGACAGCGGGTTCCAACACAGAACAAGGGCAGCGAGAGTCAGTTGAGTTTCTTCTTGGTCGTCGAGTAGATGCAATGATTTTGCACACTCAGCACCTGACGGATGATTACTTAACAGACCTTGAAGCGAAAGGTGTCGCGTTAGTGTTGGTCAATCGATTCGTACCAGAGCTTGCGCAGAACTGCATTGAAATAGACAACGAGTTAGGTGGTCAGTTAGCGACTGAACACTTGTTACGAATGGGGCATCGTAACATCGCATGTATTACCGGCCCTCTGGATAAATCCGATGCACGGGGGCGTCTGCAAGGTTATCGCAAGGCACTAGAAGCGGCCGACATCTTGTTCGACGAAGCATTGATTTCAGAGGCCGGTTTTACCGAGGAGTCGGGTGTGAGTGCGATGCGTAAATTGCTAAAACGCGATTGTTCATTTACCGCTGTGTTTGCCTGCAATGATCATATGGCATTCGGAGCGTTTGAAGTGCTCAAAGAGGAAGGGATTAGCGTACCTGAACAGGTTTCATTGATGGGGTTCGATGACATCTTGTTCGCACGCTACATATCGCCACCGTTAAGCACTGTGAACTTTCCTATTGAACAAATGAGTGCCGAAGCCGTTCAACTGGTGATTCAAATACTCAATAAAAACAAGCGAGACGTGAGCTTCAAACTATCACCAACTTTGGTGCCTAGAAGCTCTGTGAAACAACTCTAAATCCTACAAAATCATTTAAGGACAATAAGATGAAACTAAAAACTTTGACGCTTGCCACTGTTACTGCGCTTGGAGTCGCATCAACAGTCAACGCTGCTAATTCTGAGATTCGCTTTGATGGTTTCCCTGATTTTGACAGCAGCTTAAAAGTGCTGCTACCTGACTTTGAAAAAGAGACAGGTATTAAGGTTGATTACCTGATGAACAACCACGGGGACCACCATACGAAGCTGACCACCAACTTAGCAACAGGCTCAGGCGCGGGTGACGTTATTGTTGTTGATGTAGAGAAGATTGGTCCGTTTGTGGCGTCTGGCGGTTTAGTTAACCTGTCTGAAAACTACGGTGCAGACAAATACGCAGAAAGCTTTGCGCCTTACGCATGGGCACAAGGTAAGGGTGCGGATGGTGATGTTTACGGCATGCCTGTCGACCTTGGCCCTGGTGTAATGTACTACCGTACAGACGTGTTTGAGAAAGCGGGTATCGACTTAATTGAAGCCATTAAAGATTGGGATTCGTATATCAAAGCGGGTGAAGAGCTGAAAAAGAAAGATGTTTACCTGATTGCTTCAGCGGCGGATGTAGCGCAAGCGATCATCTTTACTACCGTACCTGAAGGTGAAGGTTTGTACTTCGATAAAAACGGTAACCCAGTGGTCACTTCAGAGCGTTTTGTCCACGCATTTGAAGTGGCAAAAGAGATTCGTGACAAAGGCCTAGATGCTCGTATTTTAGCTTGGTCAAACGAGTGGTATGAAGGCTTCCGTAACGGCACGTTTGCTACTCAGCTATCTGGTGCATGGCTACTTGGCCACCTAAACAACTGGATTGCACCAGAGACTGCAGGTAGCTGGGGGGTATCTAATCTTCCTGATGGTATTTACGGCAGCTGGGGAGGATCGTTCTTATCGATTCCAACCCAATCTAAGCATCAAGACGAAGCGTGGAAGCTGATCGAATATATGACAACTCGTCGCGATATACAGCTTAAACACTTCGAGACCATCGCGGCATTTCCTGCAAACATAACAACTTACGATGCCCCTATGTTTGAAGAGAAAATCGAGTTCCTTGGTGGGCAGCAAGCACGCTTATTGTTTGCTGAGGTGGCACAAAACATCAAGCCAGTGGCTCCAGCAAAAGGCGATCACGTTGCACGTTCTATTATTTTAGAGAATGCGCTAATGGAAGTTCTGGATGAAGGCAAAGATATCGAAACTGCGCTGAAAGAAGCGGAGCGAATGATCAAACGCCGTACTCGTAATCTTTAATTGGTTTGTTATTTGGTAGGGGAGGAAGGCGAGTTTCGCCTTCCTAACTAGAGGTCGTTACTATGAATCATGCAGCGAGCAAGATTATGGACACATCCGAGAGCAAAAGCCTTTTTTCTCGCCTGAGTTTGAAAGCGCTTACACCGTATGGATTCCTACTTCCGTTTCTGATTATTTTTTCTGTATTTGGGATTTTCCCGTTACTGTTTTCAATCTTTCTGTCGTTTCACGAGTGGAACCCAGTCGAAGGTTTAGGGGCGATGGATTATGTGGGGTTAGAGAACTACCACATTGCACTGACTGACCCGTGGCTGTGGCGTTCACTGAAAAATACCCTATGGCTAGCGATTACATCGGGCGTCGCTCAACACTTGGTTGCGTTGCCTGTCGCTTACATTTTGGTGTCAATGAGTGACCGTTTCCGTCATTGGCTGACATCGGCTTACTTTCTGCCGTTCATCACCTCAACGGTGGCGGCATCGCTGATCTTCTTCAACATGTACTCGCCGAACTCGGGCATCATCAACCAGACCCTAATCGCGCTGGCAGATAGCACCTTGTTTGGTTGGGCGTTTGGCTGGGTGAATGACTTTCAGCCAATCCGCTGGCTTGATGACGCGACTATGGTCAAACCATCTATTGCCATCATGGTGTTCTGGAAATACACCGGTTTTAACATCGTTCTGTACACCACGGGCTTGATGACCATTCCTAAAGACATTCTTGAAGCCGCTCGAATGGATGGTGCGAACGCATGGCGCCGTTTCTGGAGTATCTCATTGCCAATGATTCGTCCGTTTATCTTCTTCGCTGTGACCATGACCATCATCGGTAACTTACAACTGTTTGAAGAACCGTTTGTTCTGACTCGTGGTACTGGTGGTACTGGTCAATCAGGTCTAACGATTTCAATGTACCTCTACAAAGTGGGTTGGGAGTGGTTAGAAATGGGCACAGCATCGGCTATCTCTTGGCTGTTATTTATGCTGATTGCAGGCTGTACTGCTGTGCAATTCTTCTTCTTCGGTAAAAAAGGTTTGGGGGAGCAATAAGATGACTACTCAACACGTAATGTCTCCCCGCTGGCGTCCAAGTGAGCGCAGCATCGAAATCTTTACCAAGCTCTTGATGGCAATGCTGGCAGTTGTGCTGATTGTCTCAGCTATCATGACGGTGTTCCCGTTCCTGTGGTCGGCGTTACTGTCTACTCGTGACCGGACGGAAATTTTTGGTACGGGCATCAGCTTCGCCATTGGTGACAGCTTAGCCATTAACTACGCTAAGTTGCTTGAAATCATGCCGTTTTGGCAAGCGATGTTTAACTCCATCTACATTGCTTTTCTTGGGACAACCATCTCGCTGCTGTTTTGTAGCATGGGTGGCTACGCGTTTGCGGTGTACAAATTTAAGGGCAAAACATTCCTGTTCGGCATGCTAGTTGGCTCGATGATGATCCCGCCGGTGCTGAGTTTGATCCCTTACTTCATGATCGTGAAGTTCCTAGGCTTGCTCGATAACCATCTTGCGGTATGGCTGCCGTTCACCACAACGCCGTTTGGTATTTTCTTAATGCGTCAGCATGTGGTGGCTTCGATTCCTAAAGAGTTACTGGAAGCGGCAAAACTGGATGGTGCAGGCGAGTTCAGAACTTATTGGAGTGTGGTGCTTCCGCTGATGAAACCCGCTCTAGCAACGCTTGCTATCGTTCAATTCGTCTTCTTCTGGAACATGTTTATGCAGCCGTTAGTGGTGCTAACAACCCCAGACAACTATGTGATTACTCAGGCACTACGCAGTGTGCAAGGCATTCCAAATACTCCATGGGGAGCGGTAATGCTAGGTACGACTATTTCGATTCTTCCACTGGTAATTACTTACTTATTCGCTTCAAAACAAATGATTAGTGGCCTGACGTCAGGCGCAGTAAAAGGCTAAAAGGTTTAATAACAATGAATAAATTCCAACTTCCTACAGACTCAAAATTACGTAGCCCAGAGTTCCTATTTGGCGTTGCCACTTCTTCTTACCAAATTGAGGGCGGTGCGCAGCTTGGCGGTCGTACTCCTTCTATTTGGGATACCTTCTGTAATAAGCCTGGTGCGGTAGACAACATGGACAACGGCGACGTTGCTTGTGACCACTTCCACCTTTGGAAGCAAGACATCGAGATGATCAAAGGTTTGGGCGTAGATGCCTACCGTCTGTCGATGGCGTGGCCTCGCATCGTTCCACAGGATGGTCAGGTTAACCAAGACGGCCTTAAGTTCTACGAGCAAATCATTGATGAGTGCCACGCGCAAGGCTTGAAAGTATTTGTGACTCTGTATCACTGGGACTTGCCGCAATACCTTGAAGACAAAGGCGGCTGGTTAAATCGTGAAACCGCTTACAAGTTTGAAGAGTACGCTAAGGCCGTGAGTGCTTACTTTGGCGACAAGATTGATTCGTACGCAACCTTGAACGAACCGTTTTGCTCGTCTTACCTTGGTTACCGTTGGGGTATGCACGCACCTGGTATTAAAGGTGAGCGTGAGGGCTTCTTGTCAGCGCACCACCTAATGTTGGCACACGGTTTGGCGATTCCACACATGCGTAAAAACGCACCGAATGCGATGCATGGTTGCGTGTTTAATGCGACACCAGCTTACCCACTGACTGACGCAGACATTGGCGCGGCTGAGTACAGCGATGCAGAGGGCTACCACTGGTTTATGGACCCAGTATTGAAAGGTGAGTACCCGCAGTTGGTGCTCGAGCGTCAAGCGCACAATATGCCGATGATTCTAGAGGGTGACTTAGACATTATTCGCACAGACTTAGACTTCATTGGCGTGAACTTCTACACCCGCTGTGTGGTTCGCTTTGATGAAAATGGCGATATCAAAGATGTGCCTCAGCCAGAGAATGAGCACACCTTCATTGGTTGGGAAATCTACCCTCAAGCATTAACCGATCTACTACTTCGTTTACACGATCGCTACGACAACTTACCGCCGCTGTACATTACTGAAAATGGCGCAGCCGGTGAAGACGACTGCATCAATGGTGAAGTGAACGACACCCAACGTGTCAACTACTTCCAAACGCATTTAGAAGCGGTAGATAAAGCGATCAAAGCAGGCGTAGACGTACAAGGCTACTTTGCGTGGAGCTTAATGGATAACTTTGAGTGGGCGTATGGTTACAAACAGCGTTTCGGTATTGTTCACGTGGACTACGAAACCCAGCAGCGCACCCTTAAACAAAGTGCAATTGCATACCGAAATATGCTGTTAGAGCGTCGAGAGGAGAACCAGTAATGGCAAAAGTTGAGTTTAAAAACATCAAAAAATCCTACGATGATGTGGAAGTGGTAAAGCACTTCGACTTTACGGTCAACGATGGCGAGTTTGTGGTTTTTCTTGGCCCATCAGGCTGCGGTAAATCGACGACGCTGCGCATGCTAGCTGGCTTAGAGAGCATCACCGCAGGCGAGATTTTCGTTGGTGATAAGCTGATGAATAAGATCGATGCCAAAGATCGTGACTTGGCGATGGTGTTCCAAAGCTATGCGCTTTACCCGCACATGACGGTGTATGAAAACATTGCCTTTGCGCTCAAGCTTAAGGGCATGCCTAAAGATCAAATCGATGTTGAGGTGCGAAAAGCAGCGAAAATGCTAGAGCTTGATCCGCTGCTGGATCGTAAGCCAAAAGAGCTATCGGGTGGTCAACGCCAGCGTGTAGCCATGGGCCGAGCGATGGTGCGTACACCAAAAGTGTTCTTGTTTGACGAGCCGTTATCAAACCTTGATGCAAAACTGCGTGGCACGATGCGTGAAGAGATCAAACAGCTGCACCGAGAGCTTCAAACCACCACGATTTATGTTACGCACGACCAAATTGAAGCGATGACCCTTGCTGACCGCATTGTGATTCTAAAAGACGGTTATGTAGCGCAAGTGGGGACGCCAACAGAGGTGTTCCAACAACCAGCGAACAAGTTTGTCGCTCAGTTTATTGGTAACCCATCAATGAATATACTCGATGCACAGCTGGTGGGCGAAGAAGGCAACTGGCACGTTGAGCTAGGCGACACTCGTATCCCGCTGCCAGAGCGCTTCCATGCTCATGCATCTAAGAACCTTGCGCTGCACTTTGGTGTTCGTCCGACAGACATTCATTTACGTGCTGAGCAAGTGGATCATGATCGAGTGCTGCCGTTCCCGGTCAAAATCAAAGATAAAGAGCTACTTGGTGCGAGTATCTTGCTTAAAACCGAGATTGCAGGTCAATCTTTGATGGTTGAAACGCAGGCCGCTGAAGTGGATGTGAATGAGCTGACGCTCTACTTGGATCTGGATGCGATTCATCTGTTCGATGCCATGAGCGAAAAATCATTGGCGTCGTTTTAATCGATAACTCTCACCCCCTAGGTAAGTCAGTGCATTTAGCCACTGGCTTGCCTCTTTAGCTCTCAGTTTCAATCAACGTCTGTTGAGCTCCATAAGAGGAGTTTCTATAGTCGATGTTTCGCTTGTTTAATTGGCAGTTCTTATGACGACCAAAAAGAAAAAAAAACCTTCTATCTATGATGTCGCCAAGCTCGCCGGTGTTTCACCCAGTACTGTTTCTCGCTTTCTAAATCGCACCACTTATGTGTCTGATGAAAAAACCAATAACATCGAGAAAGCGATTAAAACTCTGGGCTACAAACCCAACTACACCATGAACCAAGGCACCAATACTCGTTCGATGACCATCGGCGTATTGGTGCAAAACCCAGAGAGCCCACACACTAGCCGTATTCTTAATGATATGGAGAAAGTGTTCAGTGCGCAGGGCTACTCATTGGTGATTGCGACGGGGCACTGGAAAAACAAACTCGAATCCCATGCGCTCGAATACCTCGCTAAGAGCAATGTCGATGGTGTGATCATTGTGACCGGAAGCCTCACCGAACAACAAATTCTCGACTACGCTGAGAACATTCCGGTAGTGGCGGTTGGTTATGATGTGATTGGTGAACGAGTGCGTTGTATTAACATCGACAACGTGCTCGGCGGTTATATGGCAACGCTGCATTTGCTGCAACAGGGCCATCTAAACATTGCTCATATTAAAGGTTTGCTAAACCAGCCGGATGCAGTAGCCCGCTTTGTTGGCTATAAAAATGCGCTGCAAGAAGCAGGGATTAAAGTCCAGCCTAAACTTATCAAACAAGGGAACTTCAGCAGTGAATGCGGCTATGAGTTAACCAAAGAATTGATTGAGTCAAAAAGCCATTTTAGCGCCATCTTTGCCGCTAACGATCAAACGGCTTATGGAGCCATTAAAGCATTGCATGACCACGGTTATCGAGTGCCTGAAGATGTCTCTGTAGTCGGGTTTGATGACTTGCCAACCTCGTTTTACTTTACTCCCGCTTTAACCACCATGCGTCAGCCTGTTGAAGAGGTTGGGGTAGTGTGTGCAGAATCGATCCTTAATCTATTGAGTGGCGAAAGACACGATGTTCGCCTGCCACCAATTGAGCTGATTGTCAGACAGTCGACCAAGTCGATTTATCGATAGTGCTCAATGAGTACGTTTCCCTTATTGTGACTGCCAAGTGAAGGGAAACGTAGCCCAGTCACTTACCATTTGAGGTCTGTTTACTATCAACACTGACTAACTGACCTTTTTGACTCTCTTTATTCTTTCGCTTATCGAGATAGATATCACTGTCGGCTTTGGCGAGGGTACCTAGGGCAGGTAGGTAATCTTTCGGGCCTGATTGGGCGATGCCAATACTGAGAGAAATATCATTTCTAATTGAGTGGAGCTGTTTCCAAAAGCGAGGAACGTAGTTGGTTTGAGCGTCTTGGCTCATGCAGTTTGGTATAATGACGGCGAACTCATCCCCCCCATTCGAAAGCATAAGTCTATACTCTGTGAAACCAACGAGGTTTTGTTTTCTTCTCAATAACCTGAACCAAAGTGTAAAGGGAGTTTCGATGATTAGAGCGTTATTTTTAGTGCTGGCGTTATTAGGGGGGAGTGTTGTCAACGCAGCCTCAGTGCCCAAAGGCGAGCCCATTTTGTGGGTAAGCGGCAATGTTAGCCAAAAGAACACGGATGATGGCGTCGTGTTTGATGATGTCATGCTGAACAAGTGGTTGAGTACCGTGGTCCTACGTTGTCGAGTTTGCTTGAGTTCGTTGGGGCGCAAGGGACACAGCTTAAAGTCATTGCGTGGGATGGCTATGTTGTCACTATTTCTATCAGCGATATCGAAAAATATGGTGTGCTGCTCGCCACTCATGAAGCCGGTGTTAAGATGACGATTGATGACAAAGGCCCGCTGTTTGTCGTGTTCCCTTTCAATGATTACCCAGATCTAAGAAACGATTTGTACTACAGCTTGTCAGTGTGGCAAGTGCGGCAGCTAGTTGTTGAATAGCACGCAATCACATCTACCGACTAAATATCGAAAACGGGTTGTGAATCTTATCGGTGCGCTCTGCTTAGCTTTTATCTTATTGATCGGTAATTTCTTTCATTCGCTGATAGAAATAGAAAAAATCTCGCCACAACCGTACGTGACGATCGTCAGTAACAACATCTCTTCAACACTTAGCTATATGCATGTCAGTGAATGTCATGTAACAGAGGCGGCAGAGTCTATGGGGAAGTTGATCACGGGGATGTTAGTCGAGCCTAAATAAGCAATGCCGAGAAAGCAAAGACGTACCGTAAAGGCACTGAAAGCCAGTAAACCTAATGTTGAGCCAAAAGTGAGAAAAGAAGAGTTTGATCTCTTGCCAGAACTCACGGACAAGGAGATAAGTGATATTAGAGCAGAGTTGGATTTTTTAAGTTGGTAGTGAGCTTAAAGCCACTTCTTGAGAGTAGCTTATCTTATTATTGCCCCATTATCATTTTCGGACAACATTTTTATGGACGTAAACAGGGAGGATTTTCCCAAATACAGATCATGTGAGTGTGAAAATAGTTATGCTATAAAATAGAGTTTTTAGATTGCGATGGTAAGTTGCTTCGGGATAAAAGTAACTTGCAGTTAACAGTGATAGAAAAAGGGAGCCTTGACTAGAGGCTCCCTCAAATAACACCGACTATAGGGGGGAGGGTGTTAACCTATAGCTTTCAGGAGAGATAGCTTGAGGATTTTAAAACCGCTTATTGAAGTGACCTAGATACGGCCTTCACTGCCACAAACGCGGATCTTACTCATCACCACTTCTTTCATTGCCGCTTTACCTGGAATGATGTATTTACGCGGGTCGTTCGCATCTGGATGATCACTAAAGTAGTGTTTAACTGCGTCGGCAAAAGCGATTTTCAGCTCGGTTGCCACGTTGACTTTGCAAATACCTAGGTCGATACAGCGACGCACCATCTCATCTGGCACACCAGACGCGCCATGCAGTACCAATGGGATATCAACCACTGAACGGATTTTTTCTAAACGTTCAAAGTCGAGCTTCGGCTCTGCTTTGTATAGCCCATGTGCTGTGCCGATTGCCACGGCTAATGAGTCAATACCTGTACGGCGTACAAACTCTGCCGCAGAGGCGGGATCGGTCATGAGTGCATCGGCGCTATCGACGATCAGGTCATCTTCCTGACCACCAAGACGCCCCAGTTCTGCTTCTACGCTGGCATCAAATCGGTTGCAGTGATTGACCACTGAACGGACAATTTCAATGTTTTGGTCGAAGGCATGGTGTGAGCCATCAATCATGACGGAACGAATACCTTGGTGTACTTTGTTATAAATATCTTGCTGCTCTTCATGGTGATCAAGATGCAGAACCAAAGGGAATTTGTGTTTTTGTGCCGCTGATTTACAGATATTGATCAGGTAATCTGTCCCCGCGTAATCGTAAGTACCAGGTGTCCCGGCTAAGATGACTGGAGAGCCCATTTCAGACGCTGTTTCAACAATAACTTGAACGGTTTCTAGGTTGTGAATATTGAATGCAGGAACTGCGTAACCGCCTTTTTGAGCACGTTTTAGCATTTCACGAGAAGAAATTAGATACATAAAGCCTCCTGACTTGGTTGTTGCGCCGTAAACACAAGGCGTCCATTCACCCAAGTTTTAACAATTGAGAAATCTGATTTAATCGCAACCATAGAAGCGCGTTTGCCAACTTCTAAGCTGCCTAATTGGTCTTGCAAGCCTAAGGATTGTGCTGGGGTCAGTGACGCCATCAGCCAGGCCTGCTCTAGTGGTAAGTTGAGCCACTGTTGAATGTTTTGGATGGCACGGGGCATGGTTAGAGTGCTGCCTGCCAAACCGCCTGTGTCGGTAGTCACTACGCCATCTTTCATCTGTACTGTGTATTCACCGAGGATGTATTCGCCATTTGGCATTCCTGTCGCACTCATAGCGTCAGTGATGAGTGTCAGGCGACTGCCGCAGCAACGGTGAGCCACATCAATTGCCGCTGGGTGAACGTGATGGCCGTCGGCAATCATTTCGACATAGCTGTTGGCATGTAGCAGGCCTGCGCCCACCACACCTGGGTCTCGATGATGAAGCCCACGCATACCGTTGTAACAGTGCACAATGCCATTGGCGCCCGCGTCTAATGCTTGCTGAACTTGGTCATAGCTGGCATCGGTATGACCCAGCATGACTTTGATGCCTTGCTGACGTAAGTAGCGAATCGCATCGATCGCCCCTGCTTTTTCTGGTGCTAGAGCGACTGTGATTAGCTGGTTGTCAGCGTAAGAGATCCAGTTATCTAGCTCTTCAACTGAAAGATCACGAAACCAAGTGGTAGGGTGAGCGCCTTTGTTTTTTTCCGTAAAGTAAGGGCCTTCTAAATAGGCACCTAGGATTTCTGCCCCCTCAACACCTTGTTCTTTGCTCTTGGCGACCTGCTTGAGCGCGGAACGAATCTTGGCGACCGGAGCCGTCACCGTTGTCGCAACAAAGCCTGTTACGCCAAGGCTGGCAAAGTATTGCGACATCGTGTTTAAGCTAGCGTGACTGGCATCCATCACATCGAAACCTTGTGCACCGTGGACATGGCTATCAATCATGCCCGGCAGTAAGCTTACGTCACCAAGATCGATGCAATCGTTGTGCAACTGGGCGTTAAATGGCTCGATTGCGCTGATAAAGCCATCATGATCGATGGTAACGAACGCATCGCTTAGCCAAGTCGCACCGTGCAGCACACGTTGAGCGCGATAGCTTTGTTGAGTAGAGGAAAGCGGATTAGATACCATCTTCTTCTACCGCTTGTTGAGGTTGCGCTTTAGCGGCCATTTCGGCTGCTAGTGAGGTAATACCACGATGGCCACACGCAACGGCTTGGTCACGGAAATCGATAAGGTTGAGCTCGTCGCGCTCAAGCAACATTTCTGCGGCCATTTGTAAGTTAGTGCCAGTGACCACTTCGATATCGTTGCGCTCTTGGCTAAGTAAAGAGGCGGTACGGAAAGGCGTGCCACCGAGTAAGTCAGTTAAAAAGACAATGCCTTCACCTGAGTCGATTTCTGTGATTGCTTCACGCATTTGTGCTTCAAGCTGTGGTGTGGTCGCCTCTTCTGGGAAATCGATAAATTTAAACTGAGGTTGTTCACCAATGACCTGAAAAACCGCTTGAGCAATACCTGAAGCAAAGCCACCGTGACCAGATAAAATAACAGCAATCATTTTTGTATCCTTATTGGGGCTGACGCATCAGCCCCATTTTTCGTTCTTATAATTTGCAGAGAGACGGGGTTATAGGAAGCCCATAAAGCGACCAACAACGCCCAGTGTTACTGTGATAGCGATGAGTTTTAGTGGGCTCCAACCACGTTTCACCAGTGCGTACATAGCTAAGGTGTAAACCAGTGGTAGGAACGCTGGCATCAGCTTGTCGATAACGTCAGCTTGCAGTTTCACAACTGCGTCACCTGCGGTGATTTCAGCGGTGGTGGATAGACGAACGTAAGTCGCGACTAGCGCACCGATGACCGTCATACCGACCATAGAAGCCGCGTGTCCCACCTTCTTGGTATTGGCTTTGATGACTGGAATTGCCGCGACACCCATACGGTAGGCGTAGTGTGCTAGACCGAAACGTAGACCGAAGTGCACCACGTTAAACAGTACGAAAAAGAACACAGCACCCATGATTGAGCCTTGCAGCGCTAAGTCAGCACCGATACCGCCACAGATAGGCAGTAGAGTTAGCCAGAACATCGCGTCACCAATACCACCCATCGGCGCACCAACGGCGATCTTGGTACTTTGAATACTGTTGATGTTCTGCTTAGAGCGTTCCATGGCCAGTACCACACCCATAACGAATGTCACTAGGAACGGGTGCGTGTTGAAGAAGCCCATGTGACCTTGCATGGATTTGGCTAGGTCAGCCTTGTTGGTGTGGATCTTCTTCAGTGCTGGTAATAAGCCGTACAGCCAACCAGAAGCCTGCATACGTTCATAGTTAAAAGAGGCTTGCAGTAGCAAGGATCTCCATGCCATGCGGTTGATGTCCGCTTTGGTCAGATCTGCGCCAATTTCTTTGTTTTCATATTCGTCTGCGCTAACACCTAGAGCGGGTTGTACATCAGCGTTTTGTTGACGAAGGTCGAGTTCGTTGCTTACATTAGATTCCATCTTCAAAGTCCTCAGCTGGTGCTGTTGCAGGGGTTGGTTCTGTTTTGCGCATAAAGTCGATGATTGCCATTGCCGTGGCTGCGGCTGCAATCGCTAGGATTGGGAGTTGTAGCCATGCTGCTGCGACGAAACCTAGGATGAAGTAAGGGATGTAAGCGTTTTTCATCATGATCTTCATCAGTACGGCGAAACCGATCGCTGGCATGATGCCGCCCGCAACACCTAGACCGTCAATAAGGTCTTTAGGCAGTACTTCGACGATTTTTCCTGCGTGTTCTGCGCCTAGGAAAACCGGTAAGAACGCACAAAAGAAGTAGAAAGAACCCAGAACCGCAAGCGCCATGTAGTTCACGCGCTCGATACCATGGGTATCGGCGTTTTGAGCGAACTCATCACACTTAGACATAACCGCTGACATTGCAGAGAACAGTAGGGTGATACCCATTTGTACCGCAACAGCGAAAGGAACAGCGACACCAACCGCGACGTTAGGATCGACTTTAGTGGTGATGGCGAAAGCCGTACCAACAATAGTACCGATGATGACGTTTGGTGGCTGAGCACCCGCAAGGGGCGCTAGGCCCATCCAAATCAGTTCTAGCGTACCACCGACTAAAATACCGGTTTGCAAGTCGCCTAATATCAGACCAACGAGCGGACCAAGTACCACTGGGCGGTGGAAGTGTGTTAGACCATTAAATAAATCTAGGCCCGCAAAGAAGGCTAGGATGCCGAGCATCAACGCCTGTAAGAGTCCTATTTCCATGATTGGTGTCCTTATGTTTAGATAAGAGTAAAGATGTCAGTTGCACTTTCAGTTGGTACACCTTGAATAGTGCACGTCACCCCTAGCGCTTTTAGTTGACCAAACTCCGCCACATCATCAGCATCGACTGAGACTGTTTTGGCAATTTGGTTTTTTCCTTCTGCGTAGTGCATGTTGCCTACGTTGATATTGCTAATTGGCACACCGCCTTCGACCAATTGACGGAAGTCTTTTGGTGTGCGGCATACCAGTAGAATGCGTTGACGATCGGATGCTTTTTGGATGGTTTCGATGGTCTTTTGCACCGTCCAGAAACGGATGGCGATACCGTCGGCTAAAACCATTTCCATCAAGTTTTGTTGGATGGTGTCTTCAGCGACTTCGTCGTTAACCACAACAATGATGTTTGCATCGGCAAAACCTACCCACTGCACACCTACTTGGCCGTGAACAAGACGCTCGTCGATACGACTTAAAACGATATTTGGCATGATGATTTCCTTTCAAATTATTGTTGGTTGTATGGGTAGATAGTGACGCCTTGCACCACTCGGTTTACTTCACCTGTTGGGCATGGGTTGTCTGGCCCAAAACCCAGCTGGAGCGATTTTTCAAAGGCCAACATTTGGCAGAAAACGATGTATGGGAAGCAAAGCCATTGGTCGCCAAGGTCAAGCTGACCAAGTTCAAAAACGGCTTCCTCATTCAATGGCTTCTCTGTGAACGCGATGTGTGCCAAGGCTTGTTTGTCACGACGGATCTCAGTGAACAAATCCAAGTCGTACTGGCGGGTATAGGATTCACTGGAAAGCAATTGGATAACCAGTGAGGTCTCGTCGATAGTGAATTTAGGGCCGTGACGAAAACCTAAAGATGAGTCGTATGCGGTCATCACTTGACCGGCACTTAATTCAAGAGATTTAAGCGATGCCTCACGTGCAAGGCCAGCAAAGCCACCGCTACCTAATACGATAAGGCGTTGGTAAGGTTGGCTTGCGAGCGCTTTAATGGCTGTTTGCCATTGCACCAATTTGCCTTCGCACAATGCCGCGGTTGCTTCGATCTGCTTGTGCCACTCAGCGGGCGTTTGACCGCCTAGCAGAGTCAGGGTAGACATCAGCATGCAGCTAAAGCTGGAGGTCATTGCGAAGCTCTTATCGTTTGAGCCTTCTGGCATTAGCATGCAGTACGCGTTGTTGGCGGTTTGTGCGTAACGAGACAGCGCGCCTTCTGCGTTACAAGTCAAAAACAGGTGGTGGCAATCAGGTACAAGTTGGTCAACCAAGGCAACCGCGGCCACACTCTCAGGGCTGTTACCTGAACGAGCGTAAGAGACCAGCAGTGTCGGACGACTTGGGTCAAGGTATTGCGTTGGGTTTGAAACCAAATCTGTGGTTGGAATTGATTCAACACGAAAACCAAGACCCGCGCTGATAAACGGTGCAGCTGCATCACCAACGAATGCCGAGGTACCAGCACCAGTCAGAATGATGCGTAGGTCGGAACGCGCAAGAAGCGGGTTAAGGAAAGCACTCACGGCATCATATTGCTGTTCTAGAATGTCAGACAGAGCACGCCATAAACGTGGTTGGTGGCTGATCTCTTGTGCTGTGTGAACGCCGTTGTGCTCTTCTAGCCAAGGCAGTTCATAGCCTAAAACTGAACTCATTTGATAGTCTCCTTCCATACTACTGCGTTTGCGTAACAAGCTTCTGAATAGACTTGCGTTACTTCCATAATCTTGTGCATCACAATCTCAGCGGGTTGATTTGGTATTTGGTGTTGAGAAATAGCCTTAGCTTGATTTGGTAAATATTGGCTAAGGAGAGTCATAGGCAGCGGCTTAGCCGTTAAGTTGTCAAACAGTGCTTGTTGCGCTGCTTGCACTTCTGGATGAGTCCAGTAGTAACGAATGCGATCGCTTAAGCTGTAGCTGCAGTCTAAGAATTGTTGATGCCCTTTGCTGGCATAGTGTGAGTGCCAGTAGTTTGGTTGCTCATGCATCACTTGTTCGATGGTTTCACGCAGGTGAGACGCTTTGTGTGTGCCTAACCACTCTTTTTCCGCGCGGTCTAAGCCATAAAGCGCTTCACGCAGAGCAAATGTGAGAGCAGGACCAACCTTTATAATGGCAAAGTGGTCGCGAACTAACTCGTGGTAAGCCATAGGATTTTGGTAATCGGTAGAGTGCGCTTCAAACACAAGGTTTGGTTGGCTCTCAATGAGCTTGCTCAGTGATTGCGCGGCAAAGCTGTCATAGTGGTGCACACTATGATGGTCAAATTCCACACCTGGCTGAACAACAAGACCGATAACGCGAGGCCACACATAACCAAGATCCATATCGCTAAATGCTTGATGGTGAACGTCAAGTGTCGCGATAGCTTCTTCAGGCTTAGTGACTTCCATCCCTTCTTCTAAAGATTCCAGTGCACCTCCTGGGGTTGGAACTTCGGTACCAATCACATAAACCGGAGCTTCACCGCCTGCGATCTTCCATGCATTTTCTGCAACCAGACATAATTTGGCGGCACGCTCAGCCATGATGGCTTCACTTAGTGGGGTTTGTTCGTCAGCACATGACATTGAGCAATCTAGGTGGATTTTCTTAAAACCCGCTAAGACATAGTCATTGATCATCTGCTCTGAATATTCCATAGCTTGGCTTGCTGATAAGTGTTTCCAGCAGTTAGGACCTAAGTGGTCGCCACCTAAAACAATATTTTCAGCAGGGAAATTCAAACGTTCAGCCAGGGCAAACATATGCTCGGCGAAGTCTTTTGGTGTCATACCTGTGTAGCCACCAAATTGATTCACTTGGTTTGATGTAGCCTCAATTAAAACAAGCTGTTCGTCTTGTGCTGCCTGCTTAATCGCAGCTTCAAGCACGAGTGGGTGCGCAGAACAAACTGAGTAAATGCCAGTGGCATTGCCTTGTTTATGTTGGTCGATAAGAGAAAGTAACACTTTCATTTTTAATCCTAATTTACAGTTCAGTCTGCAAGAATGACGGTGACACCCATATCAGCTAAGGCTTGGTGAGTGGCATGTGGAATATTGTTGTCTGTAACCAAAACATCGATTTGGTGCGCCGCTCGGATCATGCAAAAACTCTTGCGTCCGAACTTGCTTGAGTCAGTGACTGCAATCACTTGGCGAGCGACATCGCACATCGCGCGGTTCATTTGCGCCTCATGATTGTCAGGCGTGGTAATACCGGCTTGCAGATCAAATCCGTCGACACCCAGAAACAGTTTGTCGAATAGATAAGCACGAACTTGTTGCTCACCTTGATGACCGGTCAATGAACACGATGTGCGGCGTAAATTTCCGCCGACTACATGCAAATCAACGTTGTCGTTATTGCTCAACTGATAAGCGGTGTTGAGCGCATTTGTCATCACCACCAAATGCTGTTTGTTACTGAGATACTGTGGCATTAGACCTATGGTGGTACCTGAATCCAAAATGATGGTGTCGCCATCGTTAACGAGCTTTGCCGCAGCTTCGGCGATGTATTGCTTGGCACTGCGATTAAGCTGATCCTTACGGTGCAAAGGTTGTTCGAAAGCGAAGTTCGGGTTTAATGTCGCGCCACCGTAACAACGGAATACACAGCCTTGTTTTTCCAGTAAGTTGAGATCATGACGAATGGTGACAGCAGAGACGTCGTATTGCTGAGCAAACTCATCTACTTTGCCTGAGCCATGGCTGCGAATATGCGCCATGATTTGCTGTCTTCGTTCTGCACTGGTCATTTACCAATTTCCCTTTCGTTACATTTCAACTTAAGGAGTGAAATGTTTCGATTTCTTTTGATTTTGATTAAATCAGCAAACAGTGGACGAAAACGAAAGATAGATCACAAACATTTTTCTTTCGTTTTGGGGTTTTAAAACTTTCGTTTGAGTAAAAGTGAAAGGTTTTTCTTTCACTGTTAGGCGCTTATTTTGTGTTGCGAACCACTTGAGCCTTGGGTTTGTGAAGTGAAACAGTGAAAGCGAAATGAAAACCTTGCGAAGTAACAGGGTTTCGCTAGGTAAATCGACGCAGATCACAAAAATTGAACTTATGGTAATTTTTGAACGGGGAGAAACAAAAAAGAGCCGTCCTGAACGGGCGGCTCTTAGCAAGTGAAAGCGGAAATTAATATGCTTATAGTGGCTTATTTTCGGCGCGAAGTTAGTGGTATTGGTTAGGAATTTGCGTCGACAATATGGACGTCAACCCCCATTTCAGTCAGTCGCTCGACATAGTCTTGGGGTATGCCACTATCGGTAATTAAGATATTTAACTGCTCAGGACGGGCAATTAAGCAAAAGCTTTGGCGGTTAAACTTAGAGGAGTCAGTGACCGCGATAACGGTTTGGGCTGCTTCGACCATTTTACGGTTAATGTCTGCCTCGCCTTGATGCGGGGTGGTAATACCGGCAACCTTATCAAAGCCATCAACCCCTAAGAATAATTTGTTGAAACGAAATCCGGCTAAGAATTCTTCTCCACTTGTGCCATGCACGGAATAGGAGTTATGACGCATCACGCCTCCGCTAACCATTACTTCGATGTTCTCTTGGTTAGCGAGATGATAAGCGATATTAATGCCGTTGGTCATGACGACAAGATTATGCTTCGGGTTGAGGTGATGGGCGATTTGTTCCGTGGTGGAGCCAGAATCAAGAATGATTTTGTCGCCGCTTTGCACCAAAGAGGCTGCGTATTCTCCGAGTTTTGCTTTGATATCGCAATGGAGCTGCTTTTTATCGTTCAGTGGCCGCTCGAAGGCAAACTGGTTGTTGAGCAAGGCCCCGCCATAACAACGAGTCACGCAGCCTTTCTTTTCTAAATAATTGAGATCATTACGCACAGTGACTTCTGAAACATCGTAAAGCTCGACAAAGTAGTTCACCTCACCTTTTTGGTGAGTCTGGATATAGTGAAGAATTTCTTCACGCCTTTGGGTAGCAGTGGTCATAAAGAGATGTTCCGACAAGTAATCATTTGTTCTAACTAATTTTAACAGAATACAATAACACCCACTTTACTTCACGATGTAATGCAGTGTTACGCAATGACTCTTTTCGTTTTGGGCATTTAATGATGGTAATTCACGTCTAGCAGTTCTCTGAAGTCCTTAATGCTACGGCTTTGTTGCGTAATTCAATGGAACTAAATCCAGAAACTACGTCTGATTTGCTACGTCCACTATCTCTCGTAGCCTCATGCCCAAACCACGTTACAAAACAACCAACTGGAAGCAATACAACCAATCACTTATTAACCGTGGCTCTTTGACCTTTTGGATTGATGAAGAGGCGATAAGCGGGTGGGTGCAAAGAAAACAGAATAAGCGCGGGAGGCCACGTCGGTTCAGTGATTTAGCCATCACGGCAGCACTAATCGTGAAACGAGTTTTTTCTATGCCATTGAGAGCGCTGCAAGGATTTATCGACTCGATATTTAGGTTAGCCCATGTACCGTTAAGTTGTCCGCATTACACCTGCATCAGCCGTAGAGCCAAGCAAGTTAAGGTCTCATTTAAGACTAAAACGAGAGGAGTGATACAGCACCTAGCCATGGATGCAACTGGCCTTAAGGTTTATGGCGAAGGCGAATGGAAAGTCAAAAAACACGGGACGGATGGCACGCGCAGAGTCTGGCGAAAGCTGCATATTGCCATCGATACAAGCACTCATGAAATTATTTGCAGCCGAGCTAAGTTTATCGACGGTTACGGATGGGGAAGTTCTCCCGAACTTACTGAAACAAACACGCCGCAGTATCCTTGAGGTATCTGGTGATGGGGCTTACGACACGAGAGTGTGTCACGCTGTTATTAAGATTAAGGGAGCTATTGCGCTTATTCCCCAAGAGAGAGGGGGCAGCCTTCTGGCAGCGTGGTCACCCTCGCAATCTCGCCGTGGGTTGTCAGAAGCTATACGGCTCGAATAAGTATTGGAAAAAGCGGTATGTATACGATAAACGTTCATTGTCAGAAACAGCGATGTATCGAGTTAAACAGTTGCTAGGAGGACGGTTGAGCTTAAGAAATTACAATGCACAAGTGGGTGAAACTTACGCGATGATAAAAGCGTTGAATAAGCTCACTAGGCTAGGTATGCCTGAAACTTGTCGTATTGACTAAAAAGCATGCAAAACGGGCGGCTCTGTCTCTAAACTGAATTACGCAACAAAGCCGCAGAACATGGCAGTTACGAGCACGATAAGAACGTCTAGAGTTAACTCGTTAGTCGCTTATACTTGTTTTTTTGCCCACTCCATAACTGCAAAGACATTGTGCCCTTGATTTAGTTCTTTCACCATAAAATCCATGTATTTCGCCACGTGCTTAAAATAGTGCTGATAGCTTTGGCATAGATAGTTGTGTGGCAGTTGGTCAACGCTGGTATCGATGCGATGTTTTGGACATCCGCCATAACAACAAGTAGAAAACGGACATTGCAGGCACTGCTTCGAGAGCACAGATTTAGCACAAGAAAATTTCTTTTGCTGCTTACTTAAGACAAGTTCTGACAAAGGCTGCTGTTGGATATTACCTAAGCGAAACTCAGGGTAGACAAAGTGGTCACAGGAGTAAACATCACCATTACGTTCAATGATCAACGATTGGCCGCACTCTTTATTGAACAAACACATGCTCGACTCATAGCCAAACCATGAGATTAACGTTGCATCAAATAGCTGAATAAAAACGTTGCCTACATCCTCTTTGATCCACTCATCAAACACATCCGCCATAAACTGACCATAGCCATTTCGTGGTGTGGAAAACGGTTTAACACTTGAACAGTTTATTCTAATTACTGACTCTTCATCAGGGAATTGAATATCTTCAGCTTCGACAATTGGAATATACTGATGATGTCGAGAACCTAGCGATTTTAGAAAATTATAAATATCGGCACCAT
The DNA here is from genome assembly GCF_056726085.1 of Vibrio sp. 2433-A1. Lineage (NCBI taxonomy): Bacteria > Pseudomonadati > Pseudomonadota > Gammaproteobacteria > Vibrionales > Vibrionaceae > Vibrio > Vibrio sp. 2433-A1. The sequence goes on from NZ_JBRESC010000004.1 coordinate 72,657, forward strand.
ATTTATAGTTTTCGTTATTGACGACAGTTAAGGTGTTATATTCAACCTTATATTGATTAAATAAATTAATCACGTTAATAACCTTTCCAAAACTTCCTTTCCCAGAACGAGTAATGCGGTAGCGATCATGAATCGCTTGCATACCATCAATCGATATACCGACTAGAAACTGGTTTTTAGCCAAGAAGTAGGCCCAATCTTCGTTAATCAATAGGCCATTGGTTTGCAGCGTATTTTTGATGATTCTGCCGTTGGCGTGCTTGGTTTGAAATTGCAATGCACGCTGAAAAAAGCCCAATCCAGCCATGGTCGGTTCACCGCCTTGCCAAGCAAACTCCACCACATCAGTAGACTGGGAGTCAATATATGACTTGATATAGTTTTCAAGCACCTCATCACTCATGGCAATGCATTTTTGCTCTTTACGGTACAACGACTCTTTTTCCAAATAGAAGCAGTAGTCGCAGTTTAAGTTACATTCGAACGATGTCGGCTTAGCCATTAGATGGAAATTTTTATACATAACAAACCCTTCCCCCTCACTCTTGAATAGACTGAGGGGGGGAGACAGATTAAAGTTTCGCTAGTTCAGCAGGTGTGTAAAGTGGTTCGTCTTTACCAGTAATGCGATTGACTGGCCATTGAACATGTTTTGCTTTTAGCTCTTGCTCAAGTGTTGCTGCCATCTCGGCCAATTTCTTCGGTTCAGATTGAGCAAGATTGAAGCGTTCACCGATATCCTTGGCTGTGTTGTACATTTCCCACGTTTTGCTGTTGTAGAAGTAGATCACCTTGTAATCACCTTTACGTAGCGAAGTATGTGGTTCATAACCTGGACCGTGTGGCCCCCAAATATGTGGGTAGTGCATCACAAGAGAGCGTTCAAGGGTTTTGTCTGGATTTGACCATAGCTCTGTGGTGTCGACGCCATCAATCACGTAGCCCTCAGGAAGAACAGGCTTCGCCTTCGCTGCGCTGAGCAGAGTTGGGAACAAGTCTTCAATGATGATTGGTGATTCAGACACTGTACCAGACTCTATTGGAAGTGCTTTTTGTAGCGGGTTATTTAGGTTTGGTTGTGCCCAAGATACTAGATATGGAACGCGCGAACCACCATCGTAAGCTGAACCTTTACCCGCTTTAAGTGGGTAGTAGTGCGTGTTTAATTCAGTACCACGTGGGGAAGTTTGACGCGAATGCCCTGATAAGCCACCGTTATCTGAAGTGAAAACAACAATGGTGTTGTCAGCGACCCCTTTCTCTTCTAGGAATGCGAGAATGTTGCCCACACTGTCATCCATACCTTCCACTAAAGAAGCATAACGCGCTTCGATATCTGGCACTGCAATATCGGTGTTTTTGTACTGTTTTCCACGGTAGTTATCGATAAAGCGATGGTGCTCTTCGATTGGCGTATGTACCGCGTAGTAAGCCATATTGAGGAAGAAAGGTTTATCTTGAGCGAGGGCTTTTTCAATTTCACCATGGGCTTTTTCAGTTAGAACGTCCGTTAGGTGGACTTTCTTACCGTGATATTCGCTAAGCCCAGGTACGCCTTGTGGGTAACCATCTTTGACTGGTAGGTCATTGCCAAAGTTTCTCTCACCTTGATAGGATGCTGGCGCACCAGCAGCATGACCAGCCACGTTGACGTCAAACCCGAGGTTGAGTGGGTCTGCGCCGGTGGTATTGAGTGCTCCAAAGTGTGCTTTACCAATATGCATGGTGTAGTAGCCAGCATCTTGAAGTTGCTTAGCTAGAGTGACATCGCCTTTCTCAATGCCAATTGTATCCCAATTGCGTGGTGAGGTGTTTGGTCCCCAAGGGCCATTTTGTGCGTCACTGTTTGGCAGCATGATCCAGTTAGAGCTATGGTGACGCACTGGATTTTGACCTGTCATCAATGAGATACGGCTTGGGCTACATACTGCATGCGAATATGCTTGGGTAAATTTCACACCATTTTTAGCAATTTTTTCCATTGCTGGCGTGCGATAAAAATCGTTAGCAGGGACTCGCTCTGGCGCAAACTGTACTGAGGTATCTGTCCACCCCATATCATCGACCAAAAATAGAATGATATTGGGCTGCCCTTGGCTTTCTGCTAATACATTGCCACTAGTTAGTAACCCTAACCCGATGGACATAACAATTTTGGACTTGTTCATTTTGTACTCCATGTAAGCATATCGATGGATTGATTAAATATGCTGACATCAAGATTATTTTACGTCCTTAAAGAAAACATGATTGTTTGTCACATCTTTCAATGTGACTATTTTTCGTTAGAAACCTTTCATTATTACCATTTTATTTCGCTAAACTTTCACTTCGTGCTTACATTTATCTAACACAGCTCACAGTTATATTAAAATAATGAAAGTAATTATTTAAAACTATCAACCCCTCTTTTGTTAATTCACAAATTGATCAACTTCACATTTCAAAAAATATGCATAAAATATTTACGACGCACTGCAAGTAAGTGGCTTTGTTGCGTAATTCGTTGGAACTAAATCAGAAAGTTACGATCGCCCACCAATCGTTGTAGCCTCATGCCTAAGCCTCGTTACAAAACAACTAACTGGAAGCAGTACATAAAGCCTTAATCAACCGTGGTTTTCTGACCTTTTGGATTGATGAGGAAGCGCAGAGTCTGGCGTAAGTTGCACATCGCAGTAGATACAAGTACTCACGAAATAATCGCAGCAGAGCTGAGCTTATCTAACGTAACCGATGCCGAAATGCTCCCCAACTTACTCAAGCAGACACGTCGTAAAATCATTGAGATATCAGGTGATGGCGCTTATGACACAAGGAACTGGCATGATACTATACGGATAAAGTGAGCGGGCGCTAATGCCTACAGCGGCAGACTCTCCATTACGAGCACTGGTTGTTGAAGATATGCAAGTGAATCAGTTTGTAGTCGAGAAAATGTTGTCGCTTTTGAAAGTGGAAGTAGAGATGGTTAACAATGGCCAGGAATGTCTCGAGCGTCTAAAAGAAAGTGAGTTTGACGTGATCTTTATGGATATTCAAATGCCTGTTATGGATGGCATGGAAACGCTCAAACATATTAAAGCTCAACGACTCGCCCCCAATTCGGTCATTATTGCTTTAACCGCCAACACATTTGAAAGCGACGTCGCTTCTTATCTTGAGGCAGGGTTTGAAGATGTCCTATCGAAACCGTTTCAGCTTGAGTGGATGAAAGAAATGCTGAGCAAATATTGCCATCGACATGAGTAAAAAAACGCTCCCCATGAGGAGAGCGCTTAACAATAAGTTGAGAGCGCTGGGTTAAATTACCCTATTGTATTGGTTTAACTAGCGAACTTTTTTACGTCGATGTTTCCTTGTGCTGCGTAAGCCTTTTCACCGTAAATGAAGGTCTCACATACTGTGCGGTCATCACCTAAGCTCATTAATACAAACAGCTTTTCTTCAAGCGTGGACGCTTGTTTCATTCTAAAGCGCATCAATTGGGTTGCATGCAAATCAAGCACGACGAAATCGGCTTCCTTACCTACTTCTAAGTTACCAATCTTATCTTCTAGGTGGAGTGAGCGTGCGCCACCTAAGGTTGCTAGGAACAGCGATTTGAGCGGGTGGAGTTTCTGTTGCTGAAGCTGCATAATTTTGTACGCTTCACTCATGGTTTGCAGAATCGAGAAACTAGTACCTGCACCGACATCGGTACCCATGCCGACTCTTACGCCGTGTTCTTCAAGTTTTGGTAGCTTAAATAGACCAGAGCCTAAGAATAGGTTCGAAGTTGGGCAGAAGGCGATAGCAGACTCAGTATCGGCTAAGCGCTTACATTCACAATCTGATAGATGAATGCCGTGAGCAAACACAGAGCGCTTGTGCAGCAAACCGTAATGGTCATACACATCTAGATAAGAGTCCCGCTCTGGGAATAGTTCGAGTACCCATTCAATCTCTTTCTTATTTTCAGAAAGGTGGGTGTGCATGTAGACATCAGGATACTCTTCAAGCAGTTTTCCAACAGTAGCGAGCTGCTCTGGGGTGCTGGTTGGTGCGAAACGCGGTGTTACGGCGTACAAGAGTCGATCGGTATTGTGCCACTTCTCGATGAGTTCTTTTGATGCTTCATAGCCAGACTCTGGTGTGTCTGTTAGGTAATCAGGGGCGTTGCGATCCATTAATACCTTACCCGCGATCATGCGCAGTTTACGTTTTTGCGCTTCTTCGAAAAACACATCGACCGACTCTTTGTGTACGGTGCCAAATACCAGTGCGGTGGTGGTGCCGTTACTGGCTAGCTCGTCAAAGAACAGCTTAGCCACTTTGTGGGCGTAGACTGGGTTCTTAAAACGGCGCTCTTCTGGGAAGGTATAGTTTTCTAGCCAATCAAGCAACTGCTCACCGTAAGAGGCGATCATTCCGGTTTGAGGGTAGTGAATATGGGTATCGATAAAGCCTGAGGTGATCAGTTTATCTTCGTATTCGGTAATACTGATATCTTTAGGTTGGCGAGCCAAAACTTCTTCTGTCTCACCGATATCAACAATATGGCCATCTTCGACAACGATAATACCGTCATCAAAAAATTGATAAGAGTGGTCTAGTCCGACATCTTTTGGGTCAGCGATGCTGTGCAAAATGGCTGCACGATAAGCGTTACGTTGCGTTGTCATTGTTACTTCCTTTTAAAACCCGATTACCTTGCAATCGAGTTAGGCGATTTTCTCTTCCAATTCGGAATCGCTCTGTTGATTACTTTTACTGTGTGCCGTAGGGCGTTTTTGTTCAAGAGGAATGCCCTGATAGTGTGCGATAAGTTCACCTGCAACCGAGACCGCTATCTCTGCTGGGTGTTTTCCATTCACCATGCTGACACCAATCGGGCAAATCATGGTGTCGATTTGTTCATCGGTGTAACCACGCTGCGCTAAACGCATATCGAACTTCTTACGTTTGGTCAGTGAGCCAATCATGCCGAAGTAGACGCTGTCATCACGGTCAATAATGGCTTTAGCAAGGTCAAAGTCGAGCTGGTGGTTGTGGGTCATTACCAAGAAGTAACTGTTTGGCGGCAGGTCTCGAACATCGCCCACCGGATCGTCGGTCACTAACTTAGTCACATTACGTGGCAGATCATCAGGGAAAACGTCATCGCGTTGATCAATCCAAGTCACTCGGAAAGGAAGGGTGGAGACGATATGCAAAAGGGCTTTGGCAACATGACCTGCACCGAACACAACCAGATGCTTTTGCGCGGTGCCAATCGGTTCAAAGCTCAGTGTTGCCATTCCGCCACAACACTGCCCCAAACGAGCACCAAGATTAAAGCGTTCTACTTTTAGTGAACGTTCACCCGCAATTAGCATTTCACGCGCCATTTTGGTCGCAACATGCTCGAGATGACCACCACCAATGGTAGCAATCAGTCGGTCACGGGTTACCAGCATTTTAGTCCCGGCATCCCTTGGCACAGAGCCACGGTCTTCCAATACCGTTACCATCACACACGGTTCGCTGTTTTTTTCTAGTTGCGCCAGTTCATGAATCCAATTGTCCTTAAACATACGTCTCTCCTTGAACGGTTAAGCCCTTTGTTATGCTTCCTGAGTGCTTTGCTGTGAGGTCTTCTGAGGCTGAGTTACTTTAGAAATTGCCATCAGAACACGCTCTGGTGTCGCAGGTGTATCCAGTTTTGGAATGGCACCATCTACGGCAACAGAAGCGATCGCGTCTCTTAGAGCGCTCCACACTGACATACCCAACATGAATGGCGGTTCACCGACAGCTTTCGAGTTGAATACCGTATCTTCTGGGTTAGCTCGGTTTTCCAGAAGTTGGGTATGGAACTCAATCGGCATATCCGCAATTGCAGGGATCTTGTAACTTGCAGGGCCGTTGGTCATCAAGCGACCCTGCTCGTTCCAGACCAGCTCTTCGGTGGTTAGCCAGCCGACACCTTGCAAGAAGCCGCCTTCAATCTGACCAATATCGATCGCTGGGTTAAGCGATGCGCCTACATCGTGAAGGATATCTGCACGAAGGATTTTGTACTCACCTGTTAACGTATCAACGATAACTTCTGAACAAGAGGCACCGTAGGCGTAGTAGTAGAACGGACGGCCACGTGCTTTTTCATGATCATAGTAGATCTTCGGTGTACGGTAGAAGCCAGTGCTCGACAGCGAAACCTGGTTGAAGTACGCCAGTTGAACAAAGGATTCAAAGGTCATGATCTCATCACGGATGACGATCATGCCGTTTTTGAACACCACTTCTTCTGGTGATACTTTGAAGTGACTAGAAGCAAAATCAATCAGACGTTGTTTGATCGTCAGAGCGGCATTTTGGGCTGCTTTACCATTGAGGTCGGCGCCCGATGAGGCCGCAGTTGGCGATGTGTTCGGTACTTTGTCGGTATTGGTAGCGGTGATTTGGATACGTTCAACATCAACTTGGAACTCCTGTGCAACGATTTGTGCCACTTTGATATTCAAACCTTGCCCCATTTCCGTACCACCGTGATTCAAATGAATACTGCCATCGGTGTAGATGTGTACTAGAGCACCTGCTTGGTTTAGGAAAGTCGCCGTGAATGAAATACCAAATTTCACCGGAGTAATCGCTAAGCCTTTTTTCAAGATAGGGCTTTGCTTGTTGAACTCCGCAATGGCTTTACGACGCGCATGGTAGTCACTGCTTTGCTCAAGTTGTTCGGTGATCTCTGGTAAGAAGTTATCTTCAACCGTTTGGTAGTAGTGAGTGACATTACGCCCTTCACCACCGTAGTAATTCGCTTTACGTACTTCGAGTGGATCTTTGCCTAGATATAGCGCGATCTCGTCCATGATGTGCTCGATGGTCATCATGCCTTGTGGGCCACCAAAACCACGGTAAGCGGTATTCGATGCCGTGTTGGTCTTGCAACGGTGCCCCGTGACTGTTGCATCACCTAGGTAGTAGGCGTTGTCTGAATGGAACATCGCACGGTCAACAATCGAGCTTGATAGATCTGGTGAGTAACCACAGTTACCTGACACGATGATCTCAGAGCCTTGAATCACACCATCATCATCAAAACCAATTTTGTATTGGTTGTAGAATGGGTGGCGTTTACCCGTCATGGTCATGTCTTCTGCGCGTGGTAGGCGCATCTTGGTCGGTCGTTTAGTTAGGTGAGCGATCACAGCTGCCATACACGCAGGTGCTGCGGCTTGGGTTTCTTTACCACCAAAGCCACCACCCATACGGCGCATATCGATCACCACTTTGTGCATCGGTACACCAAGTACTTCGGCAACCAGTTTTTGTACTTCAGTCGGGTTCTGCGTTGAAGTGTAAACGATCATGCCGCCATCTTCGGTTGGCATCACGCTGCTCACTTGGGTTTCAAGGTAGAAGTGCTCTTGACCGCCGATATCAATATCGCCCTCAATCACGTGTTTTGCGTTGGCAATGGCGGTTGCAGAGTCACCACGTTTTTGCTGGTGGCTTTCTGTTACGAACAGCTCTTTTTCCAGTGCTTCTTTGACATCAAGAACAGGAGGCAGCGCTTCATATTCCACGATAGCCGCTTGAGCCGCTTTACGTGCTGTTTCCATATCGTTAGCAGCAACGGCGATGATCGGTTGGCCGTAGTATTGAACTAGGCCATCAGCCAGTAGCGGGTCCCCAGGGAAAACTGCACCGATATCCAGTTGACCTGGGATGTCTTCGTGGGTGATCGCAATGGCTACGCCTTCAAATTCATAACATGGCGAGACATCAAGCTTGGTAATTTTTGCGTGCGCTTGGGTACTTAAACGCGCATACACATGAAGCTGATTCGGGAACTCTAAACGGTCATCGATGTAGACCGCTTCACCGGTTACCTGTTTTGGGGCGCTGTCATGTTTTACGCTTTTACCAACGCCAGTTTTAAGATCCTGCTTTACGATGGCGACCATCTCATCATGAGAGAGAGTCGGGTGGTGTGCGTTAGACATAAGACGTTACCCTTGTTTCAATCTGGTTGTTGTGATGGTTCTGCTCGATGTAGAAACGACGTAGCATATTGGCCGCTGTCATTGAGCGATACTCTTTGCTGGCGCGGAAATCGGACAGTGGTTCAAAGTCGTTGTGAATCTCTTGCATCGCTTCGTCGACATTTGCCTGAGTCCACTCTTTGCCCAACAAGGCGTTTTCACAGCGTGTTGCACGTTTGGGGGTTGCTGCCATACCGCCAAAGGCGATACGAGCGCTAATCACTTTGTTGTCTTCAATTTGGATATTGAATGCGCCACAAACCGCTGAAATATCATCATCTAGGCGCTTAGAGAGTTTGTAAGCGCGGAACGTCTCATTTGTCTTCGGTTTCGGGATGATTACTTGCTCGATAAACTCACTCTCTTGCTGAGCAGTGACTTTGTAGCTAATGAAGTAGTCTTCGATTGGCACAACGCGTGATTGCTTACCACGACGCAGTTTTACTTGCGCGTTGAGTGCGATCAGAAGTGGAGGCGCATCACCGATTGGCGAAGCGTTACCAATGTTGCCGCCAAGCGTGCCTTGGTTACGTACCTGCAGAGAGGCAAAGCGGTGCAGCAATTCACCAAAATCAGCGTAGTGATGCGTCAGTAACTTGTAGGCGTCACTGATCGCTACGTTGGCACCAATGTGCAGCGCGTCTTCACTCTCTTCACACACTTTCATATCTTCAACTTGAGTGACGTTAATCAGAGTTTCGATTTCACGGTGGAACTGAGTCACCTCAAGGGCTAAATCTGTACCGCCTGCCACCAGTTTGGCATTGGGGTGTGAAGAATACAGATCAGCCAGCTCATTAACGCTACGAGGAAGGTACGCGGTTAAATTGCCATGGCTTAGGCTTGCTGGCTGTTCTTGTAGGGTTTGTAGTCTTGCGATTGTGGTTTTTTCAAGCTCAACGAATTGATCCATTAATGGCTCGTCAGAGGCCAGAGATAATGCTGCATCCACAATCGGGCGGTAACCCGTACAACGACATAAGTTACCTGCTAGGGATTCCATTACGTCTTCTTTATTGGCGGCTGGTTTGTTCTTGCTTAGGGCGAACATCGACATAATGAAGCCCGGCGTACAGTAACCACATTGTGAGCCGTGGAAGTCGACCATGGCTTGTTGAGTCGGATGCAGTTTGTTTTTGTTTTGAAGATCTTCCACAGTAATCAATTGCTTACCGTGTAGGCTTGAGACGAACGTCAAACAAGAGTTGACTGAACGGTATTGAAGCTGACCGTTGATTACTTCACCTAGTACGACTGTACAGGCACCACAGTCACCTGAACCACAGCCTTCTTTGGTACCTGTTTTTTGTACTTCTGTTCTCAGGTATTGAAGGACCGTCATATTTGGCGACAGCTCACTTTCTTGTCTGAGTTCTTGATTGAGTAGGAAAGTAATCAAGAGACCTCCTTGTGTATTGACACTTTTGTTTCGTAATTTTTTCTGACCTTGTGGTCAATAATTGGTTATTTTGACCGCAAGGTCAACTTTAAATTTACAAAAATGCAACATGAAAAAAGGTGATTTAGAGATTGGGATTAGTTGATAATACTATTAACTTGTTGTATTTATTGATTTTTTAATAATCTTTTAATTAAAAATCTCTACGTAAAGAATTTTAATATTGTATTTTATTTTGTGTACAATTTTGGTGTGAGAAAGAAAAAAACCCAGCAGAGTGCCGGGCTTGGAATTTTGTGAAATGCTAATGGCTATCGGCTATTGAGCACATCTGAAAATACGACATGTAGGTCGTTAGAGGCTGCGTTACTGTCTAGGTTTAACTTAGAGCGAATGTGGTCAAGATGTTCTTGCATCATATCGACAGCGCGTGTTGTCTCTCCTAACTCAATTGCATCGAGTAGATTTGAGTGCTCATCGAGAGAACAGTTGGCATGATTTCCGGTTTCGTACTGAGCAATCAAAAGCGATGTTTGAGATACTAGGCTACGCTGGAATGCAAGTAGCGGAGCGTTGTTGGCCATCTCGGCGAGTTTAATGTGGAACTCACCGGACAGTCGCAGTCCTTTACCATAGTCGTCATTGTCGAACGCTTGATTCTCTTTCTCTACCAAGCGACGGCATTCTTCAATTTTAGCGGGCGTTGCATGCTCCACAGCAAGCTCGGTGATAGCAAGCTCCATTACTTCACGTGCTTTAATAATTTGCTTAGCATCTTCTTTAGTGGGAGCTGCGACCATAGCGCCTCGATTAGGGCGAATACTCACGACCTGCTCCATCGAAAGACGCAGTAGTGCACGTCGAATAATCGTACGGCTGACATTGAATATTTCAGCTAGGGCTTCTTCATTGAGCTTTGTAGCTGGTGGTAGACGTTGTTCAAGAATTGCATCGAAGATATGGCAGTAGACAACGTCATCTTGTGTTTGACCGGCGACTTTAGTTTTTACGTTTTTAGCCACAGAATTTTTTAGATTTGCCATAGGCTGCGTTCACTCTCAAACCATTTATTTCCCTAATAAAACAATCATACTTTACTTTGTATACATGTGGCTAGCACCGAGCGTCTTTTGCGACTTTGTACGCACACCCCGTTGGAAATTAGATGAAACAAAACGATAACATTTCAGGTTCTAAAAATAAGAAAGCCGCCAGTGGTTGGCGGCTTAGTCATGTGTAAAAGGTTATACCGTGAAGCGATCAACCAGTTCGTACAACTCATTGGCGCGCCCGTTGAGGGCTTGGCTACCAGTACGGTTTTCATTAGCAAGCTCTGCGGACTGATAGCTTTGGTCGGAAATCACCACAATGCGTTGCGAGATCTCCTGTCCGACTAAGCTTTGTTCTTCGGTTGCGGTAGCGATCAGAGAGTTCATATCCATAATCGTACCGATCGATTCTTGGATCTGAATCAGTGCTTGCGCGGCAGCTTTTGCTTCTTCAACGGTGCTTGCACCACGTTTTTGACTCGATTCCATTGCTTTTACCGCATCATCTGACGCCGCCTTGAGCTGTTCAATCATCTGGTGAATTTCCCCTGTGCTGTCTTGAGTTCGACTCGCAAGTTTACGGACTTCATCGGCAACCACGGCGAAGCCTCGGCCTTGTTCACCCGCACGGGCTGCCTCAATCGCAGCATTGAGTGCCAGTAGATTAGTTTGCTCGGCGATGTCTTGTATCACGGCCAGTGAAGAGGAGATGTTTTGCACGTCACCTTCCAGGCGAGAAATCACGCCATTCGCTTTGGAAACCTCTTCCGCCAACGCTTCCACAGACTGAACCGATGAATTGACAATGTTTTGTGCTTCCTTCGCGTTGTCGTCGGCTTCCTTGGCAGAGTTGGCCGCTTGGCTAGCGTTATTTGAGATTTCACTTGCTGTAGTGGTCATCTCGGTCATTGCTGTCGCGACTTGCTCGGTTTCCTCGCGTTGGCCTGAGGCTAGGTCATCAACCTTGCTAGCGCGTGATGACATGTTATTGGTTTCTTCCACCACCTGTTGGCCTACGTCTGTCACACTTCGGATGATGTCTTGCAAGCTAGCAACGAAGGCATTGAAGTTTTTGCTTAATCGTGAGAATTCAGGTGCTTTGAAGTCTTCCATTCGAGCTGTTAAATCCGCATCACCGCTGGCGAATGAACTGATAGAGTCATCGAACAATTCAAGCGGCTTCATAATGGTGCGGTTTACTGCGACTGCAAACACAGCGACGATTGCCGCGATGATCAAACAGAAAACGATGATTGCTGAAAGGGTGGTTTGCAGCGCGCTGGTAGTCGCGTTTTCCATTTCAGCGATAATGGCATCAATATCGTCGGTGTAGAAACCCGTACCAAGCATTAAATCCCACTCTGGGATATAAATTGAATAGCTAAGTTTCGGAAGAGCTTTTGTTTCACCCGGTTTAGGGAAATAGTAGGTGGTGAACTCGCCAGTTTTAGCATTACGAATCAGATCTTGAATCAGATAGTTACCATGCTTGTCTTGCAAGTTCCAAAAGTTCTCACCGACCCCTTTTTCACTTTGGCCTTGGACTCGGCGTACCCCTTTAGAGTCATAACCGAAGACATAACCAGATGTACCATATTCAAGAACTTTCAGTGTAGGGTAAGCTTCTTCGAGTGTTGCTCCTTTATCAAGAAAAGGTTGAATTGCCGATTTCGCCATTTGAAGATAGTTTTTGAGTTCTTCCTTCTTCATGTTCATCATGTTGGTGTGGGTAATGTCGATCTGTTGCTCATTCAAATCGGTAGTTTTCATATAGGTAAAGCTAAGCATACCCAGAGCAATAACCAGTAGCGGAACCAGTGCCAAAATATAAAGGCGGCTGCGAATTGTAAGGCTCATACAAATATCCTTTTGTTGTAATTGAGGCTTTTATCTCTAGAGCAAACAGGCCAGAAAAGAGCGTCTCATTCTCGGATTTTAACGAGTATCGTTTTGGCTGATATTATAAGACTAATCGATTCTCGTGATTGTAATGATCATTTTGACAAATCTGTCAATTTTGTATTATTAGACCTTAGTTGGATAATTCTCGGGTATCAACTTTAAGGTGTAATCTGGTAAATAGGTTGCCTTAAGTAATCCTTCTACGCCACGTTTTGCTTTACTTGTGAGCAACCCATACAGAGCCTTAAAATGGTTGATGTATGGAGGGGCATAGCAATAGCCACATGTATCGGTTAGGCTGGGAATATTAAATGACTTAGACTTAGAGTTGAGGGTAGCCTATTGGCCATCTCTGGCGACTTTTATCATCAAAACTCGTTGCGAGGTTCTAAATGATAGGGGGGACGTGGTGTTTATTCACCACGTCGGCATTGCTGTAGGAGCGGGGGGGATTAGCGGTTTAGCAATGCTTGTTCTAATTTGTACATACGACGGTTTTGCTCGATCATTTTACGGATTAGCTCACGCTCAGATAGTGTTGTCATTAAGTGATCTTGAGCGTGTACCATGATCATGCTGACAACTATTTTTTTACCACCGATTTCTTGGCGAATCAGATCCGTTTGTACCTCATGAGCTTTTCGTACGCTCATATTACACTGCTCCATCATCGCGGCTGCTTCTTCAAACTTTCCTTCTTCTGATAGCATTAAAGCTTCATAAGCATAACCCTTCGCTTCGCCAGAATAACTAACGATAGAGATTATGACTTTTTCGAATTCTTCGTTCATTTCTTGAGAGTTGCTCATGGGGTATTCCTAAGTTTTTATTTGATGATTACACCTTATCAGAAGCGAATAAAAAATCGATGAAACTTGATTTCACAATGTCAGTGAAATCAAGTTTCATTGACGAATGTAAGTAAATGTTTATAAATTGACCTGTACCCGAATAATAAATAAAGGACTGTATGATGAATATTTTATTAGTGTGTGCTGGTGGTTTTTCAACAACCATGATGATGGAAGAAATAAAGAAAACTATCAATGGTAGTCAGAAGCTTAATATTGAGGACTTTAACCTTGAAGCGATTTCAGTAGATCGACTACCAGAAAAAATTAATAACTTTGATGTTATTTTGGTAGGGCCTCAATTAAGTCACAAATATAAAAATATTGAAGAGTCTGCTTTAGAAAATAATAAACCTTCTGTTCTACTTTCAGCGGAAATTTACGGCGCAATGGATGGGGCCACTGTACTCAAACAAGCCTTACTTGCACATAAAAAGCACCAAGTGACCTTGGCTGACTAAGCTTTTCTCCTATCCCTATCACCTGCGTATATACGCAGGTGGTACTTACAATAATGAATAAAGGTTACGCATATGAGCCTATTTGCCTCGTTTGAAAAATTGCTCAGTAAAGTGTTATTACCGATTGCTGAGAAAATTGATAAACAAGCTCACTTAAGTGCTGTAAAAAAAGGTATGGTTGTATTAACACCAATCTTACTTTTAGGTTCAATGGCTTATCCATTGAAAGCTCTAAAGAATGTATTTTCTGATTCTGCTGCCGTACAAGAGTGGTTTATTCATAACACCTATCTTATCGATGTTTTAATTAAGTTTTCACTTGGTTTTATTGCAATTTATACTGTGATAGCTATTTCTTATTTTTTAAGCGAAGGCTATAAAATATACACAGTTGGTGCAGTGGCTTTATCTCTTTTTGCTTATTTGATTATGACGACATCTGTCCACCCTGATGGTTCTCTAGATGTCAGCTTCTTCGACTCAAAAGGTCTATTTACAGCGATATTTATTGCGATCATCAGTGTGGAAATCTATCGCTTCTTTACTGAAAAGAAACTGGTGATCAGGATGCCTGAAGGGGTACCAGATTTTGTTTCCAGTTCATTTGAATTGATTACACCAACTGCCTTTATCGCTGTGTTGTTTATTTCTGCACGTTACTTTATTGCACAATGGACGGGGGGCTTATTATTACCTGAAATCCTGATGCAAGTACTTGCTCCTGTGGTCGGTAGTCTAGATAACCTATGGGTCGTGTGGTTTGTGATCTTACTGCGCCTATTGTTCTGGTTCTTCGGTATTCACTCTGCAGTATTAAGTCCGATTCTATCGCCGATCTTTGTTCAATACTTATCTGAAAACATCGCAGCGAAAACAGCAGGTATCGAACTTACTCACTTTGTCACTGGCGGTACGTTCTCAGCATTCGTTAACTTTACTGGTTCCGGTGTTACTTTAGGTCTGGTGATTGCGATGTTGATCGCCAAAACTCAACGCTACCGTAAGGTTGGGCAGGTCTCTTTAGTGCCAAGTTTGTTTGGCATTAACGAACCTGTGCTGTTTGGTGCCCCTATCATCTTGAACCCTATTTTGTTTATTCCGTTCGTATTAGGTGGTTCGTTGATTGGTATCTTCCCACTGGTATTGATGAAATATGGCTTCTTAGCCAAACCGTTTTTTGATCCACCGTATCTACCACTGTTCTTTGAAGGTTACTTAACTAGCTTTGACTGGAAGACACCGTTTGTTCAGATAGTGCAGATCGTCGCTTCATTCTGCTGTTACTACCCATTCTTTAGAATTATGGATAGACAAGAGATGGCACGCGAAGCAGCACATAAAGAGGAACAAAATAAAAAATCAGTCTTTAGTAAGAAAGATGATGAGCTGCTAGATGAGTTAGGACTTGATTTCTAACGTAACAGCGCCAGCGTGTGGTTTTTTATACTAATTAATGGATATTGGAATGCGAACATTTAGCCTGGAGCCTTACCTAGAAAAGTTTGATGCTCTGCTTGTCAGTGATAGTCACCACAAACGTTATTTAAGTGGCTTTACTGGCAGTGGAGGACACTTACTGTTGACTCCATCAGGCAATGAGCTTCTAGTGGCCGGTAAATATTGGCAGCAGGTTATTGAGCAAAGCCCTAATTGTTTAAGTGTATCAACAGACCGATACGGCTGGTTAGAAACATTACAACAGAGGTTAAATGTTCACGGTATTCAGAAGTTAGGTTTTGAGAGCCACGCGCTGAGCTTTCAGCAAGTTGCACAGCTAAAACAAACTCTTTCACAGCAATTGGTGGACACGAATAATATCATCTCTCCGATGAGACGTTGTAAATCTGAACTGGAAATTGCTCTTATCCGCCAAGCGTGTGATATCACCGAAAGGGCCATTGAGAGAGGGTTAAGCGAATTTTACCTAGGCATGACTGAGTCTCAATTGGCAGCGTACATAGAGTTTCATGCTCGAATGTTGGGTGCTGATAGTGTTGACTTCCTAATCGTTGTATCTGGTGAACGTGGAGCGCTTCCTCATGGTCGACCTTCTAGCCGTGTGATTGAGGCAAATGAACTGGTCACGATTGATTTTGGCGTGGTTTATCAGGGTTATCACTCTGATGTCACTCGAACTTTTTGTACCGGGCCAATTGTCGAACCGTTGCAATCTATTTTTGATGTGGTTTATAAGGCACAGAAAATTGGGGTTGATAAGCTTCGTCCCGGAATCGCTGCTAGTCAAGTGGATAGGGATGTCAGGCAGTACATTACCTGCCAAGGGTATCGAGAAGAGTTTTGTCACGGTTTAGGTCATGGTGTAGGGCTGCAAGGGCATGAATACCCGCAGCTCACACCAGATAGTAGTGCGACATTAGACGTAGGAATGGTTGTAACTATTGAACCAGGGATCTATGTACCACAAGTTGGAGGGGTTAGGATCGAAGATACATTAGTGATCACTGAAAGCGGAAGTGAGAGTTTGACTCAACTACCGAGAGAACTTCGTATGATCCCCTTACAGCCTTTCCAATTTATGAATCCGATGACCAAAGAAGAGCATCAGGAGTAATAATTAATGAATAACTTCAGTTTGTTAGCACAACTGAACAATGCCCATGCACCATCTGGACGTGAGTGTGAAGTAAGAAAAGTTTTGTGTGATGAACTTGTGGATATCGCAGATGATATTCACTTTGATGGTTTAGGCAGTTTGATTGCGCGGCTAAATCGCAGTGCAATTGGCCCTAAAGTAGCTTTGGTTGCACATATGGATGAAGTGGGCTTTTTGATTCGAGAGATTCGCAGTGATGGTTTACTTAAAGTATTTAAGTTAGGTGGTATTGATCCACGAGTGGCGATCAACAGTGAAATAGAGCTCAAAACGCGCGGTGGTGAAAAGTATACAGGCCTATTTTGGAGCGACAAGCCACTAGCAGATTTAACTATGGAAGATTTGTGGCTTGATGTGGGTGCAACAAGTCGTGAGCAAGTTGCTGAAATGGGTATCGAAATTGGTGATAGTGCGGTATTCGCAACTCGTCATTTCCAATTAAATGCTAGCGATACCTTTGTAGGTAAAGCAATGGACGATCGTATTGGTTGTTGGCTTGGGGTTGAAGTAATGCGTTCACTCAAACAGAACCTACCTTTTTGTGATCTTTATTTCGTTGCTACAGCACAGGAGGAAGTGGGCACCAAGGGTGGAAAAACCGCGATTGAGCAGCTGAAACCTGATGTTGTTATCGTTTTGGATGTAGCGACTGCAAAGCATCTTACCTCAGACTCTGGATCTCAGCGCCTGTACGGCCATGGACCATGCCTAGTTGTTGCTGACAAAATAGCTTTAGGGCATTACCCATTATTGAATTTAGTGAGTGATGTGGCGAAAGAGCACGGTATTGCTGTTCAGCGTGATTTTCTTGCGGGAGGTGGTACAGACAATGGTGCAGCGACGCTTGTTGGGAGTGGTATTGCAGGCTTGGCAATTATATTACCCGTGCGTAACTGTCACTCTGCTTATACCCAAGTTAGACAAAGTGATGTATTAAACTGTCTCGCCTTGCTCAAGCATGTAGTTACTCAGTTGGATGAAACGCAGATAGCGCGTTTGTACTCCTATTGTTAAAGGGAGCTTCTGTATCGGCTGAAAGAAAAGGCCCTTGCTCGGTAAGCTTTTGGTGCAATTGATGTACAGCACGTAAGTGCTGTACATTATCCAAATGACTGATCATTACGATTTGACGGATACTTCGTTGGAAAACATCACTGATTGGCTTATCTAAGCGCAAATGAACAAAGCTGATTCGCTTACAGTGCGATGCACTTTTACCATGACAAACGAGTAGACCATGCTGAGGAAAATAGGCATGGTTACGGGCGTAAAATAGCGTAATGATGCCTTGATAATAGTGTTCGTTGACCAAGCCAAGGTTGTTCATCTTATTACTTAACCAGTTGAGTATTGGTATTAATTTGCCATCAGTAGGTAAGGTTGACGTTGCTTTTAGGGTTACCAGTAAATCATCCAATGATGGTAAAGCACGGTCGTCAATCACCTTATCACCGAGCTGAGCCAATATTTGTTCAACAAATGTTTCATTGTGGAGCCCAACACAGCTGTTTTTAGTAATCGCTAACAAGGTTTCTAAAGAGATACAGTGATCGCTATGCGCTTCAATTGCACGATTGATCAATCGGGTAATGTAACAGATTTCTTCGTTACGCAGTGGCTCAACAAGATGGTATTGATATTCTATTGCAACAGCTTTAACTTGTTCAAATAACAGTTTTGAGTATGGACTTTGTTCACCAAGTTGCGTGTTGAGGTTGTTTTTAGCTCGATACACCGCGGTCATCAGATAAGTGACGATATCATCTAGCAATGCAGTGTCAGTTAGAAGATCTTTTCCACAATCTTGGCTAACTACGCTTAGAAGTTGGAATATAAAACTTTCTACTTGAAGGCGCTTTTCATAGAAACCATCAGTATTTACCCCTCCAAGGAAGTACTCAGAGAGATGCAGAGCTTCAAAATGAAACCTTTCTTGTTGCCAATCCAATGCATCCTTTATGTAGCCAAAAGCTTTGGTTGATTGCAAAAAAGTCGCATTATTTTTGCGTGTAATAAATACCCCTTGATCAATGCGGCTTAAGGTGATCATTACGTAGATAGTAAATAGGTTTCTAAACTCATCGCTTAAAGCACAGTGTGCACTTTGTTCAATTTGAGTGACGGATAAAAACGCTTTATATGGCTGATACTGTTCGATATAACTTTGCACAATGGCCACTATATCTCGCTCGTAGAAATAGCGTTTTTTGAGATAATTAACTTGGTTATTTTTGCAATAAAGATACTTGGAGGCGTAACACATTTGTAAATAACGTATCTGCTTCTCTTTACCTGTTACGTGCAGATGTTGATCGATGACGATCAGTTCTAATCCTAACGTATTGAACATTTTATTGGTGGCACGTAGATCTTTGTTGAGTGTTGGCCGACTGATCTTCAGATACTGTTGAACCTTACATAAAAGCGTCTGCGGTGCGAATAGTGCTATGACGGCAAGGTATTCCTCCCGCTCAAATTTGGAGTAGACAAAGTTGGTCGCGAACGTATCACCAAAAAACGGACTGGGGTCATAAGGGTAGTGGAGCTCACCGTTGGTTAACTCGATAGGTGTCATTCCCAACTTTTCTAGATAAAAATTGATGTTCTCAATCGCATAGCGAAGGTTACGCGAAGTCATGTTGAATACAGAAGCGAGGGCATTGATAGTCGTACATTGCATAGTAAGGGCCGTGACGATATCAAAATGCTGTTTATTGAGACTCATGAGCGGTTAGAACAGTAGAATTTGTTTAACTATATCAACGATAAACAGATATTTATGAGATCTAGCCAACTAAAAAGGAGCGAGAGGAAGCTGTCCTTTTGTTTTTAAATAGAGGGACGATTTGTGAGGTGAGGATTATCGTTAGGGTAGTGAATCGCCTTGTGCTACACTCACAGCCCTTTTCTGTTTCAATGAGATAATGACCATGAGCCTTAAACAAGAACTACAAAACCTGAATAACCGTATCGATAGCTGCAATCGCAAACTTGATGCTGCAAAAGGCCGTGGTGATGGCGAAATGATCAAGAAGTTTACTGATGAGCTAGACAAGCTAAACAAGAAAGTAAGCTCAATGAAGCACAAACAACAATACGACATGAACAAAGAGCGTAAAAGCCTACAAGACATGCCATTTTCTCGTGAAATCACTAAAGCAGAACAGGCTGATATGGGCCAACTGAAAAAGTCTGTGCGCGGTTTAGTGGTTGTTCACCCAATGACAAAACTGGGCAAAGAACTAAAACTTGAAGTGATGACAGGTTACGCACCAAAAAAATTCTAAACTCAATATGCTTCTATCGTTGGCGACTTCATATGAATGTCGCCGTTCTAAATCAAGCTATACGCTTTTAAAATTACAATCCCCACAGTACAAGTCACCGTTGAAATCACCGTTGTTAAAGCAATGATATTCGCCGCTAAGACCGAGTTTCCTCCCATTGAACGTGCCATAACATAGCTTGCTGCCGCTACAGGAGAGGCGTTCATAAAGAACAGAATGCCAAGCTCAATCCCTCTAAAGCCGAATAAATACGCACCTGTGGTAATCACGATAGGAGCAACGATCAGTTTGTAGCTACTGGCAAACCAAGACGGTCCTTTCTCTTTCTTCATCAAACTCAAATCGAGTGAGCCACCAGTGCACAAGAGGGCGAGGGGAAGTGTCATCTTCGATAGATAGTTACCGGCATCAATCGCCACATCTGGAACTGGAATCGATAGAAGATAGAACGCCATGCCAGACACAATCGAGATGATCAGCGGATTGCGGGTTAAGGTTCTCATCATCATTTTGGCAGCTTGAGAGCCTGACGTTGCACCTTTTGGAGACAAGCAAATCACGGCTTGCACGTTATAGATAAAGGTGGTCACCGCAACATAAAGCGCAGCCAGAGCGACACCTTGTGAACCGTAAGCGTTCGCTACATACGCAATACCAATGATGCCCGTATTGGCGCGAAAGCCTCCTTGAATCAAAACACCTTGGTCTGGTGAAGATTTGAAGAACAGTTTGACGGAAATATAGGTGAAGATAAAAAACGAAATGCTGGCAATAATGCCGTAATTTACAAATCCACTGGCTGCGGAAAAGTCGTGTTCGGAGACGACGATACTCAAAAATAGCATCGCAGGCAGCGTGACCTGAAACACTAGTTTCGAGCCGACTTCGATAAAGTTGTCGTTGATAAGCCCAATGCGTTTGAAGATAACGCCCGATAGCAGCATTAAGCAGATGGGACCAGTGATCGACAACGAGAATAGCAACTGATGTAAAACAGCATCCATGAGTGTATCCGCAGCAAAAGAAAAGAGCTTTATAATTGTCATACAATTAAACCATAACTCAATCTTAGGAGACAGTAGGGTGGTGAAATTTTCTGTAGTTATTGTAAGGAGTCTAGTGTTGTTTCGACGTTAAGATTAGAAAGCGGCCAGCACGTGACCGCTTAATTAAAGATGGTGAAAATTAGCTTTCGGTTACCGCTTGTTGGGTTTGAGTACCGTTGTCGTCAACCGCTTTAACAAGTAGCAGACCAACGCCACCTACAATGGCACCACACAAGATGAAGACTAAGCGTCCCCACACTGGGTTTGGCAGTAGCGCCATCAGCATTACGCCTACACCAGCGACTGCGATCAGCTTGCCAAGCATTTGACGTTGCTTGTTATCCAGAATTTTCTGCTCTGTAGATTCAGCAACAAGTGGTGTTGATAGGTTGTCGAAGAACTTATCTACGTCTGCCTGACGTTTATCACTTAGCGGCTTGTAGAACAGCGTTGATAGGACGAAGAAGCCACCCGTTAGCGTAATGTGGCTAACTAGACCAATCGCCACTTTAACGTCTGACCATTCACGGCCAGTAAGCTGTTCAAGACCGAATGCTGAAGAAACCATGTCAGCAGTGATAACGAAACCAACAACGTAAGAGACAAGACCACCGACAATCAGCGTACCCCAACCAGCCCAGTCTGGCGTTTTCTTAATAAAGAAGCCTAGGAATGCAGGGATGGTCATTGGGAAGCCGATCAAGGCACCTACGTACATCATGGTGTCGAACAGGCTTAGCCCTTTTAGTGAGTTGATGAACTGCGCAACCAGGATGATGGCAATCCCAAATACCGTTGAAGTAATTTTCGATACCGTTACCAGCTCTTTCTCTGATGCTTGGCCACGGCGAATTACTGGTTCGTAGAAGTTCTTAACGAAGATACCAGAGTTGCGGTTTAGACCTGAGTCCATTGAAGACATGGTCGCGGCAAACATTGCTGCTACGAGAAGGCCAACCATACCTGCTGGCATGTATTCTTGTACGAAGTAAAGGTAAGCGAAGTCGCCTGCTTTATTGCCTGCATCTGGGTAAGCGGCCGATAGGTCAACGCCTTGACCCGCAATGTACCAAGAAGGCATGAACCAAATGAATACGCCGCCTAGCATTAGAACACACGCTAGCAATGCTGCTTTCTTCGCGTTTTTCGAGTCTTTTGCTGCAAGGTAGCGGTAAGAGTTCAACATGTTGTTAGTAATAGAGAACTGCTTAACAAAGATGAAGAACGCCCAAATGCTAAAGATGCTTAGGTAGTTCAGGTTGTTACCAGAGACGAAAGAACCGCCTTCTGCAACAGGGAAGTTACTGATGACTTCAGTAATGCCGCCGCCTTGAACGATAGCAACAACCGCACAGGTTACCGTTACCGCCATGATGATCACCATCTGCATAAAGTCAGACGCAATAACCGCCCAAGAGCCACCCGTTACTGACATAATCAGTACCACCAAACCGGTAATCCAGATGGTTGCTGTCATATCAAAGCCGAAAATGCCAGAAGCGATGATTGCCAGTGCATTCAACCAAACACCAGCAGACACCACACTGTTTGGCATTGAAGACCAAGTAAAGACTTGTTCGTTCGTCGTGCCAAAACGCATACGAATCGCTTCAATTACCGTCACTACACGTAGCTGGCGGAACTTTGGTGCGAAATAAGCAAAGTTCATGAAGTAACCGAATGCGTTTGCTAGGAAGATAACCGCAACCGCGAAACCATCGTTATAAGCTTTACCTGCTGCACCAGTAAACGTCCATGCAGAGAACTGCGTCATGAAGGCCGTTGCACCAACCATCCACCAAAGCATGTTGCCGCCGCCTCGGAAATAGTCACTCGTCGTACTGGTAAACGTCCTGAACATCCAACCTATTGCAATTAAGAATAGAAAGTAGATGCCTACAATAAGTGTATTGAGTTCCATCTTTAGACCTTTTGATCGTTATTTAATATCTTGAGGTAATACTAACTACTGGCTTTTTTATTTGTAGTACAATAACTCAAAATCGTGACGAGTGATACGGAATGAGTCATTTCAATAATCATACAAGTGATCGTGATCGGATATTGACATTGAACTCAAAAGGGGAAGGGTACACCAAGTCAGTATCGCGATAAGTTATCAATGACTTTGGCATGCACTCGATTGGTTCAATAGCGTTTATAGCCTTGGGTAATAAGGGTAATAATGAAGTAATAAGGTGTGAATTATTGTTAGATTTGTATGACTATTATGGGTGAAAGAACGCCCACGACATGCCTGTAATGCGTGGGCGAAAAACGGTATTGATACCGTCTGAACCAAGGGCTTTGTTGGATTGCAATAGAACTGTGAAATGAGCTTCTGGATGTAGCTGATAGATACTCGAGGGGTACATCTCTCATCGTTGCCTAAGCACGTTACGCTGTAAGAGCTTCGACAATTATTGCTGAGTTCAACAAAGCTAGGCTCTGCAAAGTGTTGTTATGATATGGGAGCAACTATACCAGTCGACACAATTTATCCTCCTTGTCTGCTCGAACTCGGCGTTTTACTTATGCCGATTGGTATTAAATATTTCCCACTTAAGTTCAATGAGAACCACAACCGTTGGAAGCAACAATAAGCTGCTTAGAAACATCAAGACTTCTTTAGTGATGAGTGGAAATTGGGTAATCGTGACGGTAAATATGAATGGGATAACAACATGAAAACCGGCTACAAAGGCGAGGGCTGGAATTGGCGTCCATACGTTGAGGTTGGAAACGTGCAGTGCAATAGTTCATGTGATGATAGCTCGTCTCGTCAGTTACGTAGTCGTATCGGTGTGACTTACCGCTTCTAAATTGTGCGTTATTGTCCGTCTAAAAAGCCAGCGATATGCTGGCTTTTTCGTGTCTCTAGTGGCTTAATCGATAGAGTAAACCTATCGTAACGGGCTTACTTGAGGCGAGTCGTGCTTCTTGAGCAAGTAGTAACTCTGCGGTCGCGACAGCATCCATTAAGGCATTATGCTCTATGTATTCAGGCAGTTGGTAGCGTTCTCTTGTTGCACCAAGTGACACATCAAGGTCTTGATGATTATTGATCGCACGTGCTAACTTTTTTTCGATACAAAGCGTATCTAGCCACATTAAAGGGACGGCATTCAGCTGAAAACGATACGAGAGGTAACGCTGGATAAAACTGTTTTCTACAGAGCAAGAGTGGGCAACCAATACTTTACCTTGTGCAACCTCAAACAACATCTGCATTGCTAGGTGTATGGAAATGCCACCTTCCAGCATCTGAGGCGTGATATGGTTGATAACCGCTGTTTCTGGTTTGATTTGCGAATCACTATTGATGTACATGTGCTGGCTGGTGGCTAGATCCACTTTGCCATTGACAATATTTACCCAACCGATCGACAAAATCAAATCTTCTTCGCTGTCTAAGCCGGTTGTTTCCAAATCCAGCACCATGTAATTGGCGTCTCGTGCGAATTGCGCCGTTTCAAGACGTGGCGTTTGAACCAGCGCTTTGATGTGCTCTGGCATAGTCGTCTGTTTAACGTATTGTTCGCGCTTTCGATTCAGGCGCGAGCAAGGATGAAAGTGTTCTAAGATTCGCTTCATTAACGGCTCCCAAACCGCACTTTCGCCGCTTCTTGTAAGTCAGCAATAATACGAAAGGCGTCTTTCAGGTGTTGGCGCTCAAAGCTACCGAACGTATTTGGGTCGATGTGGTTATTTGGCTCTTCACCGCGTTTCAGCGCTTCTAACTGATGACCAAAACGGAACGACAAGATGAACTGGTAGGCGTTCAAAATGTTCTTGTACGCATCTTCACTTAATACGCCCGCTTCATTCGCGGCTTTGAAACGCTCGTCGGTTGCCGTTAAATCACATTCAACCGCCAAACCGTAAATGCGTGCCAAATCGATGATCAGATTGATGGCGTACTTCTTCACATCGAGCGTCTTCTTATTATCACCTGACTTCTCCAAAACCAAACTGTTGAAGATGCCCAAGGGTGGGTTGGTGTTCACCGCATCGTTGACAAGCATGGCGAGGAACTCACGATTACTGCGAATGTTAGTATGCAGTTCATCTCGCAAGATGCTCTCGTAATCTTTATTGCCGTAAAGGGTACGAATTTCCAAGAACACGCTGATGTTTAGCAAGCGCTCGTACTCTGGGTTGGCAACCCATTTCTTGTAGTATTTCTTCCAGACACTCAGAGGTTGGCACCACTTGGGCGTTGCGGCCATAAATTTGCCAGTACACAAAGGGTAATCACAGCTCGCAAGGCCATTACTGACGATCATAGCAAGATGTTTGAAATAAATTCGATCGTTTTCCGTCGCGTGGTCAGCAAGAACAATCGCACTGTCTTGATCTGACAACATGTGGACTTCGTTACGAGCGTGGGAGCCTGCCACAATCCATGAGAACTTACATGGCGGCGGACCAAGCTTATCCATCGCGATTTGAATTAAACGGCGCGTGTAGGCATCCATGATCATCGTCATCACTTTACCGATGGCTTCTGGTGAGACGTGTCCATCCACCAAGGCTTCAAAGATCGCTTGGCGCTCAGGGGTAAAGCTCGACAGGGATTTCACGCTGCCTGCGTATTTGATTTTTTCGATCAAAAAGATCGCTTGTACACGGTGGTTTTGCACAAGGTGTGTTGTAGTCAGCACGCCAACGACCTTGTTGTTTTCCACTAATGGCAGGTTGCGAATATTGTGCTGCATCATCATTGATGCGGCATGCAAGACGAGCTCATCCGGTTTGATGGTTTGTGGATTGTGGGTCATCACTTCATAAATAGGGCGGTCAGTACTTACACCTTGTGCGATAACGCGCTTGGTCATATCGCGGTCGGTAATCAAGCCTACGATTTTGTCGTTCTCGCAAACCACGGCGCATGGCGAGCACTTGGTCAGCATCTCGTTTGCAACGGTTTGAATCGACTGGTCGGCAGTCACCACAGCAACGCGACCGCTAGCAACCTCACTAACCCGGCGAATGAACAAACCTTTCTCTTTGTTGGACCAAACGACATCCAGTGCTGATTTCAAACGAACCTGTGCCTGTGAAGCAAAATGCTCCGCACATTCAGGGTGGGTTTCGAACAGTTTTTTAAGCGCCGAGTTGGGAATCACATAAATCAGTGAGTTCTCTATCGCGATGGCACGGTAGCCTTTCGTGCTGTCGATTTGGTTGCCAAGAAAGGTAAAGCCGAAGATGTCTTCTGGCCCCAGTTTCGCACGCAGCACGCCATCGGACTTTCTTTGCTCCATGGAGCCTGTACGTATGATGTAGAGTGACTTTTCTTGGCCTGTCACGCATTGGTCAATGACTTCACCTTTGCCAAGGTAGGTAATCTGCACGTGCGATGCGAGTTCACGCAAGGCGGGTTTTGGGATCTTGTCGAATGGGTCGATTTGTCCAATAAATTGCAGGATGTTTGGCAGCAAAGATTCAGTCATAACACAGCACTTTAGTAAATTTAATTTGTATTATTATATATATAAATTAAATCAAAGTATCACTGAATAAGAAGTTTTTTGTGAGGATAGAGAGGGTTTTGGCTGAAGCAAGAGGGGAGTAGATACAAAAAAGCACGCGAAGGACTCGTGCTTTCAATGGTTTGTCGCTGAACTTATTTTACTGGTGCTAAGCGGTGCTTAGAGTCTAATAAGTGATTTGCTGATGCTTGGCGTGCTTTGTCAGCGTTACCTGCCATGATTGCATCGTAAATCTGACGGTGTTCTTTGATACAAGTGCTGCCTTCTTCCGAAGAGTGTGAAATAAAGTTAACGAACATCGTCGTCAGGATATTACCGAATGGCAGGTAGAAGTCGTTACCCGTTGCGTTGAAAATCAAGCTGTGGAAACGCGTGTCAACTTCCATCCATTTTGCGCGATCAAGTTCATCCGCTTCTGCAACATCAACCATCTGCTGGAAAGTTTCAGATAATTCAATACGTTGTTCCGCAGTAGCATGGATCGCAGCAAGTGCACATGCTTCTGGTTCGATCGCACGGCGTAAACCAAGGAATTGACCACAGAACTGATCAGTATCTGTGAGGCCATCCATCCACTCTATCAGTTGAGGGTCTAAGAAGTTCCAGTAAGCGCGGTTGATGACGCGAGTACCCACTTTAGGACGCGACTCAAGTAGGCCTTTCGACGTTAGTAATTTCACTGCCTCACGTAGTGCAGTACGGCTAATGCCAAATTGCTCACAAAGAAC
This sequence comes from Vibrio sp. 2433-A1, assembly GCF_056726085.1. Classification (NCBI taxonomy): domain Bacteria; kingdom Pseudomonadati; phylum Pseudomonadota; class Gammaproteobacteria; order Vibrionales; family Vibrionaceae; genus Vibrio; species Vibrio sp. 2433-A1. The sequence continues at coordinate 99,501 of NZ_JBRESC010000004.1, forward strand.
CATTTCGCCAGGTAGGATCGAGCCTTGAGGGAGCTTACCAGACAAAATGCCACGTGCGATTTCACGTGCAACTTGTACATGAAGGCTTCGCTTAGAGCCTGATATAGAATGAAATTCGCCGGACATAATCTTCACTTAATTGCTAAATATGTATTATTTAAGCCGTACTATAGCACTGTTGCCCCCATCCACCAAGCTGATGTGAACGCAATATAAGAAGGTTCACATAACGCGTGTTTTCGCTAGACACAATCAATGAGTGCGTGACTTGACCGCTTCTTCAATATTGTTTTTATCGCTATCAAGTTATTGAATAATCCATATAAATAGGAGGTATAGGATCCTACTTGTCGTGACAAAAACCACAAATGCAACCCAAAACTGACGAATTTTTCCGAGTCTAGCTCAATTGAGCGCAAATACGCTTGCAACAAAAATCTTATTGTATTATTTATTTTGAGGGCGATAATAGCTAACATAGGTGAACCGGCATTAATAGTCATCAACCGGCCCTGACGCAGAAGTAGCTGTGCCTGAGCTAACCGGACTTGGTGATGATGTTAATTTTTCCAGGCACTATCGGCACCGCATTCCACGATGGTAAATATGACGAGTTGAAAGCAGCAATCGCAAGCGGTAGCGGTATCCCTATGGGTCGTTTCGGTTGAATCGAAGAAGTGGCACCAATGTTTGCTTTCTTCGCTTCACACGCATGCTCTGGTTGCATCACTGGCCAAGTGCTTGATGTAAACGGCGGACAAATGGCGTTATAAGTGCTGACCCATTTTGTATCAGACGAATACACTGACCTCAAAAAGCCAGCTTCGTCGGGCTTTTTTGATCATTTATCAAGTGCTACGGTACTGGAAGCATAATTATAAGGAGCGTCAAATGGCAAAGTTTTCTCTTGTGGAGGATTCACACCGCAAGATCCATGTGCAAGTTGCCAGACAAATCGCCCGTAAAATACTGTCAGGTGAGCTAAACCAAAATGAAAAGCTACCCAATGAGATGGATCTCTGTGACGCGTTTGCCGTGAGTCGCACAGCATTACGCGAGTCAACCAAACTGCTCTCAGCAAAAGGGCTAATAGAGTCAAAGCCGAAGGTGGGTACGACCATTCGTGCGCGCAACCACTGGCATTTCCTCGACCCTCAACTTTTGGAATGGATTCAAGATTTAGAAGATACCGAGCCGTTTCTGGCTCAGGTCGTCAACGGTTGATGAATCAACGTGTATTTGGCTTTGCTCTAACGGTGAAAGGATAGGGCAAGGCCAACGTTTAGCGGCAACAGCTTGCTTGCTAGTTGCGCTTGTGACAACTCCGAAAGGTCTACCATGTCTTCCCAACCCCATATAAGAAAAAATCTGTCCCTTGCTTGGCCGTTGGCCTTGAACGCTTTATTAATGCAGTCGATGTTAATGATCGACACCTTCCTTGTCTCACCGCTAGGTGAAGTTTCCCTTGCCGCCATGGGTATTGCCACCACCATCGTCTCCTTTGTTTTAGGTATCCAAATGGCGTTGGCGAACGGCTCACAGTTGGTACTCAGTCGAGCGGTTGGGTCTGGGCAACACCTGTCTCTGAACAAAGGCTTCTGGGCGGGCTTAATTATCAACGTTTTGGTCGCGGTAGTGTTTTGGACACTGATTACCGCCTTCGACAAAGCGTTGATCAGTAAGTTGACCGACAACGTTGCTCTTTATGCAGAGACTGAACGTTACCTCGCTGTCGCCAAATTCATCATCATCTTCAACGCGATTACCCAAGTTATGATCGCTTTGTTTAATGCACTTGGCCGAACCAAAGTGCCGTTCAAAGGGTATTTGATTGAGCTACCAGTCAACATGGCAATGTCGTACGTGTTGATTCATGGCTTTACTGGTTTTGAGGGCATTGGTGTGCAAGGCGCGGCTGCAGGCAGCTTAATCGCTATCACCATTCGATTGCTGTACTTAACTCTTTGTATTCGATGGGATGATTCCATCGTCTTGTCGATTAAGAACTTAGACGCCTCACTGAAGGCCAACACGCTGAACCACTTTAAAGAGATATTCCCCGTTGCAGCAAACGTGACCATGTTGCAAACCGGTGCGACTATCTACATGTTGTTGTACTCACAGCTGACATTGAACGCCTACGTAGCGATGACCATCGTGATGCCTTGGATTAAAGCAGGTACACAGTTCATCACAGCTTGGGCACACTCGTCGGCGATTACGATCAGTCAAGCGATTGGTTCACGACAAATGGATGAGTTACGCAAGAACGTTGATATCAGCATCGATATGGCAGTGATGATCTCATTTGTGTCCGCTGCCTTCTTTCTTGCTTTGAGTTTCGTTCTTCCAGATTTGTATCCAGATTTGGACCCGACTACATACGTTGCACTTGATTCTATTGCCCCGCTGTACATTTTGTTGCCAATTGTGCGTGGCTATAACACGGTGCATGGGCATGTTTTACGTGCATTAGGTAAGACAACGGAAGTCTTCAAGATTAACTTCACTGGTCAGTGGATTGTGTCCATCCCACTGTGTGCATTGATCATTCTGCATTGGGATCTCTCTTTCTTCTGGGCGTTCGCCGTTATGCCATTTGAAGAAATAGTGAAAGCACTGCCATTTAGGCACTTGGCGCGTAAATCACTCAACGAGTTTGATCTGAAGAAAGCTGAGAGGCTTATGTATGATTAATAAGTAAGTTGTCATCCGATTAAAAGCCCTCAACGACAAGGGATTTTTTATGCCAGTTGCTTGCTCACTATGGAAGGGAGACAACCGATGAGAGGAGCTTTAGCACCGATTTCTGCGGATAAGGTACTCAGTGAAAGGGGCGCTTTAAGTGATAGGGCGGACTCAAGAGAGAACAAGAAGCCCTCGCTTTGAAAAGCTCGAAACATTGGTTAAGTTGGTGGGGTTTTGTTCTCCAAGTTAAAGCTAAACGGTAAGTAACCTGATAGCTAATGAATAATTTAAACCATCCCTAATCAGCAGAGTCCAATGGTTAGGGATTTTTTGTGTCTCCAACAAAAACAAAACATGCACAAACGATTTGATTGGTATTGATAAAACGAAGAGGGGGCTGTTGATGGAAGTAAAAGAAAAAAAAGCCGGACATGATGTCCGGCTTTGAATTAGTTCCCGATTTTTACATTAATTTTTAGTGGCTAGGGTCTGTTGACCTTTCGTGATGATTTTTGCAGCAGTTTGTAGGTATTTTATGCAAGGCAGAGGCTTTGATATGTAGTTATTCTACCTGATAAGCCGATAACGCAGTAGAAAGCACCTACAAACGCTACCCAAAGGGTTCGGCTAAAAGCGTTTTACTCTTTGTTGAGTCAATTTTACTTAGAACCACTAGGCTTCAATCGACTCGCCGCGATTAAAACGCTTTTATCTCGAACAAAATTTAACCACGAAAGATAAACAGACCCTATCTAAAGATTAAATTTGTGCGAATGCGCCTTCCCAAGTGTAAGTCACACCGTCGAACTCAACGCGATGTGCCGCGTTTTGCTTGTCTTCGTCTAGGTTGCAGATAGCGAAGTGGTAAGCGTTGCCTGTTGTGGTTTGCAGACGAATCACAGTACCCACTTCGTTGTTGCCAACGACGGTTACTGACTCTACTAGGCCACGAGCGCCAACCGATGCTTCGATAGACTCGTTGAAGTAACCGTGTGTCTCTAATACAGAAGCAAATACGTGGTTCTGACCAGATTGACGTAGGATCAGTGCTGGCTCGCTCTTCAAGTTGAAGTCTGGATCATTTGCGCCTGTGCGGGTGAAGAACACTTTGCCACCGTTAGTTGCGCTTGTGATTAGCGAGTAGTAGCTGTTGTCGTGCAACCAGCTTATCAGTGAACTGCCTTCGACTTGACCAGAACCGATGTTCCATAGGTGCTGGTAGCCGTTGTCTTCGCCCATTGGACGCAGTGTGCTTTCTACATCGTATTCAAAATCCGTACGGATGATTTGACCAGAGTAGTGCACCGGCAGGTCGTATTGGTGCTCTTGATCTGCTTCGATGCGGTAAACATCAATTACAAGTGGTTTTTCGAATTCTGGCAACTCAGCAAGAATGATGCTGCGCTGCATGTCTACACCGTTGTAGTAACCAGAAATACGACCGCTCATGCCTTGCAGTTTTTCGTCATCAGCTTTGAAGAAGTGCTTAGAACCGAACTTGGTTTCTGCTAGCGCTGTGTCGAAGTTGTTTTGCGTCTTTTGGTCAACCGTTACTGTGTTGTGCGCGACCGTCTGCTTACAGTAAGACTTGTTCTCTGGGATGTAACGACCGCCAAATTTAGGCTCAACGTTTACCCAGCGACCAAAGCCGTAATCGTGCAGCACTTCATGACCACGGTTAAATACGCTCAGATGCAAACCATCGTAGTGACCGTGGTCTAGCGCTGAGTGGTACTGGTGGTCGCTGCCGTGTTGACCAAACCAGATAAGCGCCATTGTGTCGTCGTCTTGCTCGTCACGGTGACGAAGAATGCTTATGCCGCCTTTTTCGCCTTCTGGGCCGTCAGTCACGAATAGGCTACCCCAGTTGAATGGCTTGATGTTGTCTGCAGCTGCAACCGCATCAGACAATGTTTTGCCTGAGATATGAACCCAAACGTCTTGTTGGTGGTCTGCCATGCCAAGTAGCGTTTCAGACTGCTCGTAACGGTGGAAACATACTGACGTTGCCATGATTACGCCTTCATCGTTAATCGAAATCGTCTTCGATGAATCGTTCAGTGCAGGCAAAGTGCCATCTGGGAATGCCGTCTTAAATACTGCGTAAGACGTGGTCTTGATGACCGAGTCGTTGAACTCGTAAATACCAAGCTCAGGCTGACGACGCTCAATCGCTTCTGCGAACAGGTAGATTGGACGCAGCGAGAAACGGTGGTAGTAAGGACCTTCCATGTAGTAGCCGTCTGGTGAGAACAATTGGTCTAACTGAGCTAGGAATCCGCCGCTGACTTTGTCCAGTTTCAAACCGTAAAGTGCTTTGTCTACCGCATCTTGATCGTTAATTGCGTAACCACAGATACCGACTGCTGCTACAGCCCACAGACCGTGGTTGTGTACGATGTCGAAGTCGTGACCGTAAGTGACTACGAACAGCTCAATCATTTGTTTGAACAGGTCGTTTTCAATCAGTGTTTTTTGCTCTTCTTCCAATGTGTGGTAAATGCAGCTGTACGCACAAGATGCGTATAGCATCCACATGTTCTCGTTCAGAGTTTGGTGGAAGATCTTACCCGGAGGGTTAGAGTCACGGCTGGTGTTGCTTTCTAGCGTCGGGTAAACCTTCGCGTAAGCCGTTAGCATGTCCACGATGTAATCGCGGTACTTCTGTTCGCCAGTGATAAGGAATAGGCGACCCGCTAGATCAATGTGGATGTAGTTTTGCTTGTGGCGGTTGTGCTCGTAACCACCACCTTCGCCGTGACCTGGAACTTCAATACCCACCTCTGCCATGTAAGCGTCAGTTTGTTTGATGTCACGTGCTAGTGCATTTCCTAATAGGCTATCCGTGCCAAGTGCTTTGCTTAGTTCTGCCGCTTCTTCAAAGTTCATTAATAGCGGTTGGTAAGACTGGGTTTGGTAGCTCATTATTACTTCTCCTGCCCAAATGCGTTCACTTCTAGAGAGTAGAAGCCATTCCAGCTGTAGGTTTTACCGTTCATTTCTACTTGGTGTGGGGTTTGGTCGTCAGCGCCTAGCACATTGCTGATCATCACAGTAACCAGTGATTTTTCAGTCGCGATTTCTACGATGCTGCCAACGGCGTTGTAACCCACGACGCGAATATCTTTCACCTGACCAAGTGCATTCACCGATTGCTCAAACTCTTCATTGAAGTAGCCGTGTGTTTCTAGCACAGAAGCAAATAGTGTCGATTCGCCCTTGCTGCGCAGAATGAATGCCGGTTCGCTACGTAGGTTAAAGCTTGGGTCATTGGCGCCAGTGCGAGTGAAGATCACTTCATTATCTCGCGTGTTCTCATCGACAATAGCTTTCGCGCTGCTGCTTGTGCCTAACCAAGTGTAGTAGGTGTTGTTTTGTAGCCAGCTAACCAATGCCATATCTTGCGTTTTGCCGCTTGCTACTTTCCAAAGGTGCTGGTAACCGAAGTCATCGCCAAGCGTGTTCAGTTCACCAAAGCTTTGGTAATCGAAGTTAGTACGTACGATTTGACCATCGTATTGATGAGAGTAGTCGTACTGATGCTCGCCTTCACCTTCGATGCGGTAAAGGTCTAGCAATAGCGGTGCTTCAAGCTCATCTAGGTTAAGCATGAACACACTGCGCTGCATGTCTGTATTCGGGTAATGGTCGTTCGCAAACGCACTCATACCGTTGATTTCAGTGCCTTCTACTTTAAAGAAGTGAGGCAAACCGTGTACTGAATCAGCGCGGTCTACATCGAAACCATTCTGACATTGCTCATCAATCGTTACTGCGTTGTGCGCGATAGTTTGACGTGCGTACGATTTGTTTTCGTCTAGGTAACGACCGCCGAATTTAGGCTCTACGTTTACCCAGCGACAGAAGCCGTATTCACGCAGCACTTCTTGACCACTGTTGAAGAAGGTAATGCCAAGCGTATCGAAGTTACCATGTCCCATGCCGTGTTGACCGTAGTTCATCATAAGCTGTGACACATCACCGGTTTTATCCTGCATACGGATAAAGCCTTGTGCACCGTTGTTACCAGCTGGACCTTCGTTAAGTTCCACACTTGGCCAGAAAGGCATGCCGATTTCACGGTCTGCGATTGCTTTATCGTAGGCTTGAGAAAGCTCAAGACCACATGGGTGCATCCAAACGGCGTTTTGAATCTTCGCCATGCCTAGGATGTTGTCATCCATACCGTAGTGTTTGCTGTAAACGCTCACTGCCACTTGAACGCCCATGTCGGTAATGCTCATGGTACGAGATGCGTCATTAAGGGCAGGGAACTCACCATTCGGGTAAGCCGTTGCCAGCATCGCTTGTACTGTGTTGCCAATCACTTTGTCTTTGTAGTTGTAAATGTCTACTTCAGGCATGTGACGGTGTACTACTTCTGCAAATACACAAGTTGGACGAATCGCATAACGATGGTAGTAAGGACCTTCCATGTAGTAACCAGAAGGGGCGAACAACTGTGAGATTTGCGCTAAGAAGCCGCCAGTATCATCACGGTCTTGACCGTATACCGACATCTCTAGATATTCAGGTTTGCCAATAGCTAGACCACAAATACCAACAGCCGCAACTGCCCAGATACCGTGGTTGTGAATGCGGTCGAAATCGTGCGCGTACTTCACGGTGAACATGTCTAGCATTGGTTCGAATATGCGCTCAACAACGGCTGTGCGCTCTTCTTCTGTCATCACTGATGCCACGCAAGAGTAAGCAAGGCTAGTAAACATTAACCAACAGTGTTCATTAAGGATCTGGTGGAAAAGACGACCTGCTGGGTTAGTGTTTTTCTGTACGTGGAAATCAAAGGTGAGGTACTTTTCTGCGTAAATAGCGAGAAGATCTTTAACGAACTGCGCGTACTTTTCTTCTTGAGTGATCAAGAACAAACGACCGGCTAAGTTCATGTAGGTATAGTTTTGTTTGTGGCGGTTGTGCTCGTAGCCACCCGCTTCGCCGTGACCTGGTACGTCTAGAGGCAGACGCATGAAGGCTTCAAGTTCTTTGCGGTTTGCGTCAATGGATTTGCCCATTAAGCTCGGCTTTCCGACTTCCTTTCTTAGTAGTTCGACTTCTGCTTCAGTCAACAAAATCGGTTGTGTAGTCATTTCTTTACCACCCTCAGATGAAGTGTGTTGTTTTCTTAAATTCCCAATAAAGTAATACAATATTAAGTTTTGGTGTAGTTTTTGTGGCAAGAAGGGAGAGTGAAATCACGCGAATTTAGCTAACTTGTTGATTTGTATTGTTGTGTCAATCCTTGTTGTGGCTGATGTTTCGGCGTTATCAATCGTTAAGTGGAATGCTTTAGCGAGCACCGTTTGATGGATATCACATATTTTTAGATATATTGTATTACAATTGATATGAGTGGGATATGCTCGTTACTAATTCGACAGCAGACCCTTTCGATTTGCGTTTCACTTTTATCAATACGACGCTTTTTTAAGAGAACCTTTTAATGAAAGCACGGTTAAGAATGAAGTGCCGTAGGGTTCGCTTTAATAGAGATTTTTTAGGAGTATGACGATGAATTCTTTCTTTGTATTAGATGAGAACCCGTGGGAAGAGCTAGGCGGCGGTATCAAGCGTAAAATTGTTGCTTACACAGATGACCTAATGGCGGTTCACCTATGTTTTGATAAAGGTGCGATTGGCGCTCCGCATACTCACGAAATTCACGATCAAATCGGTTACGTAGTACGTGGCAGCTTTGAAGCAGAAATCGAAGGTGAGAAGAAAGTACTAAAAGAAGGCGATGCATACTTTGCTCGTAAGCACATGATGCACGGTGCAGTTGCATTAGAGCAAGACAGCATTCTTCTGGATATCTTCAACCCAGCTCGTGAAGACTTCTTAAAATAATCTATAGCGCAACCTCAGTTGCTAAGGTGACAACATGAAATCATTAAACATCGCGGTCATTGGCGAATGTATGGTTGAGCTACAGAAAAAGGAAGGTCAGCTAAAGCTGTCATTCGGTGGTGATACGTTGAATACCGCACTGTATTTATCTCGTTTGACCAAAGCTCACGACATCAAAACCAGCTATGTAACGGCTCTAGGTAACGATCCTTTTAGCCAAGAAATGCTATCAGCATGGCAAGAAGAGGGCATCGATACTAGTCTGGTTCTTTCCGTTAAAGAAAAGCAACCAGGTATCTACTACATCGAAACCGATGAAACTGGCGAACGTTACTTCCACTACTGGCGTAACGAAGCGGCCGCTAAGTTCCTATTCGAGCAAAACGAGTCTCCGCTATTAGTCGACAAACTTTACTCGTACGATGCGGTTTACTTGAGCGGTATTACATTAGCGATCCTTACTGAAGAAGGTAAGACGCAACTGTTTGGCTTCCTTGAGCGCTTCAATGCACAAGGTGGTAAGGTTATTTTCGATAACAACTACCGTCCTAAATTGTGGGAAAGCCGCGAGAATGCCATGTCTTGGTACCTTAAGATCCTTAAGCACACGGATATTGCACTGCTCACATTTGAAGATGAGCAAATGCTTTACGGTGACGAGCATCTAGAACAGTGCATTGAGAGAACCTCTGCACTGGGCGTGGATGAAATCATCATCAAACGTGGTAGCAAAGATTGCTTGGTTGTCGCGAATGGCGAAGCGCAATACGTGGCGCCAAACAAAGTCGACAACGTGATTGATACAACAGCGGCTGGTGATTCTTTCAGTGCGGGCTTTTTGGCGAAGCGTTTGACTGGCGGCAATGCAGCGGAATCGGCTTACTCTGGCCACTGTATGGCTGGCGCGGTAATTCAACATAAAGGTGCCATCATTCCACGTGAAGTGATGCCAGATCTTCCTTTGTAATTCTTTTGCCGAGCGTTGATAAATCGGCGCTCCGCAGTGATTTATTGAACTCAAGTTAACGACGACGAGTACACTCTTATGACGACATTAAACGAACAACTAGCAAACCTAAAAGTAATTCCTGTTATTGCCATCAACAAAGCAGAAGATGCGATTCCTCTAGGCCGCACTTTGGTTGAAAACGGTATGCCTTGCGCAGAAATCACGTTCCGCACAGAGTGTGCTGCAGAAGCGATTCGTGCGATGCGCGCTGAGTTCCCAGAAATGCTGATCGGTGCAGGTACGATCCTAACTAACGAGCAAGTTGACCAAGCGATCGAAGCTGGTGTGGACTTTATCGTAAGCCCAGGTTTTAACCCTCGCACGGTTCAATACTGCCTAGACAAAGGCGTGGCTATCGTACCTGGCGTAAACAACCCAAGCCTAGTTGAGCAAGCGATGGAAATGGGGCTGCGTACACTTAAGTTCTTCCCTGCTGAGCCATCTGGCGGTGTTGGTATGCTTAAAGCACTAACGGCAGTTTACCCAGTGAAATTCATGCCAACAGGTGGCGTGAACCTAGGTAACGTAGACGAGTATTTGTCTATCCCTTCAGTACTGGCATGTGGCGGTACTTGGATGGTGCCAACAAAACTTATCGATGAAGGTAAGTGGGATGAACTAGGTACACTGGTTCGCGACGCAGTAGCTCACGTAGCATAAGTGTCGTAACTCCCCGACAAAACTAGCGAAAGAATGAAAAGCGAGCCTCAGTGCTCGTTTTTTGTATAGAGAGAACCTGCCGCTAGACTGGGGGGGAACGAAAAAAGGTTAGCGCATACGCGATGAAATAAAAAAAGCGCTCCCATGTTATTTCATGGGAACGCTTTGTAGATACTTATCTTATTAAGCTTGTAACTCAGCAAAGTAGTCGAAGATTACTGGAACATCGTTGTTACCTAGACCCTTTTCAACAGCAGCTTGCAAGCTCTTAGAGGTTCCTTGCGCTATTAGAGACTCGGTGCCTAGCTCTTCACAAAGAGCAAGGAAGTAACCTAGGTCTTTATTTGCGTTGTTGATAGAAAAACCTAGTCTCTCTTCGCCGTCTACAGCGTAGAACTTACAGAATTGCATAAATGGTGAGTTAGATGGACCTGCAGACATGATGTCAAATAGCTGTTGTCCATCGACACCAGCTTGCTTAGCTACAGCGAATGCTTGAGACATCGTCGCTACAGTAGTCATACCCATGAAGTTGTTTACTAACTTAGTTACGTGACCAGAGCCTAGTGCACCTAGGTAGAATACGTTTTCACCTTGATCATCAAGGACCGGTTTCACTTTGTTGAATGTGTTGATATCACCGGCTGCCATGATGTTCAATAGGCCATCTTTAGCATGTGCAGGGGTACGACCTAAAGGTGCGTCGATCATGCCTGCCCCTTTTTCTGCTAGAGCAGCTCCGATCTTCTTAGTCGATGCTGGTATCGAAGTACCAAAGTCAATCAGTGTTGCGCCTTCGTTAATACCTGCAATGATACCTTCTTCACCGTAAACGACCTTCTCAACGACTTCTGAGGTTGTTAGACATAGCATCACGATGTCACTTTTCTCGGCGAGCTCTTTTGGTGTGTGCGCTTCTTTAGCACCACGAGCCACACACTTTGCGACAGCATCTTTATTTAGGTCCATTACGTTTAGTTCGTAACCACGGTTTTGTAGGTTTTCAACCATGTTGCCACCCATCAAGCCTAAGCCGATGAATCCAATAATAGGTTTAGTCATATCTCACTCCAAATATCTTATTGTATGATTATATGTCTTTATATTAAGCGCTGACAAAAATTATGCAATCGGCAAATGTACTGAACGATGAAAAATGAAGAACTTTTAATGAAAAGTGAGATGTTGATTGGAGTAAGCAGCTACAGGTTAAGATCGTGAGTGATTGTCAAACGAAAAGCGGTTAATTCATAACGTGAGAGCGAAAAGGCTAAAAAGAGAAATTGTATTACTAATGGTGCATTTTAATAGGAGACGTTTACGTCTTTATTCATTCATAAAGACGTAAACGTTTAATTGGTTATTTAACTCATAAACCAAGAGACGAAGATCAAGGCACCGAACAAGAAAGTGACGTTGAGTGCCAAAGTGCCACCGCCTGCAGTATAAGAGGTCTCCAAACACAGGTTAGGGAAGTCTGGCTGACGTACCTTTTTCACCATCATGAGCGGCCCCCAAATCGCTAAGAACACTAACACCATTCCGGCGTAGTCGAGCATGCTAACGAACTGGTTTGAGAACAGACTTGCCAAAGCCAGTGGTAGTACAAATGTCAGTAAGTAAGCGGCTGGTTTATTTGTGGTAATCGCATCTTGGTTTTGGTCGTAAAGCGCCATAGAAACACCAAGGAAAGAGGTTACAAGTGCAAGAGCAGAGAAGATTGCCACAATCGTCTTGATCATAGACTGCGATTCACTGAAGGCGTTAATCAGCTCAGAGATATTATGGAAGCGGCTGATGGCCTCTGTACCAAGGTTGCCGATAATGGCAAATAACCAAATTAGGTAACAGAACAGAGGGATCAGTGAGCCGAGCAAAATCATGTTTCTGATTTCCTTTTGGCTTGCTTCACGGTTGTAATCAATCAAGGACGGGATCACCACCATAGAGGCGAAACTGGTAAAGATAATCGCGCTGTACTTTACGATATCGTTGACTGAGTAATCTGAGTCTTGAGTGATGTAATCGAGATTAATGTTATTGAGCAGCGAGAAAATGACGATAAACAGCATCGCGACCATCATTAAGAATAGGCCACGGTTAAGGCGGTCAATGTGTCCTTTACCCGCAACCACGATTACACCCATCAATAAGCTAAATAGGGTATAGCAGGTCGTGGTAGAGACTGAGATACCTACATCTCCCAACAGTTTGTTGAGGATGTCACCAATGCCAAGGATGTAAGCAATCGACATACAAACGAGCAATAGGTAGAACAAGATATTAATGAAGTGCTGACCTGTTTTGCCTAGGGTTAAGTATGCCACACTGCTCATGCTGTTGCTTTGTTTCGTTTTACTGCAAGCCTCGGCGAGAAGAAGCGCAGAGAAAGTGGTGCCGATAAAGATAAACAGCATTAAAACGGAACTGACGATAAAACCAAATTGGGCTAAAACCATGGGGATAGCAAGCATACCTGCCCCAAGAGCGGTTCCTGCTAAGATCAAGGAACTGCCGAATAATTTCATATTCAAAAAAAATACCTTACCTAAAAATAATTACAGCTTAAGTTGTAAAAAAAAATTTCCACAAGCCTAGCAAATTTGAGCTCAAAACGGAGTCTGTTTTTTCTAAGAAATATTGATTTTTCCTAAAATATTTTGATGACACCCGCCGGGTGAATGGTTGTTGGGGGTGTGTTATTTGTTTGGTGAATGCCTGTTGGTGGTGGGTTGGAACAATGGGTGTACATATTCACTTCAAGCGAAGTCCAACGACTTCGCCATTGTTGTTACCGTAATTGACTATCTTTACTGGCTCTACGGTTGTAGGAACTGAATGCTTTTTCATTTGTGGCGGTTAACCTAAGATCTTATAGGATTAACCAAAGATAAAGCTGTACAGGAAGCCTGCACCGATCGCCATACCTAAGATGACGGTAAGGAAAGCAGCAATCATCTGATTCTTAAAGATAGACTTGAGCAAAATTACCTCTGTCAGACTTGCACCAGCACTACCGATGATTAGTGCCATTACCGAACCTAAAGCCATTCCTTTCTGTACCAAAGCTGCACTTAGCGGAATCACCGCTTCAGCGCGAATGTACAGTGGGATACCAATCACTGCTGCCACTGGAATCGCGTACCACTTACCCGCACCAGCATATTCTGCAATCAGTTCTGTTGGGATAAAGCCGTAGATGAATGAGCCTATCGCAATACCTAGCATCAAGTATGGGAACACTTGTTTAAAGTCTTTCCAAGTTGAATGCCAAATTCTTACCCAGCGGTTTGGCTCGCTCTTTTCAACGATAGTGGCGGTTGCCACACTGTCAGAACCGCAGCAGTTAACTTCAATTTTTGGTTCTTCCTTGCTGCTACAGCATGAGTCTGTTTTCGCTGCGCTGGCTTTTGCCATAACTGGAGCAGGTTCGCCGCAGCTAGAAGTCCCACATGATGACTCTTTCTTTGGTGCTGGTTTAGTGTCGCCACAGCTAGTACCACAACTTGACGCTTCTGCTGCTTGGTAAGCTTCTGGCTTTACATAACGCTCAAAGCCCAGTTTTTCTAATGTGTAACCCGCGACTACCGATACGATCATCGCCACTAAGAAATAGAACAGCGCGACTTTCCAACCGAAGGTGATGACAAATAAACCTATGATAACTGGGTTAAGTAGCGGGCTACCAAACAGGAACACCATCATCGGGCCGAATCCAGCTCTTGCACGTAGCAAACCTTTTAAGAAAGGAATGGTTGAGCAAGAACAAAATGGGGTGATAGCGCCAAGTAACGCCGCAACGATGTAACCTTTACCATTGCGCGAGCTCAAGATGGACTGGATCTTTTGCGGTGTTAGAAACTCTTGCAGTACGCCGACGATGTAGCTGATCGCCAGAAACAGAATGATCAGTTCAGTGGCGAGGAAAGCGAACATATCAAGGGCTTCACTTGCCATCGACATTAACTCATTGCTTGGAAAAACTGTATTCATAATGTAACTCCAAATTCGAAAATCAATGAACCTGAGTAGTCAAATTCATTTCTACCTTTCTCGAATTATAGAAATATAAACTTAGAGATCAATAATTATTTCGATAAATTTCGAAATAATTATTAAGTGCTTGATTAGTAGTTAAATAATTTTTATGGGTATGGGAGGGCCGTTAGTGAAAGTAAATAATGCGCGACAGAGAAGATTTAAAGCGCTAGGCGAAGGCGGTGCTTTGCTCTAACCAAGCATCAATTAATCGAATATGGAAATCGATACAGATCACCCCGCATAAGGCGATCTCTCTTTCAGGCTCAGACATATTGATTAGAATGTTCTCGATTTCACTTAAGGCGATCATCTCTTCATGCAGCTTGAGCTCTTTGTAGGTCATCAAGCGCTGTTGAGCTTGGTACAAAGCTTTCATAGCATTAGCTGACAAGGGACGAGTTAGTTTCCCGTGCTTATCGCTGTCAATTGTGATCAACTTTTGCAAATTGCGAGTGTGAACTTTGCAATCTGCGCTGAGTGAATAGCGCATTCTTATCCTTGAGTAAACGATTGGCTAGGTAAGTGTCTGTATCGACTTGATTCTATTGAGCTACTCGTTTGGGGTAAATGCAGTGCGGAAAATATGGTCCAGTTATTGCTCCAAATAGGACAAATGAGTCCGGTTTTCTCAAGGAGGGAGCTCATGGATCCTATCATCACCGTGATCATGGAACGACGAAAGCAGGCAGGGCTATCACAAGAAAAAGTCGCGAAGCTTGCTGGTATGAGTACCAAAACGTATCAGCGAATTGAAAGAGGCGAGTCAGACCTTAAGTTGTCACAATACCGCTCTATCTTACGCTCGTTAGGTATGACCCATCTAGATGTCGCAATGGATGAGCTTTCGATCAGGAAAATTGAATCGGATGACCTTGTATCAGCCGTTCGGTTGTTAGACAAAGAATCTAAGTTATTACTGATCAGATTTATTTTACAAATCTCAAAATCATTCCAGAAACCTTAGTGGCCGCCATCCTCCAGATTTATTATTAGTCACGAGATTCATTTTCAAGCCTTCTATTCGTATACGATCTATTTGCAAACTCTTTATTTGCAAATAAGGTATATTTCGATTATTTTAGAAATGTATTGTTTGCTACGGAGTTTCTAATGGAACTTGAAGTTGTTGCTAAAGCGCTCAAAGAACTAGGGCATCCTACACGTCTGTCGATTTACAAGTCAGTAGTAAAGGCGGGATATCAAGGTATCGCAGTCGGGAGCCTACAAGAAGTGCTTGGTATTCCCGGTTCGACGCTTTCTCACCATATTTCTAGCCTGGCATCGGCGGGGTTATTGAGCCAGCGCCGTGAAGGTCGCACACTATTTTGTGTCGCTGAGTATCAATGCCTAGAAGGGGTAATTGGTTTTCTACAAGATGAGTGTTGTGCTGATGAGCGTTGTTAATCAATCGAGATTATGATCAAGCCTCGTGAATTTGCGGGGCTTTTTGCTATTTGAGACTTGGTATCGATGAAAGATTACCTACACTGATAAGGTCTTAGTTATCTGATAAATACGGAGAAGAACAATGGTAACTGCGCTCTATGCGGCAATTTTGGCAGCTCTGATGATTTGGCTGTCGATTCAAGTGATCAAACAACGCAGAAAAGCACAGGTGAAATATGCCGATGGTGGTGTCGATGCCTTAACCATCGCACGAAGTGCCCACAGCAATGCCGTCGATTATGTGCCGATAACCCTGATATTAATGGCGCTGCTTGAACATAATGGAGCACAGCTATGGATGATTCACCTATCTGGTATTGCGTTTGTAGTAGGGCGAGTTTTACATGCGAAAGGGATCTTAGCAGACAGACTGAAAGGGCGCGTATCAGGCATGAAATTAACCTTTGCAGTGATGGCGGCACTGGTTGTGCTCAACATTGCGTATCTGCCCTTTGATAGGCTCTGGTGATGAAGTTCACTGCTCCGCCAGCATGGTCACTGACATTAGTCGATTTAATATTGAATAGGTTGGAAAAAAGCGATGGTTTGTAGCCATCGCTTTTTTTGTAGACGTTACCGAAACAGCCAACGATAGAGCGGCGTTTTCTCAAGGAGTTTAATCAGTAGGAATGTGCCGATGATAGCGCCAGCAAGCACAGTCATATCCTTGGCAAATCCAGTGATTTGATAGATGCCAGTGACATTCATCATCACAATGATGATAGGCAAATGGGCGACGTACAAAGGTAAGACATACTTAGACTGACGAGTTAGCCAGCTGCCTTGCCCTAGCGTTGGTTTTGCTAGTAACCACATAAAACAGCCCGTGCCCCATAGTACTGTACCAAACAAGAAGTCATTGGCATTAAATGGTTGTTCATGCTGGTTGAGGAGCAAAGCTTCGGTGAAATGCATTGCGAAGCCGAGCAGGGCTAACGTCAATGCTTGTTTCGCGGTTGCTTGAATGTTTTGTTGGCGAATCATAAAGCCAATCGCAAACAATAGCGTGCTAAAGAATGGACCGTTACGAGTAAATATTGGAGCCCAGAACTCTGTTAAACCTTGGTAACTGCCGGCTAAAACGCCGTAGACGTAAAGCGTAAAGGCAAGCGGGATCAGCAGATCAAGTTTGTTTAGCTTGGCGAGAAGCGCAGTAATCGCAGCAGCGCACATCAAAGCTGGGATAAACCATAGATGAACCAGGCCACCTTCAAACAGAGTATTGAGTGGCGTTTGCGCTAAATAACCCCAATAACCTTGACGTTCAGCTAGGTAGCCTGACTCGGCCACGGTACCTAAATTAAACGGCATAGCTAGGCAGATAATGCTCCAGACAATGAAGACACGTAACAGAGGAGAAAGGTAACGTTTGAGTGTCTCGGTAGGCGCATCAACAAGCTTAGGTTGAATCAAATAGCCTGAAATGAGGAAAAACAGTGGCACCGCAAAGCGGGTGGATTGATTAAAGATATACCCAACCCAAGGTACCTCGTTGAATTGCCAATAGCTGAGAAACATCTGGCAATGCATTGCAACGATCGCCAGTATTGCGACGACTCGGCCGAGCTCAATGCTCTCCATTTTCTTACTTTCCATAACGACAAATTAAATAGATAAAAGTAGGGGAGGTATAACAGCTTTTTCCTTCTGCTTTGCCACTAAAAATCAACTTCTTAGTCAGTAAATTAGGTATTTTTCTCAATTTGAGAGACTTGTCATACAGCAACAATATTTACATTTATACCCTCGACAAATCGCTTTTGAGTAAAAGCAAAGATTGCAAAAAAGTACGAGTGTGCTAAAAATAGTTATGTTACCAATGAGAGAGCTGTATGAGTAAAGGCAAAGTCACCCGAGAAAATATCTTGAACAAGGCATTCGAGTTAGCGAGTGTTAATGGTTTAGAAAGCCTAACGATTGGTGAGTTAGCCAAGCAGTGTGAGATGTCTAAAAGTGGTTTGTTTGCGCACTTTAACTCTAAGGACAACTTACAAATCTCGGTGTTGGAACATGCAAACCAGATTTTTACTGAACGAGTGATAGCGCCTGCGAGGCTGAATGCATCAATCTCGATTGAGCAGAAGCTAACGACGTTGCTCGATAACTGGCTAGGTTGGAATCACTCTTTTCAAGGCAGCTGTATGTTCCTTGATGCTTGGAAAGAAACTGGCACAGAAACACCGCCAACTCAAGTAGTATTGAAAAAAACCATTGAGACTTGGATTGGCTACCTGACCATTCAAGTGGCAAAAGGGGTAGAGAACGGCGAATTTCGTGCTGACCTCGATCCGAAACAGGCTATCTTCGAGTTATACGGCCTGTATTTAAGTGCTCACCTGTTTTACTCCATTCATGGTGAGCAAGCGAGTTATGAGCATTTCTGGCAAGGTGTGAAGCGTCTAATAGCCAGTTGGAAATAATAGAATTTTACTAAGCCAAGCTTGAGTTTGGCTTATTATTTAAATAAAAATAGCACGGTCGTTCGATTTTGTGGTAAGAGCAGATCGAGTCCAAAAGGAAAGAACCATGAGTGAGAAGATTTACTTTAATACTTCGCAAAAATTCAGTGTAAAGAAGAGCTTGATTAACTTAACGACTCGACTGCACCACACGATTGCACCAAAACATGCGGAAAAGACAGCACGCAAACTACTACTGACACCTGCTCGGACTAAGCCAAAGAATACTGAGCCGGCGGGGTTGGTCAAAGGAGAAGTTCAATCCAAAGAAGGCACGCTTAAAACCTATACACTCGGTTCTGGTCCTGTTTGGGTATTGGCACACGGTTGGTCGGGCAGTGCGAGTCAGTTTTATCCATTGATGCAGCATATCGCCAGCAAAGGGTTTACAGCACTGGCGTATGATCACCCTGGGCATGGGCAAAGTGGTGGCGTCTATGGCCATATCCCAGCGTTTGTGCATGGCTTAGAAGCGATTTTAGACAGCGTTGATGAAGTGGCAGGTCTGGTCGCTCACAGCATGGGCTCGGCGTCATCAATTGAGTGTCATCACCAAAAACTCGTTGGTAAGCCTTTCCTATTGATCGCGCCGGTATTGGATTATCTTGAAAACTTGTTTGGTAGTGTTGCTCGTTCTGGGTACTCAATGAAGCTGTTCAACGCGGTTGTTTCTGAGATTGAAGAGCAGTATCGCTACCCAATCCAATCGGTTGATCCATACAATAAACTCAAACTTCGCACTGCAGCGACTATTATTGTTCATGATGAAGGGGATAAGTTTGCCAAGTTCTCAGTGTCTGAACGTGCAGCGAGCGAGATGGATAAAGTGAAGCTCGTGGTGACTCAAGGACAAGGGCATGGGCGAGTAATGAAGTGCTCGGAAGTCATGCAAAGTTTCGATGAATTGATGGCTAATTAATCGAAATGACAAAGGGAACTTATCTAAATTATTCATTAGCTTAACAATTATAACCGCGTTTATGATGTGGTTAACAAATTCGCAATAAAAAATATTTCTTTAGCGTGCTTGTGTGGGATCATTTGCTATGCCACTAGGCCCTCAATAGGAAATATAATAATGAATAGAAATGATAGTGTCCCTTTACCCAACAATACCCGAGAATGGTTTTTTAACCGCAACAGTATGATCATCCTTGCTGATATCGCTCTGTTTGCGGTTATGTACTTCACCCTACCTTTTGATCCTCAAGTTGTCTTGGGGATCTGTATGCTGACCTTTGTCGCTATCTTGTGGCTTACTGAAGCTCTGCACGTCACCGTGACGGCTATCCTAGTGCCAATTATGGCGGTGCTATTTGGTGTCTTTGATACTCAAACCGCGCTCAATAACTTTGCTAACTCCATCATCTTCCTTTTCTTAGGTGGCTTTGCTCTGGCTGCTGCAATGCACAGACAGGGACTGGATAAAGTCATCGCTGATAAAGTACTGATCATTGCTAAGGGCAAGATGAGCGTAGCGGTGTTTATGCTGTTTGGTGTGACAGCCGCTTTGTCAATGTGGATCAGTAACACGGCAACCACAGCAATGATGCTACCACTGGTTTTGGGCGTTCTAAGTAAAGTGAACTCTGAAAGCGGCCACAAAACTTACGTGTTTGTTCTACTGGGTATTGCTTACAGTGCCAGTATCGGTGGTATTGCGACGATTGTCGGCAGCCCACCGAACGCGATTGCGGCTGCTGAAGTAGGCTTAACCTTTACTGAGTGGATGAGCTTTGGCTTACCGACTGCGCTTATCTTGCTGCCAATCGCTATCGCCACTCTGTTTGTGATTTTAAAGCCTGATCTACAAGGAAAGTTCGAACTCAACCATGATGCAGTGAACTGGGATAAAGGTAAGGTGGTGACTTTAGCCATCTTTGCCGCCACAGTCTGCCTTTGGATATTCAGCAAGCCAATCAATGCGATGCTAGGTGGGTACGCGAAATTTGATACTGTGGTTGCGTTAGGGGCGATAGTGGCCGTGAACTTTGCACGAGTCGTGCATTGGAAAGATATTGAAAAGACCGCAGACTGGGGCGTATTGCTGCTATTCGGCGGTGGTATCTGTTTAAGTAACGTGCTTAAAGCAACAGGTACAAGTGTCTTCTTAGCCAATGGCTTGAGTGAGATGATTGCTCACCTTGGCATCTTCTTCATTATCGCCGTTATTGCTATCTTCGTGGTGTTCTTAACCGAGTTTGCCAGTAACACCGCAAGTGCCGCCTTACTAATCCCGGTATTCGCGACCGTTGCTGAAGCCTTTGGCATGTCACCAGTTATCTTATCGGTGTTAATTGCTGTGGCTGCGTCATGTGCGTTTATGTTGCCTGTTGCAACACCACCAAACGCAATCGTGTTTGGTTCTGGGCATATCAAGCAAAGTGAAATGATGCGTGTCGGCATTATTTTGAATGTGGCGTGTATTGTTGCACTGACGTTTATAGCGCTTACCTTCTGGGCGTAACGCGAATCTGATCATCAAGCCCTGTCAGTGATGGCAGGGTTTTTTATTGCCTTAAAAACTCAGTATTACGAAACCTCTAACCCTAATGAGGTGTTTTTGTCAGTTTGAGTGAGGATTGAAACCATCAAATTGGTTTATGTCTGATATTAGAAATTAAATGACAAAATAACTTCCTTTCGTCATCACATGAGATCTTTGTCACGGGATGTTGGGCGTATGAAGGGTGAAGTTATGAAATTGGGTCGGAATTAATGTCACAATATATTATTAGTCAACTAAGCTATGTTGATTTTTGTCACATTTATAATCTAATTTTTTATTTAAATTGTTGTAATTTAAGCCTTATTTTCGCTATTGAAATGTAGGAAAAACAAAATTTGAAATATTATTTCATTTTGATTATGAGTGATGAATCAATTAATAACACTTGACGGTGTGTTTTTAGAGATCGCTATCACAATATGCTGTGACTTCTCAGTTCTGACGTTTCCATCAATAATAAACCCAACAACAACGAACACGAACCACTGGGGTTTATTATGCTTTATGACCTTATTGACCACGACCTAATTGATGTCATCAACCACTCTGATTATCAATGGGAAGATGCCGTGAAAGAGACAACGCACTACCTTCAAAATAAAGGTTATGTTACCGCAGATTATGCCGAAGCGATTATCCAATCAACCTACGATAATGGCCCTTATTACGTGCTTTGTCCAGGAATTGCAATGCCTCACGCAAGACCGGAAGCAGGCGTGCTAAAAACTGGTCTTGGTATTCACGTGTTCAAATCTCCAGTCGACTTCGGCTCTGATATGGGCCCTGCTAATGTTTTGCTAACACTTGCAGCAAAAGACTCCGATACACATATCGAAGTGATTCAAGCACTTAGCGAAATGTTGGTTGATGAAGAAAATATAGCGAAGCTGTCAGCTTCGGCTTCAAAACAAGAAGTCTTAGAAATCATTAAGCATTACTAAGACCAACTTCCATCGTTTATGAGCTACAAAATAGTAGCCCTTTGTTAGAAGGAACATAACGTGAGCAAAAATGTAAGAGCAAAAGTGCAAGCCTTTGGTGGTCATTTGACTGCCATGGTATTGCCAAATATCGGAGCCTTCATCGCTTGGGGCTTTATTACTGCTTTATTTATCCCAACAGGTTGGATGCCAAATGCCTATTTTGGTGAACTTGTTGGTCCAATGATTACTTATTTATTACCACTGCTAATTGGTTATACCGGTGGTCAGATTGTTGGTGATAAACGTGGTGCGGTTGCTGGTGCAATCGGTACGATGGGTGTAATCGCCGGCGCAGACATCCCAATGTTTGTCGGTGCCATGATCATGGGGCCTCTAAGTGGCTGGGTGATTGTGCAAATCGATAAACGCCTGCAAGACAAGATCCCTTCTGGTTTCGAGATGGTGGTGAACAACTTCTCGCTAGGTATCTTCGGTATGATCATGTGTCTGTTTGCTTACGCGATTGTTGGCCCTGCTGTAACTGCGGCAAACCTTTTTGTTAAGTCAGGTATCGAAGCACTTGTTGCGACAGGTTTCCTTCCTCTACTTGCCATTATTAATGAGCCAGCAAAAGTTCTGTTCCTGAATAATGCCATTGACCAAGGTATCTACTACCCACTTGGCCTACAAGCGGCAGCGGAAACAGGTAAATCTATCTTCTTTATGGTGGCGTCTAACCCAGGTCCTGGTTTAGGTATGCTGCTGGCTTACGCAAAATTTGGCCAAGGTCTAAGTAAGAAATCAGCACCAAGTGCCATCATCATCCACTTCTTCGGAGGTATCCATGAGCTGTACTTCCCATATGTGCTAATGAAGCCAATCATGATTGTAGCGATGATCGCAGGTGCAGCGACTGGTATCGCAACATTCAACCTACTAGACGGCGGTTTGGTTGCAGGTCCAAGTCCAGGTTCGATCTTCTCTTACCTAGCTCTAACACCTAAAGGCAGCTTCATCGCGACTATCGCAGGTGTGACAACGGCAACCATCGTTTCATTCCTAGTGGCAAGCGCCATCCTGAAAGTGAGCAAGAAAGAAGAGGCAGAAGAAGAATTCGAACAATCCATCACTGACATGAAAGATATGAAAGCGGAAGGTGCGGTAGCAAAAGCCCCAGCGCAGGAAACGGCTCAAGCGGCATCAAAAGAGATTAAGTTTGTGGCATTCGCTTGTGATGCAGGCATGGGCTCAAGTGCGATGGGGGCATCAACCTTCAAACGTAAACTCGAAAAAGCGGGCTACGACGTCGAAGTGAAGAACTTTGCTATCGAGAAAGTCCCAAGTGATGCAGATGTAGTGGTCACACACGAAAGCCTAGAAAGCCGAGCGGTTAAAGCAACCGGACTGCCAGTCATCACGATTAAGAACTTCCTGCATGACCCAGCGCTAGACAACCTAATGGAAACGATTGGTCAGCAAGCTTAAATTCAAATTTCAGGGGCCATTCACTGGCCCCACTTTCGGAGAGAAAACTATGGTTCAAACAACAGCTGCTGTAATTTGTGGTGAGAAAGATGTTCAACTAAGAACGTTCGATTTACCGAAAATTTCTGATGATGAGCTTCTAGTTAAAAACATTTCAAATAGCATCTGCTTATCGACATACAAAGCGGCGCTATTAGGTTCAAAGCATAAACGTGTACCAGAAAAAATTGCTGTAGTTCCTGTGATGACAGGTCACGAATATGCGGGTGTGATTATAGAAGTGGGTGCTAACTTACAAGACAAGTTTAAGCCAGGTGAACCTTTCGTTCTGCAACCTGCAATGGGTCTTCCGACGGGCTACTCTGCGGGCTACAGCTACGAGACTTTTGGTGGCAACGCAACTTACTCAATCATCCCTAAAGTAGCGATCGACCTAGACTGCGTTCTACCATACAAGAGCTCTTACTATGCAAACGCTTCGCTTGCTGAGCCAATGTCTTGCATCATCGGCGCTTTCCATGCCAGCTACCATACCAAGCCATACGTTTATGAGCATGAAATGGGCATCAAAGAAGGGGGTTCTCTCGCTCTATTAGCGTGTGCAGGCCCAATGGGTATCGGTGCAATCGACTATGCGATTAATGGCCCAGTCAAACCAAGCCGAATTGTAGTGACTGATATTGATGAGTCACGTCTAGCGCGCGCAGAAAGCCTTATTCCAGTATCGAAGGCGGCAGAAAACGGCATTGAACTTCACTATGTGAATACAGCGAAAGTGGCAGACCCTGTGGCTTACTTAAAAGAGCTTAATGGCGGTAATGGCTACGATGATGTGATGGTTTACGCTGCAGTGGCGCAGGTCCTAGAGCAAGCAGACGAGCTACTAGGTAACGATGGCTGTCTGAACTTCTTTGCTGGCCCAACAGACAAAAACTTCAAAGTGCCATTTAATTTCTACAACGTGCACTATGAAGCGACGCACATTGTCGGCACATCAGGCGGCTCGACTGGCGATATGGTTGAATCGATTGAGTTATCGGAAGCGGGCAAAATCAATCCATCGTTTATGCTGACGCACGTTGGTGGCCTAGAAGCCGCGCAACACACGATTTTGAATCAGCTAGATATCCCAGGCGGTAAGAAGCTCATCTATCCACACATCGATTTACCATTAACGGCGATTGATGAGTTTCACAAATTGGCAGAGAAAGAGCCGTTTTTTGGCGAGCTAGATAGAATTCTCAAAGAAAATAACTACGTATGGAATGAGTTGGCAGAGCAAGCACTGTTAGAATTTTATGGTGTAAGTTTAACGGCTTAGTCGTCATCTGGTATTGTGGTGGCCGATTGGCTACCACAATATTTGAGGGATTAACTATTTCAGTGCAAGAAGAATTAGTAGACGAGTTAGACCGTTGCGAATCAGCAACCTGTTTTATCAAAACGTCTCATAAACTAATCAAAATAGAACTACAGAAGTTACTTCCGAGAGTTTTTGTACAAGATCCTCTCGTTATTGAATATGCGGTAACGCCCCTTTTGAAAGAGGATGGCCCGCTCGTCGAGATTGATGTTGTCTCTAAGCTGATGTTTGCAATGGGCAAGATTTCGATGGAAACCTATGCCGATATTGGTTTGTTTGACCAAATGTATGAGTACGTACGCCAGCACCCCCAAGAGATTTCGTTTGGCGATGATATGGTGTATGACTTTATCAGTAATCAGTCCAATCTTGCGAAGGCCGAAGGTAGTATCTATTTAGATTCAATCAATCAATTAAAGTTTTCGTCCTTTGATTCCTTTTCTCAGACTCGTTATGAAGCGCTCATTAAAACGGTACTTAAGCTTTGTTGCGAAGGTCTATTGGAAACAGTAGAGAACGAAATACTCAACTAGGGCATTTCGTATGAAAGTAACCTTGAACGTCAGTGGTTTTGAAACAGAAGCTATCTTCCCTGATAAAGATGTCGAGCAAATCCACGAGCCACTGGTACAAAAATTCTCACGCCTATTTCATGAAAAACAGCAGCGCACGGTGATTTTTCTGGCTGCGCCTCCGGGCAGTGGGAAATCGACCCTTGCGGCATTTTGGGAACACCTATCTAAAACTTTGCCTAATGTTGAACCTCTGCAGGTATTGCCTTTTGATGGCTTCCACTACCCAAATGAAATTCTTGATAACAACTCAATTGAACAGGATGGGGAGATCATCACCTTACGTTCCATCAAAGGGGCGTACCAAACCTTTAATTTGACCGCTCTTATCGACAAGTTAAAGCAACTGAAAGTGAAGAACCCGACTTGGCCATATTACGACCGCAACTTACACGATCCGGTCGATGATGCGATTTCAGTCGAGCAAGGTATTGTCGTTATTGAGGGCAACTGGTTACTACTCGACGAGCCAGTGTGGAATGGGCTGAAAGAGCTAGCGGATTTTACGATTTTTATCGACACCGATCCGAAATATCTTGAAGAGAGGCTGGTAAACCGTAAGATCCGTGGAGGCACTTCACCAGAAGAGGCCCAGCGTTTTTATGAGCAGTCCGATTCAAAGAATGTCGAGAAGGTGTTAAACCACTCGGTAGAGGCCGATTTGACGCTTTACATGAATCAAGATGGTTCATTTGAAATTAACTAACTGAATTTAGGAGGCACGATGGAAATCGTTGTCGACAGCCATACTCATACGATTGCCAGCGGGCACGCTTACAGCACTATTATTGAAAATGCGCAGGCCTCCAAAGCTAAGGGGCTAAAACTTCTTTGTACAACGGATCATGCTCCAGAAATGCCAGGTGCCCCCCACTACTGGTTTTTCAACAATCAAAGGATCTTGCCCCGCTTTCTTCATGATGTTGGCATTTTACGCGGCTGTGAAGCCAACACGCTTAATACTGACGGTGATTTAGATTTACCGCTATCATCTTATCAGCACCTTGATTGGGTCATTGCCAGCTTCCATGAGCCGGTATTTGCCCCATCGACTGAAGAAATGCACACCGAAGCGCTGATCAATGTGATTAAACAGGGTAAGGCAGATGTGTTAGGCCACTTAGGTAACCCTAACTTCCCGTTTGATATAAAAGCGGTTCTAGAGTGCGCTAAAGAGCACAACGTAGCGATTGAAATCAACAACACCTCGTTGACGGGGAAAAGCCGTAAAGGCAGCGACAGCCGCTGTGCGCAAATTGTCGAGATTGGTAAAGAGGTTGGCGTGTATTTTACGACGGGTTCTGATGCTCACTTTTGTGAGGAAATTGCTCACCTAGATTTGGCCAAAGCGTTGTTAGAGAAGTATGGTGTTGAGGAAGAAAAAATCATTTCGACTTCTACATCAAGGTTTTTGAATTTCTTGTTGTTGCGTGGCAAAGAACGCATTGAGGAATTTGCTGAGCTTTACTAAGTACCGTTCCTGATTCATGAAAAAGCCCTAGCAGCATAGCGTTACTAGGGCTTTTGTTTAGTCTAAGGCCATTTGGCTGATAGCTAATCAATACAATGATAAAGTCTATTTACGAAATGGTTAGGTAGTATCAAGTTGTATTATCTAGTGTTTATTGACGTTATTTTAGAAAGTTAGCAGCGCGCATTTTTTCAATGACACTATTTGTTTGCTCTTTTGTTAATGGCATTAATGGTAGGCGAACTCTACCAGCGTCGATACCGTGAAGAGACATTGCAGCCTTACCAGCAGCCACACCGCCAAATTCTACCAATACACGAATTAACTCAATCACGCTATCCATACCACGGTTAACTTTTTCAATATCGCCATTGTTAAAATCTGAAATAATTTGATGAAAGTGAGGCGCTGCATAATTATAGGTACTGCCTACAGCACTCTTTGCACCTAGTGCTAGTGCTGCTGGTAAGAATTCATCGACACCAAATGGGATATCATATTTACTATTGCAGGCACGTAGACAGCGTTGGTATTCATAGAGGTCAGGGCTGTTAAATTTAAGACCAGATAGGTTCGGAATTTTCTTGTCCGCTTTGATCAGAAACTGCTCCATATCCAAATTTACTCCTGACATACCAGAGTGGTAATAGTAGAAGCCTTTTGATGGAGCAGCAGCCGCTACCGTCGCACAATATTCTACCAGTGCATCAACCGATCCCGGTCTGAAAAAGCACGGGCCAATTGCAGAGGTTGCTAATATATCAAGCGTTTCTGCATGACGTGTCAGTTCAAGGGTATCTTCGATACTTAATGCACCGGTATGAACAATAAGATCAAGCTTACCATTCGCCGCCTTGACCCAGCGTTCAGCAATTGCCTTTCTTTCAGCTACACTACAGTGTATCCCCTCACCAGTGGTTCCACAGACATAGGCTCCAGTGACTCCATCCTTAATCAGATGTGCTGCGATTTTGTCAATCTCATTAAAGTTAACTTGGCTATTCTTATCAAATGGCGTATGTGGTGCGGCAATTAATCCTGTTAGTTTTTTCATAATAGAACGATCCTAAAGTTTAGAGAATGCAGCGTTTTGGTGTTACGCTTTGTATTGTATTTATATTATGGAGTTTTGCTCCTTTGTATAGCGATTTTATTGATATCCCTGTCGATTTTTATGGAGTTGTGCACCAGATCAAAGTTTATGTTCGGAGGCAAATGACATATACTGATGTGATATATCGGCAGAGTACAAAAGTCACCAACGTTAAGGATATCAATGAAATGACTGGAACAACCGACACAATTCAGGCAGGAAAAATCCTTGATACAATAGGTAGCCTCTATGATAGCTTTACTCCTGCGTCAAAGCGTATTGCTGACTTTGTATTAGCCCAGCCCAGTAAAGCCTATACGTTATCTATTGCAGAATTGTCGCAAGCTGTTTCAGCTGGTGATGCATCCATTATCCGCTTTTGTCGTTCGCTTGGGGTAAAAGGTTTCCATGAATTCAAAATGGCCCTCGCGATAGAGCTTTCTCAAAAAAATAAAGATGATGACAGTATTTTCGATACCGATGTGACTAGCTCAGATCGACCAGAGGTGATTGGAAAGAAGTTACAAAAAACCATTGATAATGTCCTTTCTGAGACACTTAACTTGTTAGATTTAGAAAAACTTAATCAAGTTAGCGAGTTAATAAAGCAAGCGTCATCGATTTACTTTCTGGGGGTGGGGTCATCTGGGATATCGGCTGAAAATGCAAAGTACCGATTTATGCGCATCGGCTTAAATGTAGATGCACTGACAACCAACCACTATATGTACATGAAGGCCGCATTGTTAACAGAAGGGGATATTGCGGTTGGGATCAGTCATTCAGGGCAATCACCTGAAACCACAAAAGCACTGAAAATTGCTAAACAGTCAGGCGCAACAACCGTTGCAATTACTCATAATCCTCGTTCATCCATCTGTGAATACGCAGATTATGTTTTGATAAATGGCAACCGACAAGGGCAACTGCAAGGTGACTCTATCGGGACTAAGATATCGCAGCTTTTTGTTTTAGATATGATTTACTGCCTTTTAGTGCAAGGGGATGAAAGTAATGCTTATTCAAGTAAGCTTCGAACAACCCAAGCACTATCATTAGATTAACTCTTATGGAGCAAAAGTACCGAATTTCTTTTGCTCCAACTTACTGATAGTTAATCACTAGACATTATTTTTTATCTTACCCATCTGAATTGTTTTCTGTACATTAAGGTCGTGATCTAGCAACGCAACATTGGCATAATATCCTGCTTCAATTTTGCCATATTGAGTATCAATACCAATGGCTTTTGCTGGATACAATGAAGCCATTCTCAGCGCCTCTTCTAAAGGTAATTGAACACGATTAACCAAGTTTTTTACGCCTTCAATCATGGTAATCGCTGCACCTGCTAAAGTTCCATCTTTATAGTGACAACGGCCATTGGTGACAAACGCCGGTGTTCCTGCCATATCATATTGCTGCATGCTCGTTCCAGCAGGAGTAACAGCATCGGTGACCATGAATAGTCGATGACCGAGTATTTGATGTGCAATACGTACATTTGCGTAGTCAGAGTGGATGCCATCGACAATTATGCCGGCGTATAACTTGTGGTCAAAAATATAGCCAACTGCACCGGGTGCTCTGGAGTTGAATGGACTCATTGCATTATATAAGTGTGTGGCCATACGTAGCCCTTTAGTTTCACATAGCTGCTCGTATGTAGCGTTGGTATGCCCTAATGAGACATGAATTCCAGCATCAGAGAGTGCTTGGATATAATCGCTAGAATTACATTCAGGAGCCAATGTTATCATTGTAACTTCATCTTGATGCTCAATAAGAAAAGCTAATGTTTGTGCGTCCAATTCACGGATAAATGTTTCGTTGTGCGCCCCTTTTTTGGCATGACTAATAAAAGGCCCCTCTAAATGTAAACCCAAAATACCTGCCTGTTGTCTTTGCTTGTACTGCTTTACAACCTGAATGGCTTGCTTTAACTGCTTAAGTTCACTGGTGATTAATGTAGGCAAAAACTGGGTAGTGCCTGATTGCAAATTGGTTTCGTTCATTATTTTGAGCGTTTGGGAGGAGACATCAATATTGAACAATACACCACCACACCCATTTATCTGTAGGTCAATAAATCCGGTAGTTGCTAAGCAACCTTGCCCATCTAAAACATCAATATTCTTAGGTACTAAGTCACTTGGCATGACATCAATAATATGTTGTCCATCAATCAGAATGGAATGATTCTTCAGTGTTCTATCTCCGGTAAATACATCGACATTGACCAGTGCATATCGGTTAAGTGTAGAGCTATTTTCCATGTTGTTTTTCCCAGTTTTTGTTATCAAATGTAGGGAGTATAACTCCAAAGGTTGAATGATAACATTGTAATTGCAGCTCAGCTTCAGTATGAAATAGTCAAATAGTAGGCTTATTGTGCGAATTGAATGATAAATATACTAATAATGTGAGAGAGATCAGCTTCATAATATTTTTATCTTGAAGTTTAGCTCCATGGTGACATTATGAAGTCAAGTTCCATTATTAATGAAGTTTTTGGAGTATTCATTCTTATGCAATCTAATACGACGGCTATTCTTAACACTCTACGCAAAGGATTCGTAGCATCTTGCCAGCCTGTTGATGGTGGTCCAATGGATAGGCCAGAAATCGTCGCTGCAATGGCAACCGCTTCAGTGGCCGGAGGGGCCATTGCGCTGAGAGTGGAAGGTATTGAAAATCTTAAAGCTGTCCGCCCGCATGTTGATGT
Organism: Vibrio sp. 2433-A1; assembly: GCF_056726085.1. Lineage (NCBI taxonomy): Bacteria > Pseudomonadati > Pseudomonadota > Gammaproteobacteria > Vibrionales > Vibrionaceae > Vibrio > Vibrio sp. 2433-A1. Next base: position 129,810 of record NZ_JBRESC010000004.1, read on the forward strand.
ACCTATCATCGGTATTGTCAAACGCGATCTTGATGACTCTCCCGTTCGCATCACCCCTTTCATTGAAGATATCAAAGATCTCCATAATGCTGGTGCCGATATTATTGCCATCGATGCAACGGATCGCTCTCGCCCAGTATCTGTTGAGTCTTTGGTGGCTGAAATACACCAGTTAGGTCGATTGGCCATGGCTGACAGTTCCAATTATGTCGAGGGCCTAAATGCTAAGAGGCTTGGCGTTGAAATTATAGGCTCAACTATGTCTGGCTATACAACGGAGGTCACTCCGGATAAACCGGACTTTGAACTTGTGAAAAAGCTAAAAAAATCAGGTTGTTTCGTCATGGCTGAAGGCCGCTATAACAGTCCTGAGTTAGCAAAGTTGGCGATAGAAAGTGGTGCAGACTCAGTCACTGTTGGTTCTGCGATTACACGAATTGAACATATATGCTCATGGTTTGCAGCTTCAGTGCGAGAAGGTCATGAGCAAGTCATGGAGAAAAGCGCATGAGTGTATGCCTTGCGATAGATATAGGCGGTACCAAAATTGCTGCGGCCCTAGTTCAAGATGAGGCTATATCGCAGCGTGTTCAGGTTGCCACACCTGAATCACCAGATCCATCGGTATTAAGCCGAGTATTGTCTGATTTACTCTCTCCACTTATAGAAGCGGCAGACTATGTTGCAGTTGCCTCAACAGGAATAATTAGTGAGGGGGTATTAATGGCACTAAACCCTAACAATTTGGGTGGTCTCAATAACTTTCCTTTAAAAACTGAACTAGAAGGCATCACCGCTCTACCATGTTACCTCATCAATGACGCTCAAGCGGCGTGTTGGGCAGAATATCAAATGTTACCAAGTGAAATCCAAGATATGGCATTTATAACGGTATCTACTGGGGTTGGTGCTGGGGTTGTTCTTGGTGGTGAATTGCAAATAGGTCGTCGTGGGATCGCAGGACATGCAGGGCATATGCAAGCGGATCCTAATGGGCCGCTATGTGGCTGTGGTCGCATCGGTTGCGTTGAAGCCATTGCATCAGGAACGGCCATAACAAAAGCAGGTCAATTGCTTTGGAACTCAGTGTCCAATGGGAGATGTATTTACGACAAGTGGCAATCAGGAGATGGAGACGCACAAGTTATCTTCAAGCGGTCAGCGCACGCTGTCGCTCAACTTATTTCAAACCTACGAATCACATTAGATATTGATGTTGTAACACTTGGGGGCAGTGTTGGCTTAGCTGAAGGTTACCTAGAGTTAGTCAACATTGAGCTTGCGAAAAACCCTCAACTGTTTCGGCCCGAATTGATTGTTGCAAAGGCTGGAGCTGATGCGGGGTTATTAGGGGCCGCACACTGGGCTCATCAATATTATAAAAAACATAATTAGAAACAAATAAAGGTCTATAAAAGATGGAAGCGAATTATTTCGGAACTCTGAACTACATAGTACTTTTCTTATACCTTGCAGGTGTAATGGGAGTGGGTGTTTATTTTGCACGAAGACAAAAGTCTAGTGACGATTATTTTAAAGCGGGGGGGCGTATTCCTGGGTGGGCAGCAGGTATTAGTGTATTTGCAACAACACTCAGCTCCATTACGTTTATGTCAATTCCGGCCAAGGCATACACTGATGACTGGACATTTCTCATTGGTCAATACATTGCAATAGCAATTCTGCCTTTTGTTTTTATGTTCTATATCCCATTTTTCCGCCGTTTAAATTTAACATCGGTATATGAATATTTGGAAAAGCGATTTGATCTAAAAATGCGCCTTTTTGGTAGTGTGTCATTCATGCTGTTCCACATTGGCCGCATTGCGATCGTAACCTATCTGACAGCGCTAGCGTTAATGCCTTTTATTGATATGAATCCACTTACTATTGTGTTCCTGATTGGTGTGTTATGCATTATATACACCTTCCTTGGCGGAATTGAGGGGGTTATCTGGACAGACGTAATGCAAGGTATCATGCTCTCAGTTGCTGCTGTGGGGATATTTATTGCTCTTTGCTTTAGTGTGAACGGGGGAATAAGTGAAATATTCGCCATGTCAGCCAATGCAGATAAATACTTCCCAGCAGAACAGTTCCGCTGGAGTTGGAGTGAGCCTACTATTCCTGTATTGATGATGGGATTCTTTTTCGCATCGCTGCAGCAATTCACGGCTAGCCAAGATGTTGTGCAGCGTTATATTGTGACGGATTCAATCGAGGAGACTAAGAAAGCCTTGGTAACTAACGCTAAGTTTGTTGCATTTATTCCAATTTTCTTCTTTGCTGTTGGTGCAGGTTTGTATGCCTTTTATTCTCAAAATGCGGGCTTACTTCCTGAAAACTTTAATACTGGTGGCGTGCTACCATTCTACATTATCACCCAATTACCCGCAGGTGTGGCTGGCCTAATCATTGCTGCCATCTTTGCGGCATCTCAGTCAAGTATTTCTAGTAGCTTGAATAGTATTTCAGCGTGTTATACCAGTGATATTTTTAATCGACTAGGGAAAAATACAACTAAAGACAATGCATTAAGAGTTGGTCGTATTGTCACTGTTGTTTCTGGTCTACTCGGTGTTGCGGCTTCTACCTACTTAATTTTGTCTGATGAGAGTCAAATCTGGGATGCATTTAACAGCTTACTTGGCCTAATGGGGGGACCAATGACAGGGTTATTTATGTTGGGTGTATTTATAAGAAATGCGACAGCAAGAAGTGCCTTAATTGGTGTCGTCTCAAGTGTCATTGCTACGCTGTGGGCTCGCTACTTTACTGACTTGAACTTCTTCTTTTACGGTGCAATCGGCACGATGACAGTGGTCATTGTCGGCTATATTTCTGCACTTTTACTGAAGGAACAACCAAAAGATGAAAGTCTAGACTTTGTACTGACGTCATCTGAAAAATAATCCTTATCAATGGCTTCTGATATGCGGGAAGCCTTTATAAATCTCAGAGGAAACTATGATTTTTGGACATATATCCCAAGCGGATAGGCAGCCTCTTCCTACGGCTATAATTGAAGCGCTGAATTTTATTAAAGATAGTGATTTGGTTAACTTAGAACTGGGGCGTCATGATATTAATGGCGACCTCATGTTTGCTAATGTTATGAGCTTTGAGACTGCTCCTGTGGAAACTAAACTTGCTGAAGTGCATAAGCAATACATTGATGTTCAGTGTTTGATTAGTGGTGAAGAGAAAATTCAATTTGCCTTAGAAAGTGAGCGCCATATTGCGAAAACTGAATATGATGCTGATGATGATTTCTATCTTTTAAGTGCAATGGATGCGCCTTCTGCTTTAGTTCTCAACCCTGGCGACTTTGCTGTCTTTTTTCCGCAGCAACCGCACAAACCAGGCTGTTGTGTAGGGAGTTCAAAACCAATTAAAAAAGTGGTAGTTAAAATCCACAAAGACTTATTGGCTTAGCTGAGTTACCTTTATGCACAGCAGATAAATTGAGACTATCCACACAAAACAGGAGGTAAATGGTATCATTTACCTCCTTTTACTATGGATAGTTAAAGAGTTAAAACGTTCATCACTCTAGTTGTCTTTATATATAAGTCATTGTTGAGTTTATTTAGGCAACGGTAAATTGCATCATCATTCCTGTATCTTCGTGTTCTAAAATATGACAGTGGGCCATATAAGGAAACTCTTTTGGAGCGGAATGATCAAATTTAACAAGTACTTCTGTTTCACCTTTCGGAAATACTGTCACAGTATCTTTCCATCCCATAAGGTGTGGCTCTGGTTGTTTGCCATTTATTAATAGAACTTGAAATCTACAACCATGAATATGGAAAGGATGTATCATCATATCTTTGCCTTGGCTGATCACCCAATGCTCCAGTTCACCTTTATTAACCTCTGCATCGATAACCTTCATGTCGAATGATTTACCGTTAATACCATTGATAGTTTTCAAATCCTCTTGTGTTAGCTTATGGGCCGATTTATTTATCATCATAGGCATCGACTTTTTACTTTCTGATGCCATTTCCATTCTTTTAGACAAAGATGATTTTCGCTCTCTCATTACAATCATTGCCTGAGAGTCTAAGCCGTCGCCCATTTCTAAAACGATATTTCGTTTCTTTTTAGCATCACTCAATTGGTAGCGTTTGATTGTCGTGAGGGTGTTCGGCAATTCCCCTTGACTGATACTTTTATTTGGTTTGAGTGTCATTAAGGTTACGATTTCATTGAAAGGAGGAAACATCATTCCCATTTGATGAAGAGGATGTGTAACTAGGTCAAATTGGTGTTCACCATCGACCTTAATTAATATTTCAAATCGTTCACCTGCTGACATTTGTAAAGACTTCATAGCGACCGGAGCGTTAAGAAAACCAGAATCAGAAGCAACAACGTAGAACTCTTGTTGATCAGAAAATGAGAGTAGATAACTGCGGGCATTAGAACCATTAAGTAAACGAAGACGCGACCAACCCTGAGGAACATCCAAAATAGGGTTGATTGCCCCATTTATTAACATAGTGTCTCCAGCAAAGCCGGTTGAAACGTTAACGATATCAAGTAACTTGTAGTCAAATTGACCATTAGAGTCGAATTTACGATCTTGGATTATGATCGGTATATCATTAATTCCCCAGTCAGACGGCAAGTTGAGCGCATCGCTCTCTTCATCTTCAATGACGAGCAGTCCGGCGATACCTCTCATTACTAACTCTGCTGTTTGCGGATACTGGTGTGGGTGAAACCAACAAGTCGCAGCAGGTTGGGTGATCGGTAAATCAACTTTCCATTGATCTCCTGCTTTTATCATTTGATGTGGTCCACCATCTTTATGTCCCGGAATTTCAAGACCATGCCAATGGAGTGTGACTGTTTCATCTAGATTGTTATTAACTTGAATGTTAGCGGTTTCCCCTTTACGCATTTTTAAGGCTGGACCAAGAAAATCTGTATTAATACCTGATGTTCGTGTAACAACATCCTCAAAAAAGCTAGACTTTCCATCATTAATATTTAAATAAACGGTTTCTTTTTTCGTTGTATCAACCAGAGGAGGAATAGGTAGAGGTTGACGAGTTAATAAATTCTTATTTGCACTTTTCAATACGGAAGAAAATGAATAGCTACTAGGGAAAGCAGTAAGCGCAATACCAGTTAATGTTGATTTCTTAATAAAACTTCTACGATCCATAAAATACCCTTAGCAAGAATTAATAGCAGTCAATGCATAGATACTGAAAATAAGATTCGATGAGATTTATATCTTTACTATATCGAATATTACTCCAATTAAATTCAGGCTAAACCTTTCCTTAGGGGTAAGGTCAATATTTATATTCAGTGATCGCTTTGGTGCGTAATTCCATTGAACTTAATCAGGACCTTACGATCTGAACGGCAATACCTATAACGTTTGACGGTGATTACAGTCCACTGGTCATTTGTTGCGTAAACTCGTCAGCAGGAACGGCTTTGCCATACAAAAAGCCTTGAGCATAGTTGCATTCTTCGGTTCGGATGAAGTCTTCTTGATACCGCTCTTCTACCCCTTCAGCTATCACCATCATATTGAGTTTGTGCGCCATTGCGATAATGGCTCTGGTAAGCTCTCGGTTGTGTTGATTGTGTTCTAACTGATTGATAAAGCTGCGATCAATTTTTAGCGTATCGAAAGCGTACTTTTGCAGATAACTGAGTGAAGAGTACCCGGTACCAAAATCATCAAGAGAAATGCTGAAGCCGAATTGACGCAACTGAGCGAGGACATTTTGCGCATACTCTTCATCTTGCAGCAGGATGCCTTCTGTTAGCTCCAATTCAACGCACTTCGCTGGCAGTTGGTAAAGATCAATAATGTCTTGTAAGTGTTGTACAAAGTGTCGTTCTTGGAATTGGATTGGTGAGATGTTGATGGCCACTTTAAACGAGTGCGGGGATATGTGATGCCATTGTGCGGCTTGTTTCAGCGCTTGATGCAAAACGAAGTAGCCGATTTCTATTATTTGTCCGTTACTTTCCGCTAGAGGAATAAAACGGTCTGGCGAGACTTGCCCCAGCGTTGGATTGCTCCATCGTAACAGCGCTTCAGCACCAATGATTTTCCCCCCTTGTTTGAGACAGATGATCGGCTGGAAATGGACTTCGAGTTCGTTGTTCTTCAACGCCTTAGAAAGATGTGATTCAAGTCGTAAGCGCTCTTCGGCGGCTTTTTGTGCAGCAAAATTAAAGTAGGCGACCTGCAAACCCTCGTTTTTACCTTCACTCATTGCGGAGCAGGCTCGCTGAATGAGGCTGAACGAGTCTGTTGCATCTAATGGGGCCACTGCGATACCTAAATTACATTGCAAATTGATACTCATACCATTGACGCTAAAAGGTTGGGTGCACGCATTGGTAATTCGTTCTATGGCTTGTTCTTGAAGTTTGGGTGTACGCAGATGCTGGGCGGCCAGAACGAAATCAGAGCCAACAATTCTGGCCAGTTTCCACTTTTTGGGCAGCTTGTGGCAGATCCGTTGGCTCAGTGACGACAAAATCTGATCACCGAACATGTAACCATAGCTTGCGTTAACAAACTTAAAGTTTCTCAAACTGAAATAAATCAGGGTAATTTGTTCATCGTCTTCTAGATAAGCCATCTGTTTAGCGAGGTCGTCCGCCAGTGTGATTCGATTGGGGAGTTTAGTGAGCGGGTCGTAGTGAAGGTGAAAATCCAAGTGGTTTTCCGCAGCGGTACGTTGCTCAATTTCTGTGAGTAAACGGCTGCTGAGATCGGCAAGTGTCTTGGTTCTTTCTGCGACTTTGTTTTCTAACTCCTGATTGAATTGGGTAAGCTCTTCTTTGCGATATAGGGTTTCAAGTTGACCTTCGATAGCTGTTTGAAAGCGAGCAAGTAGCGACATTGCATCTTCATCAAAGTAGCGTTCTTGGCTGTCAAGCATGCAGATAGTCCCAAAGGGGGTATCATCTGGCCAAAACACAGGCATTCCGCAGTAACAAATCATACCTAGCTTAATGTCTGGATTATGATCCCAATCAGGATCGTTGAGGGCATTGGGGACGTTCAGCATACGCCGCTCGCGAATCACGGTTTCACAATACAGACCATGCCCAAGCGAGTCCTTTGCATTTGGTGCGTAGGGGTTGTTTTCGCTTCGACTGCTAGAAAACACCTCAATGTCATTTTCGTGAATACGCATGATTAGCGAAGCCGGGCACTGTGTCATTTTGGCAACCAAATCAACAATTTCTTGCCAGCTCTTGAGTACAGAATCCGGAACGACTAATTGAGCGGTATCTATGTCTGCCATGACGCATATCCCTTGTTTGATTGTGAAGGTATTTATTCTGCAATGAGGTGATTTGCTTTGCCCTATTGAGTATAGGTGATATGAACCTATACTTACTGTGAATGTCTTCACTGTTCTTTATCAGGTATCTACTTCTCACCCACCTAGAGGTATAGCGGTTGCTGGCAACATGCTTGAAAGTGGTGCTGTACTGCACGCTTTTATCCAGCGCTTTATTGAAGTAGTAACACTTAACCCTCAGCAAGTGTATCAAGGTCATTGCCCGGAATATAAAGAGAGATATGAAGAAACATTGCCAGAAATGTTGATTGATGCTCTGAGCCGGTCACTTATGACAGGAGGGGATAAACGAGGTACTTATTCGGCGTCATTGCGCATTGAGAGTCTTACACGTGCTCCTATCGATATTCGTGTTGACTGGTCCGATGGTAGCTTGATTGATGATCTCACCAAGGTGCTTTCTAAAGTCAGAGAAATCAGTTTTCAACAATTTCTCGATCAGTTGCCAAATTGCTGATTGCTATTCTAGCTTCATTGTAAAAGGACTGGTGATGACCAGTCCTTTTTCTTATTCAGCCTCTAGATGAGAGAGATGGTTCGAAAATTAGCGATTTAGAAAATTGCTAATTTTCTGATAGGTCAGTTGACACTCTTCTTTTACAAGATCTTCCATGTTAATGAAAGTATGAATCATATCTGGAAAGTGATAATGCTCGACTTTCACCCCAGCTTTTTTTGCCGTTTCACAGTAAGCCAAGCCTTCATCTCTAAGTGGGCAGAACTCTGTGGTAAACAGTAACGTATCGGGCAGATCTGCTGTCATTGGCTGATACAGTGGTGAGGCTTGCTTGCGATCTTCATCATGTTGGAAGTAGTTGTCGAAGTACCAAGCAACTTTGCCTTTTTGCAATAAATAGCCGGTGCCGTTCTCATCCATCGAGTGACTGTCCATAGTGTAGTCGAGACTTGGATAGATCAGTATCTGCTTATCAATCGTAACGTGTTGATCAAATTGAGCTTTGGCACTAACAGTTGCGACTATTGCACCACCACCAGAATCGCCTGCAATAGAAAGGTTTGGTAGGTATTTCAGCTGGCGTTGATTCAACGTTGGCCACAGGTTTTGAACTACAGAGTAGGCATCATTGATGCCTGCTGGGTAAGGGCACTCTGGTGCGAGGCGATATTCCACTGCAACAACAATATGATTAGTGGCTAACGCTAGTTTACGACAAATAGGATCATAAACACTCACACTTCCGGACATATGACCACCGCCGTGGTAATACACCAGTACAGGTAGTGCGTTACTTGGTTGAGGGTGGTAGATGCGTACAGGAACAGGATATTCACCTCCTGCAACAATGTCATCTTGAATCCATTCTACCGCCGGAATATCAGTGACCAACCCTTTGGTTAAGTTTGCTAAACCTTCGCGAGCATTGATTGCATTTGGTTTGAAACCATTCTCGACCAGTTGACTTACTGAAACATTGAAGTGATCTAACCAAGCTTTTAATTTAGGACTAACTTGACGCATAGTAGCTCCTTAACAGCGTTTAGGTTCAGCATTGACGGCTTGAGGCTTCTTGCCTGTTTCTGGTAAGAAGAGGCTAGCGAGAAAGAAAGAGGACGAGCAAATTACAGCGAAGGTAGCAGCATATGCAATGTTACCTGTCTTATCGGCTAAAACGCCTGCGAAATACATCAATATGGTTTCAAGTAAGTAAGAAATTGACCAGAACATGCCAAAGATTACGGTTATACGTCCCATTGTCATATTTGGAAGCTCTTGTGGTAATGTCACTAATGATGTCATAGGGATAAACATAAAGAACCCTGCCATAAATGCAGCAATATAAGCAATAGGGGCGCTAGCTGTCGTGATCATCAGTGCCGCGAATGCAGTCATGGCTATGCCACAGTAACGAATTACAGGGACGCGTAGTGGGTAGCGTTTAGCGACAATAATACCGACGATAGTACCGACCATGCCAGCACCTACCATTATAGATGATAAATATTTTGCTTCAGCTGCAAACGTTGGAACTAGTGGGAATAGGGCAAAAATAGAGATGTAACAAAACAGCAGGCCTGAGTAAGCAATAGGTAACCACCAGTTCACAGGTTCCTTAATGCCATCTTTTAGCGTATACACGGCTTGTTCTTTATCATCAGCAGTGTTGCTTGATAGAGAGAAGTCGTCACTGATAAACCACCAAACGACAAGGATAGCGAAGCTAATGCCTGAAATAGCTAAAATAACATTTTGCCAATCACCTAGGTTAGCGAGTAGTGAGCCAGTAAACAGGATAGCGAGCAGGTTTCCCATGTTAAAAGCTGCCGCATTGATGCCATTGATAAGTGGGCGTTCTTCAGCAGAGAAGTATTTGATGACAATTGGGTTAAAGTAAACAATGGCAAATGCACCACCAAATCCCATCACTAAACGTGAGAATACGTATAAAGGGTAGTTTGAGGCGAAAGCACCAATTGCCCCTGCAACGATAAGTAATGAAGCGACGGTAAAGGCTTTTTTGGGCCCCATTTTAACGAGTAGCCAAGCCGCAGTTAAGTTACCTATAATCTTAGCAATAGTGATGGCATTATTCATCCATGTTGCTGCTGCCATTCCTTCAATGTTGTAGTAGGCCATGATGTCCTTGGTCATCATTGAGCCGGCTACCCAAGACATTGCAAATAATGCGTAGGTGAGAAATATCGTCAATTCAATAAGATGTTTCTTGCTCATAATGTGTACCTTGTAGGGTAATGTTAAATTTATTATTAAGGTTAATAATACCCCTTTTAAAAGTGGGGATTATCCTTTGTTTGCAATAATGAATTGTGTGAAGTAGCTCTCTTTTTAATTTTTGCTATTCAACGAGAAGCAATATCCCCGCATGAGAGCGGGGATGAGCGGAGAGTCTATTTATTACGGTTGCAAGGTTTCTAGCATGTTGATGTCAACAGGAGCGTCATAATCAACTTCACTAAAACCAAAACCATTCAGTTGTAAAAAGTCGAGTTTATAGCCCGCATAGTCACCAATTTGAGTAAAGTTGTCAGCGGTCATCTGTGCCATGAGGACTTCCACTTGTTGCTGTGTCTCTGGATCCAGTTCCCAGTCATCAATACGAATTAAACGTGCTTCATCGACAGGCACTGTTTCTTGGTATAAGCGGTTAGAGAATAAACGTTGCATTTGCTCGATACAGCCTTCATGGGTACCTTTCTCTTTCATTACTTTAAACAGTGAGAGAATGTATGGTGAGAAAGCAGGAATAAAGACACTTGCTTTTGTTACTAGAGCCTTACAGACTGAGACGTAAGCCTCTCCGCCAAGTTGATTAAGTTTTTGATTCAATTCATCAGCGGTGCGGTGTAGGTGAGCTTTAGCTTTCCCTAATGTACCTTTGTGATAGATAGGGTAGGTGACTTCAGCACCAATATATGAGTACGCCACTGTCTTACAGCCTTGTGCTAGCACTCCGGCGTCTGCTAGGATTTCGATCCAACTTTGCCAATCTTCACCACCCATCACTTTGATGGTTGATTCCATCTCTTCTGGCGAAGCTGAACCCACCTCCATTGACTCTAAACAGTCTTTTTCAATATTAATTGTTGGGCCGACAACTGGTTCACCAGAAGTTTTAATTGCTGAGCGCCATAGCTCACCGGTTTCTGGATTGGGTCTCACGCCTGTCGCTAAGCTGTAAACCACTAGATCTACTTGTCCACCAAATTCAGTTTGAATGTAGTCAATCACTTGCTGACGCATTTCGGTAGAGAACGCATCCCCAACAAAGTTTTTAGCAATCAGCCCTTCTTTTTCAGCTTCTTGGCGGAAGTAGATATTGTTGTACCAGCCTGCAGTACCCACGCCTTTTTCACTTGGACCACGTTCGAAAGAGACACCGATAGTATCAGCATGTGCACCACCAAAAGCGAGGCTGATGCGCGAAGCTAATCCGAAACCAGATGATGCACCTAAGATCAATACCTTTTTTGGTCCTTGTGAAATCTGTTCAGCATTTTTCACGTAATTAATTTGGTTCAGTACTGACTGATGACAGCCTACAGGGTGAGAAGAGCGTGCAACCACGCCTTTAATTTGAGGTTTAATAATCATGATGAATCCTTAAGTATTACTGTTTAGGAGGCATAACAGTCGCTATGCCTTCAATAACGATTTTGTTATTTTGATTAATGCTGCGCGTCGCGAGTTTAGCGATGTTCTTCTCACGGTTAATTTCGATAATTTCTACTTCGGCGCGAATAGTGTCGCCGATATAAACCGGCGCAGTGAATTTCAGCTCTTGCCCTAAATAGATAGTGCCAGGACCTGGTAGCTGCATGCCGAGAACGGCAGAGGTTAATCCTGATACCATTATCCCGTGAGCTACACGGCTACCGAAGATGCTATTCTGCCCAGCAATTTGGCTGACATGGACAGGGTTTATATCGCCACTGATGCCACAGAACATCTGAATGTCAGACTCACTAATAGTTTTTTCAAAGTATGCACTTTGACCCAGCTCAAGCTGGTTAATGGAATAACTCATAATGGTGTTTCTCATAGAAGTAGTTTTGCAATAAGAACGGTGATTCTCATGGCAAAACCCTCTCCCCTAGCAAAAGGGGAGAGCTAGTGTTTATGCTGTTACAGTTTGTGCAGTGAGTTTGCAGTTTTCATAGGCTTGTTGAGCAGAGTCGAATGTAAGCCCCATAGGTTGGTCATGGAAAATGCGAGAGTCCATTAGCTTAAGATCTGGGCTAACAATAGGTTTGAAGGCCATTTGAGCTAAGACATCTTTTTCAAGATCGATACCTGGCGCGATTTCGATCAACTCAAGACTTTGTTTGCCTAGTTTAAATACCGCACGTTCGGTGATGTAGAGCACGGGTTTGTTGTTACGTCTTGCCACCTCAGCAGAAAAAGTGATTTGCTGCACTTGGTCAATGAGCTTTTGAATATGGCCATCGGTGATGATTTTTAGTTCACCATTTCCGGTTTTAATTTCAAGCTTGCCCGCAGTAAAAGTGCCGCAGAAGAACACTTGTTTAGCATTCTGCGTGATATTGATAAAGCCGCCACATCCGGCGATTTTAGTGCCAAATTTAGATACGTTGAGGTTACCAAATTGGTCACATTCAGCTAATCCAAGGAAGGCCTGATCAATGCCACCACCATCATAAAAATCAAACATTTGATCTTGCGTAATGACTGACTCTGGGAAGGCTGAAGCACCAAAACTTAATCCCCCAGCAGGTGTTCCACCGATCGCACCTGGCTCGACGGTTGCGATCATTTGATCAGTAATACCTTCTTCATCGGTGACTTCAGCAATAACTTCAGGTACCCCAATACCATAATTGAGGATCGCGCCTTGTTTAAGTTCCATTGCGGCTCGTCGAGCGATGATTTTCTTTGCATCCAAACGGCGAACTGAAGAGGCCTTTTCAGTGGCTTGGCCGCGACCGCAGTAGGCAGGGTTCATTTCTTCTGCAAAAGTTTGCATGTGCGTTTCTGGTTCCGCGACAACCACTGCGTCAACAAAGATACCGGGAATACGCACTTGTTGAGGGTCAAGTGTACCAGCTTTAACTACCTGCTTGACTTGGACAATAACAGTACCACCTAAGTTACTCACTAGTTGAGCTGCGGCAAGGTTTTCCAAAAATAGACATTCGTCTTCCATGGTAATGTTGCCGTTCTCATCGGCGGTAGTACCCCGAAGTAATGCTACATTTGGGTTAATACGTTTGTAGAATAAGAATTCCTCGCCATCAATAGTCATGACAGAAACGCGATCTTGCTTAGTGACTTGGTTGATTTTTCCGCCACCGAGACGAGGGTCAACAAAAGTACCTAACCCGACGTGAGATAAAGTGCCAGGCTTACCTGCAGCGGAATCACGTAGGAGTTGAGCAATCACGCCCTGTGGGAAGTTATAGCCTTGGATTTGGTCGTCATTGGCTAATTGCTGTAGCCTTGGGATTAGGCCCCAGTGACCACCGTATGCCATGCTGACCATGCCCGGATGAGAGAGATGATTGGTGGCTTTATCGACACCATTGCCTTGGCCTGCAGTAAAATAGAGTTCTAGATTGCTCGGGTGGCCTGTAGTTAAGTAACGCTCACCTATAGCTTTTTCGATAGCCTCAGGGACTACGGCACCAATAAAGCCGCCTAGCACTACTCTATCACCATCATTGATTAAATCTGAAGCTTGTAGGGCTGTTAACACTTTTATTTTCATTATTCGTTTTCCTTCTGGAAAATAGTATTGCTTGGAGCAGATAGGAAAAGTGTATTGACTTATGATTAATGAAAAAATAGACAATAAAAGGAAAGATAATTGCGTTTAAGGGATAATATGAGTTAGGACAAGATGAACATAAAGAGCAGCTTGGTGGGCTGCTCTAGATATGGCTATCATTCTGCTTCGGCGATTTCTCTCACACGTTTGATTAGGTAATCCTTAAAGTTAAGGCAGCGTATAGGCATCTGTTTTCTTGGTCGATAGTAGAGGCTAAACTCGAATTCACTGTTGGTATATTCACGTAATACGGGCATCAATGAACCCTCATCGAGTTCACTTTCTATCAGGCGTACTGGCAGATAGCCTATACCGCCACCATTGAGTGCAACTGTTTTTATGAATTGGCTGTCTTCCACTTCGACTGTCTGTGCAATATTGACAGTGGTCATCTCTCCATCCCGTTCAAATACCCACTTGCTGCCTCCCACTAGTGTTGATGCATATAGGCAATTATGACGGCGCAAATCTTCAGGCAGGTCAGGTTCACCGTACTTTTCAACGTATTGGGGAGAGCAGCAGGCCATCAGCGGGTATTTTAATAGCGAACGCTTGACCAATAAGCTGTCTTTTTCTTGGAAGCCTTGATAGATAGCACTAGCTCGAATAGCGAAATCAATTTCGTCGATATGATCCATATCAAAGGCTGTTTCCATAATACGGAAAGTGACATGTGGATGTTGCTGCAAATACTCACCGACGATAGTGCTAAGAAAGTCACGAGCAAATAGTGGGGTAGAGGCAATGCGTATGATACCGCGATCGTCGTTACCGAGATTTTGAATTTCAGTAAATATGTCATCGATTTCGCTATTGACTCGATTAAACCGCTCGAATAAACGCAATCCCGCTTGTGTCGGAACCACTTTACGGGTCGAACGCTTAAGCAAGCTTATTCCCATACTCTCTTCGAGTTCAATGATCCATCGGCTTCCAGCTGATGCCGAAATACCATATTGCTTGGCGGCTAGACTAAATGAGCCAGTGCGAACAACGTGCAGGAAATAGACGATTTTATCGAGCATTATGTTGACCTTAATAATGTATTTGGAGCGTTGGTACTTTGTCGTTTATTCATAAACTAAAGCGCTGTACTTCTATTCGTAAGTTATTGCGACATTCTTGGTTTAAGAATGTTAATAATTGCATCAAGAGCAGGGCGTAATTGCCTATACACAATATAAGATTGTCCCGTTTTTGCAATAGTGTTTTGAGTTGGAATCAGTCAACAAAGCATCATTCACCCCATAGAATAGGTTTACCTACTGCGGGTCAAACTATGCCAAGACGTAGCCTCGCAACCTATCCAAATAAGGTGAAATTATGCTTACCAACAAAATCTGTATTGTAACTGGAGGTGCCCAAGGAATTGGTCGCTGTATCGTTGAAACATTCGCAAAACAGCAGGCTACTATGGTTTATGCCTGCGATATGAACACCGAAGTGGCTCAAGAACTTGAAGCACAGTATAGCAATGTAAAAGTGAAGCAGTTGAACGTTTGTGATCGGAGCGCAATACAAGGCTTGGTTGAAGAGATTCAACTTACTCACGGTAAAGTGGACGTGCTAGTAAATAACGCAGGGATCACTCGTGATAACTTGCTTGATCGCATGACGGAAGATGAGTGGGACGCAGTCATCAACGTAAATCTGAAGGGCGTATTTAATATGACTCAGGCTGTTGCACCGCTTATGATCGAAAATGGTATCGGTTCTATCATTACAATGTCTTCCGTCGTCGGCACTGATGGCAATATTGGCCAAAGCAATTACGGCGCGACTAAAGGTGGTGTCATCGCAATGACTAAGGGTTGGGCAAAAGAGTTTTCTCGTAAAGGCGCACAAGTGCGTGCGAACTGTGTTGCCCCTGGCTTTATTGAAACGCCAATGACCGTCGATCTACCAGAGAAAGTATTAGATTACATGAAAACGAAAACTCCGCTTGGTCGTATGGGTAAACCGGAAGATATTGCCAATGGTGTCGCATTTTTAGCCAGTGACAATGCGAGCTTTATCACTGGTCAGACATTGAAAATCGATGGCGGTCTGGTTATTTAAGAGGGCAGTAGTATGCGAAAAGTTTATATCGTTGCAGCCAAACGTACTGCGCTAGGTAGTTTTGGTGGTAGTCTTGCTGCTACGCCGGCTTGTGAGCTAGGCGGACATGCGATTCGAGCCGCCTTACAACAGGCAAAACTAAAACCAGAATTATTAGATGAAGTCATTGTTGGTAATGTACTTTCAGCTGGACAAGGAATGGGACCTGGTCGCCAAGCCGCTATGTTTGCTGGAGTGCCAGATTCAGTACCAGCATACACACTCAATATGATCTGCGGTAGTGGAATGAAAACCGTGATGGAAGCAGCGAGTAAGATCAAAGCCGGCGATGCTGAGCTTGTCGTTGCTGCAGGTATGGAGAACATGTCCAGTGCGCCTTACGTTCTTGATGGTAAAAACCGTTTTGGTAGTAAGATGGGCCACCAGCAAGTGCTTGATACGATGATCAACGATGGTCTGACTGATGCGTTTAACCAATACCATATGGGTATGACGGCAGAAAATATAGCTGAAAAGTATCAGATAAGTCGTGAGACTCAAGATGAGTTCGCTTTACGCAGCCAACAGCGTGCCGTTGCTGCAATAGAAGCAGGTCGATTTAACGAAGAGATTGTACCTGTTGAGGTTAAACAGAGACGTCAAGTGGTTAGCTTTGATCAAGATGAATATCCACGTCATGATGCGTCAATCGAGAGTTTAGCGAAACTAAAACCAGCATTTCGAAAAGAAGGTAGTGTTACAGCGGGCAACGCATCAGGTATTAACGATGGTGGTGTTGCATTTATCCTTGCTTCGGCAGACGCAGTAGCTGCTCACCATCTTGAACCAATGGCAGAGATTGTAAGCTATGGTCAAGGTGGCCTTGATCCGGCGTACATGGGCTTGGGGCCAGTACCTGCGGTAGAGCAGGCACTAGAACGCGCTAAAATGACCTTGGCTGATATGCAATTGCTCGAGTTAAATGAAGCATTTGCTGCACAAGCTCTGGGTGTTATGCACGGTTTAAGTGAAAAGTATCAATTGCCAATGACGTGGTTCGATGACAAAACTAACGTAAATGGTGGAGCAATCGCTCTTGGTCATCCACTAGGTGCATCAGGCGGCCGTATACTGACTACCTTGCTTTACGAGATGGACAAGCGCCAACTTGAATATGGTTTAGCCTCATTGTGCATTGGCGGTGGTATGGGAACTGCGATTGTGATTAAAAAGGTCACTGTATAAAGTATTAATCGGTTGCAATACTGTCCACTAGGGCAGCTGATGAATAAAAAACGGACTGGCAATGACCAGTCCGTTTTTTCATTTATGGTTGCTAGAGAGATTAGATCTTCTTAAAGATGATCGACGTGTTTATGCCACCAAACGCGAAGTTGTTACTCATTAAGTAATCAACCTCTAGTTCGCGGCCAGTGCCAGTAATGTAGTCTAAGTTGCCACATTGCTCGTCTAGCGATTCTAGGTTTAGTGTTGGGCTAAACCAGCCTGTGTGCATCATCTCTAAGCTTAACCAAGCTTCAATCGCACCACATGCACCAAGTGTATGGCCAAAGTAGCTCTTCAATGAACTGATTGGCACTTTACCTAGAGCGTTGGCTGTTGCGTTACTCTCTGCAATGTCACCGCGGTCCGTTGCTGTGCCGTGCGCTGAAACATAATCGATCTTCTCAGGTTCAATGCCTGCGTCTTGCAGTGCCATTTCCATACAGATTTGCATGGTTTCCATTTGCGGCTGAGTCACGTGAGCGGCATCGCAGTTGCTGGCAAAACCAATGATTTCAGCGTAGATCTTCGCACCGCGCGCCTTCGCATGTTCATACTCTTCTAGTACTAGCGTGCCCGCACCTTCACCAATCACTAGGCCGTCACGGTGGCTGTCATAGGGGCGTGGTGTCGATTTTGGTGCTTCGTTCTTTAAGCTGGTCGCAAACAGAGTATCAAATACTGCTGACTCGGTAGGGCAAAGTTCTTCGGCGCCACCTGCCACCATAACGGTTTGGTAACCATGCTTGATCGCTTCATAAGCGTAACCAATCGCTTGGCTGCCTGATGTACACGCGCTGCTGGTTGGAATCACACGACCTCTTAGGCCGAAGAATAGGCCAACGTTCACCGCAGTCGTATGCGGCATCATTTGCACGTAAGTCGTGGCGGTAATCGCTTTGGTGGTTTTGTCATTGAGCATTACGCCGAATGCACCAATCGCATCGGTACTGCCCGTTGATGAGCCGTAGGCAATACCCGTTTGGCCGTTAGTTAGAATATCGTTACCAATCAGTCCTGATTGAATAAGGGCGTTTTCAGTGGCCACAGTCGCGAGCTTAGAGACTCGACCCATACCGCGAACTTGTTTACGCTTGTAATGCTTTGGCAGTTCAAAGTCATCAACAGGCGCTGCCAGTTTAGTGTTTAGGCCGTCATATTGCTCGTAAGATTCCATGTATTCGGTGGCATTTTCACAAGCACGGAGCTTCGGTTCTACCGCTTGCCAGTCGTTACCAAATGCGGTCACACCTGACATGCCAGTCACTACAACGCGGCGGCTCATACTAGGCCTCCATTTACGGAGATAACTTGGCGGGTCACATAACTGGCGATGTCTGACATTAGGTAGCTAACGAGGCCTGCAACTTCTTCAGGTTCGCCCATGCGACGAAGTGGGATCTGTGGCATTGCGTGTTCTTTGACGTGCTCATCAACCATGCCAGTATCAATCAGACCCGGCGCGACACAGTTAACCGTAATCTTACGCTTAGCAAGTTCTAGCGCCAGTGACTTAGTGGCACCAATCACGCCGGCTTTTGCTGCACTGTAGTTAGTCTGACCACGGTTACCCATTAAGCCAGATACAGATGCTAGGGTCACAATTCGACCACCTTTGCGTTTTTGTACCATTGGCATCACGCAAGGATGCAGTACGTTGTAGAAGCTATCTAGGTTGGTATGAATAACACCATCCCACTCTTCTTCTGTCATCGCAGGGAAGGCAGTATCACGGGTAATCCCCGCGTTGTTTACCACGCCATAGTAGGCACCATGCTGCTCAATATCGGCTTCTAGCTTTTCGCGACACTCTTCGCGATTGCTGATATAAAATTGAATCAGACGGCCATTACCACCATTTTTCTCGATGGTATCTAGGGTATTTTGGGCACCCTTCATATCGCCCATATAGTGGACAACAATGGTAAATCCATCTGTAGCAAGTTGGGTTGCAATTGCTTTACCAATACCCTTGCTGGCACCTGTGACTAGTACTTGTCGGGTCATTGTTGACTCCTGATTTTCATTTCTTGTAATTTTTCTTCTGTTGGCACGTATACGTTAAGTTGGCAGCTTGCCATTATTTGTTGTTCGAATTCAATACGTGCCGTGAATACTGCCATTCCGTTATCTTCCATTACTTTTTCAGCAAAAACATCAAGTCGCTGTCCATTTTGGAATCTATCGCAATGAGAAGAGTAACGACGGCTGCCAAGTAGGAAGCCAATCGGTGGCTGCTCGCCTTTTTGTAACGAGTGGTAGCCAGACCAAGCGGCGACCGACTGAGCCATAAACTCGATTCCGACGTAAGCGGGTAGAGTTTGCGACTCTTGGTCGAAGAATGGGTTTTTAGCACCGATCTCTACTTGGCAATGAATGCTGTCTGTTTGAATATCTAGCGCTTCGTCGATCAGAATCATCGGATCTTCATGCGGCAAGAGTTGATCAATTGAAGGGAAGTTAGTCATGGGTGTAACCAAAAATTAGACTAATGTTATTACCACCAAAAGCAAAAGAGTTACTTAAAATTGCTTTGCCCGCCAGTTTAGTCGGAGCTTCAACCAGTGAAACTTCAATATCGTCAGCTTTATCCTGGCAATGCTGAATTGGTAGTTCTAAATCATGTTTTAAAATATGCCATGCAATGGCGGCTTCAGTAGCGCTCGCTGTGCCAAGAGTGTGGCCAGTAAGAGGTTTGGTTGAACTGACAGGAACGTTTGAGCCAAACAGTCGATAGATGGCTTTGCTTTCCATACTGTCGTTCAGTGGGGTTGCGGTTCCATGGGCGTTGATATATCCGATGTCATCGACCGTCAAACCAGCATCAGAGAGTGCTTTTTTCATCGCCACTTCCGCACCGTTACCCTCAGGATGAGGCGCTGAAATATGGTGAGCGTCAGAGCTGTCTCCAGCGCCAAGTAGAGCGACTAGTGAAGGTTCGTTGCTAACTAACATCAACGCCGCCGATTCTCCGATATTGATGCCGTCACGGTTGGCATTAAATGGCTGACATAAGCTTGGTGACAAGGCTTCTAGGCCGTGAAAACCGTTTAACGTCAGTCGACATAGAGTATCAACACCTCCGACAATCACTGCATCAACAATACCGCTGCGAAGTAATCGCTGAGCCGTGATAAAGACACGACCGCTGGATGAACAAGCGGTCGATATCGCATAACAAGGTCCTGTTAGGCCAAAGTATTGGGCGATGAACTCGCTAGTATTGCCTAACTCTTGCTTGCGGTAGTGATAGCCATTTGGAAACTCGCCAGACTCAATTTGCTGGCTGTAAGCCATTTCGCCATCAGAGATCCCGGAGGTACTGGTGCCGATAACAACCGCAATGCGTGACTGACCAAATTGCTTAATCGCGTGGTGTACAGACTCTTCAATTTGCATTAACGCAGAGAGAGCTAATTGGTTATTGCGAGAGTTAAACTCGATAAGGTGCTGCGGAATAGCGGGTAAAGATTCGCTGACTTGGCCAGTCACGGTACAAGCCCCAGTGTTAAGGGTGTTGGTATCCTTCACCATGTTAGATTGGCGCTGACCACTTAGGCATTGATGGATCTCGGCTGCGTCTGAGCCCATCGCACTGTGAAAGCCACAACTTTGTATAAAAATGGGTCTAGAAATGTTTGTTGTCATGGATATTACTGCGGTGTCAGTTGTACTTTTTGATACTGGAGCGTATTCACTTTTATAGTGTAGCCGTCAATGAGATTGTGAAAGAGTATTTCTCCATCTAGCTTCTCATTGCTACCGTATTTTATGTTGATAATTTGAGTGCCATTGCTATCGAAAATCGCTCGAGAGTCTGCTTTATCAATCATTTGCCACCTTACCTCATTTAATGGGCCTTCCCAAGCAGAAGAGGGCCAGAGAGTGATCATTAGATTAAATAGTACCTGTTCTGGTGCGGGAAGCGCGCTGCCCAATCCGGTTAGAACATCACTGGTTATCGCATCATCTTGATAAGTCAGCGATAAGATACGCGTTCCCCAAGAAGAAAACCCGGCGAGCACCAACTTATCTGCGCTGACTTGAAGTTGAACAGGTAATTGCTCTGAGCGCACGTTGTCATCAACTGTCCAAGTTGCGGAGATAAGTTGACTGGCATTCAGGCCATAACCAAGAGAGTTAGGCGAGGGTAGATTAACCATTTGACCCTGCGCGATTTCAACTTGTGGTGTGGTGTCTTTAGGCTTGGTTGCGCAAGCAGCAAGTACACCGCACACTGCGATCACAGTTAGTGTTTTTGTTATATGAGCCAGTTTCAAGAGAGCCTCTCTTTAATTGCTAACGGGGATAGCAGCCAAGCGACAAAGATGCCACTGAGTACAGTGATACCAAAACTATGAATGGCATGAGTCTCACTGAGTGACAGTAAGCCAAACGACAATAGCGTTGTCATAGCCGATAAGGTGATCGCGAGTAATGTACTAGGGCTACGTGCTTTTTCAGCAAAAAACAGTGTGTAGTCGATGCCAATCCCAATAATGAGAATAAGTGCGAGTAAATTGAACAGATTCAGTGTTGAACCAATTGCTGAAGCGGCGGCCAATCCGGCAATACACGCGATCAGTGACGGAATCAGAATCTTAATCGCATGAGAAAAGCCATAGCGCTTGGTCAGTACTCCACCAATGACCAATAAGGCCACGGCGATAAGCTCCATCACTTTGATTCGGTAATCAGCAAACAGAGCGGAGATTTCAGCCGCTTTATTTAGGTAACTCATATCTGGCTGGTCGGCGACATACTCTTTGACTGTTTCGATATTGTTTAGCTTTTTGAGCAGCACGACACTGGCGACTTTGCCTTCAACGTTACCGACATAGAGAAAACGAACCGGCTCGGAAACGGAGTGAGTCAAATAATCTTGCAGAGATACTGGCTCAAAGGTTTGAGTTAACTGTGGAACGGCGCTGAGCTTTAACGTGCTGGCTAATGCAGGACCTTGGTTGTGGTACAAGTCTTTAATCAGCTCATAGTCAGATTTTTGAGTTGCTGCTGAGCTAATGTATTGCGAGAGGCTCTGAAAACCTTCAATCACACCTTGGCTTTGCCACTGGTTAAGTTGGCTATTAAAGGTTTCGAGTTTTTGTAAAAGCTGCTCATCATCATCAGCGGTAACGACCACCATTTGCTGTGATGAGTTTAAGCCACTCAGTTGCGAGATAAAGGTTTCTTGTTGCTTCAACGATTCAGGCATTGCTTGAAGTTGTCGAATATCATCATCGTATTGAAGGTTAGCCAGCGGAACTAATGCCACAATCAGGCAAGTTAATGGTAGTGCGCGGCGCACCATAGGCTTGGACCACATATTGAGCCAGTGTTGCCAAATAGTCTGGCCGGGAAGTGGTCTGGTTTGACTTGGTTTAATGGCAAGGATTGGGTACCAAGCTACGACGGTGGCATAGGCTGCTGCTAAGCCAATCGATGAAAATAGCGCTAACTGTTGTAGACCGGGGAATGGAGCAATCAGCATCCCCATATAGCCAATTAGACTGGTCAGTAGGCCCATCGTGATGGCAGCAAAGATATGCTTTAATCCTTTTTTGCTGTCCCATTGATTACCTGCCGCTAACCGTTCGGTGAGGTAATGAAACGCATAGTCGATGGACACGCCAATTAGGCTTGCGCCAAACACTAAGCTAAATAGATGAACGGTACCAAACAGCCATGTTGTCACCGAGAGTGCGGCAATCAAGCCTATCGTGATCGATAGCAATGCCAGTGAAAGAGGGGCAGCACTGCGAAATACGCCGATGATTAAGACGACGACGCCGAGCAGCGAAAACAGTCCGATGGTGCTGATTTCTGACTTGGCGCTTTGTGTGCCGAACTCAGCGTAGAATAGAACCCCAGTGTGATAAAACTCAACGTGATATTGCTCAGTCAGGCTTTGCTCAATTTGTTGGATGTGACTGACGCCGTTTTGCGCGCTAAGGCTATAGGGAGAGTCTTTGAGTGTTGCGGTGACCAGTACGTATTCTTGCCCTTGATAGCTGGTGGAGAGAAAGCCATTGTTGAGGGTAAAGGCACTGCTAAGCTGGGTCAGTTGTGATAGGTAGTCACGAAAGATCAAAAATGGGTCGCTGCTAAGCTCATTGCCTGTCACGCCAGCAAATGGATTATAAATGGCCTGCAATACATGCTGGGTTTGAGCTTGCGGCTGCTCGGTCAAGCGTTGGCGCTGCGCTTCGGTGAGCTGCTGAAAGCGGTGCTGAAAATAATAGGCGGCCCAAAGGCTTTGTTGCTTCTCATCCACTTGGCCGACCACGTCGGTGAATAAGCCAGTGTCACTAAGGTCTTGAGCTAGTTTACTTGCAGCGGCGTAACTGTTTTGACTATCTGAGGCAGTAACCACAAACACGACCTTATCACTAAGGTTATTTGAAACGGCCTCGAAAGCTTGTTCTGCCACTGGGTTTTGCTGGTTTTTAGGTAGCAGCTTGAGGATGTCAGTTTCAATCGGTGATTGCGCTGACCATAGCCATTGATAGGACAACATGGCTAAGAACAACCCCACCATTCCTAGCCATGCAACTGCTATGCGTTTACCCATAAACCAAGGATCAGAAGTTGAACTGTTGCTTTTCAACATCGGTTAATCCTTCAGGCTGATGAGTTTGGTTGGTGAAGCTAATTTCGGTTTTATCGCCACGAATCTCTAACAGTTCGAGTTGGTCGATATTGTCACTGCCTGACAGAGTAATTGATGCGAATACCGTATTGAGTGGCGCATTGAGTGGCGTCAGTTCGATTGTCCACTGATCAGATTCAGTGTTGAAGGTAATATCAAACTGCTCTTTTAACGCTTCCGTATCGCCGTGGAAAACAGCAAGGAAAATATGGCTAAAGTAAAACGCCATTGGGTTTTCTTTCGCGGTAATGACTTGTGGTCGTTGACCTGCAAAGGTTTGACGCAGTTTGTCTTGGGTGAGCACTAAACCGACTGGGAAAGGTGTCTCTTGTTGCCACAGTAAGCCTTGCTCTTTGTTGAGGGTAAAGTGGCCTTCAGAGCTTAGTGGCTGTTCAAACATCTCAATATGTCGCTGCTGAGTAAAATCCCCTCGTACTGTCTCATGTTGAGAAAGTTGAGTTTGTAGCGAAGCCAAATCGGTAACCGATGACCAGGCTAGGGGAGAGACCAAAATTAGCAGTGAAGCCAGACAGCGTTTGATCATGCGATTTTTCCTTCTCGGTGCCATTGCTCGACTTTATCGATAAATACATGCGGAGAGGCGAAACACATCTCTTGTTCTTTAATCGAAACGGCCACTTGAGTGGTGTGCGCTTTACACATGCGCTTGCCTGTTTGAGCATCATAAATGACATAGTCGACACGCAAGCGGTTTTCCCACTCGGTCAGCTTGGCTGTCACTCGGATCTCGTGATTAAACGGGATCGCTTTCACGTACTTTACGCGCGTATCAATGATCGGCCACATATAACCAGAGTCATTCATCGCTAAGTAACCGTAGTCAATCTTGTCCATCATGATACGACGAGCTTCTTCAAAAAAGCGGAAGTAGTTACCGTGGTATATTACGCCCATAGGGTCGGCATCTTGGAAAGAGGTGACCATAGTCACCTCCGATTCAAGAGGGAAAAGGATCTCTTGCTCCATTACGCCTCCGAATAGAGCGACCAGTGACGCTGCTGGATACGGTCGATAAAGTGACGTAAATCGTGCTCCAATGGGCGGTCTTCGATAACGAATTCAAATTCGCTCAATACCGCGTCACGAATCATATTCAAATTATCACTCATGTGGTGCTCGTCGAGTTCATTATGACGACGGCGAATTTCAACCGCTTGAATACTCGCTAGTAATGAAGCAGCGGCTACTTGCTCTGTAAGTTCGAGTACTCGTAGGCAGTCACGTGCAGCAATGGTACCCATGCTCACTTTATCTTGGTTGTGGCACTCCGTAGAACGTGAGAATACGCTCGCTGGCATGGTGTGTTTCAGCGCTTCGGCTGTCCATGCTGAAATACCAATTTGAACGGCTTTAAAGCCATGGTTGATTGGCTTACGCTCGCCTTCAGCACCGGTTAGGTTAAATGGCAGGCCGTTATTGAACTTGTAATCCATCAACTGCGCCATTTGACGATCAAGCAGATCTGCAAGGTTAGCAATACCGGTTTTTAGCGTATCCATTGCCATTGCGATGTGACCGCCGTAGAAGTGACCACCATGCAGGACGCGTTCGTTATCACCATCAATAATTGGGTTATCGTTGGCACTATTTAACTCATTTTCGATCATCGAACGCAGCCATGGTAGAGAGTCTTGAACCACACCTATTACATGTGGTGCGCAGCGCAGAGAATAACGATCTTGTAAGCGGTCACTGTTGCGTGGTGGGCGTTCAGCTTTTAGATCATCACGCAGCCAAGCCGCGACTTGTTGCTGACCTGGGTGAGGTTTCACCGCAAATAACGCTTCATCAAAATGGAAGTCGTTACCGTGCATACCTACAGAAACCATCGCTGTAATCTTGGTACATAACTGTGCGAGATATTCAGCACGTTTGTAAGCAAGACAAGCCAGTGCGGTCATTACCGATGTACCGTTCATCAGTGCTAAGCCTTCTTTCGGCTTAAGCTGAATTGGGTCAATGCCAAGCTCAGCGAACACTTCTGCCGTTGGACGAGTTTCACCTTTGTACAGCACGTCACGTTCACCGATAAGTGCAGCAGCTAGGTATGAAAGCGGTGTTAAGTCGCCACTTGCACCAACAGAGCCTTCTTGCGGGATGCGTGGCGCGATATCTTGGTTAATCAGCGTAACAATTTGGTTCAGTAAGTCGTGAGTGACGCCTGATACGCCTTGAGCCAGTGAACAAAGACGAGTGGCTAATACCGCACGCGCTTGCTCATGAGACAGCACTTCACCAAGACCACAGCCGTGGAAGCGAGTTAGGTGCAGTGGCAGCTCATCGACCAAGTTAGGGGGAATGGCAACCGTACATGAGTCACCGTAACCAGTTGTCACGCCATAGATGACGCCTTCTTCCTTGAGCAGTCGCTCAAGAAAAGCGACACCGCGGTCGATCTTAGCGGTAAACTCTGGTGAGTTGTTGAGATCGGCATTGGCACCTTGAGCAATGGCTACCACATCTTCGATGGTTAAAGCCTGTGCGCCAAACGTGATGGTTTTATTGTTTTGCGTCGTCATCGTACTGATTACTTAATGTCCAAAAATTGAAAAAATTATACCATTGTAAAGGGGCTTGTAGAGTGTAGTACTCTAGGCGATTCGCGTAGTTTTGCACCACATCTTGTAGCGCTTTCTGGCGCTCTTTTCTTGGTAATACGAGTTTGTCGCTAAAATGCTCAAAATAGACGTTGAAGTGAGGTGTCTCACTAGAGTCATCTCTTAAGCCAAATAGCAAATATACTGGGGTTTTTAATACTGAAGCCAACATAAATGGCCCTTGCGGGAAAGGTGCAGGCTTACCTAAAAAGTCAGCCCATACCGAGCGGCTCTCTTTGCTGGTGGAAGTTCTATCACCGACGATGACCACCCACTCACCTTGTTCGATTTTCTGCTGCAGTAAAATAGCGGTGTCAGGTCCCATTGAACTCACCTGAATCAGGTTCAAGTCTGACTTGGGGTTGACTGCTTTCATAACTGTATTGAAACGTTCTGCATGTTCGGTAAATACCAGAGCGTTGATCTTAATATGCTTATGTCGACGACCAAGGGCACGGCAAAGTTCGATATTGCCAAGGTGAGAACCTAGCAATAGCACACCCTGTTTGTTATCAACCATCTCCTGAAACTGCTCTTGACCATGGATAGTGAGGTTATCCACACTGAAGTCGCCTTTCCATGCGGCAAGCTTATCGATCATGGTATGACCGAAAGAGAGCAGATGGTGGTAGCTATCTAATGACTGAGGTAATTCAATCTGCTGCTGTGATGCGTAGTTAGAGAGCTGAGCCAAGTAGGTTTCAGAGGCTTGCTTGGCATTTTTACCTGTCAGATGGTAATAGCGTATGACTAGCTTAAGGATCAGGTTAAATACTTTGCGGCCCAGCAAGCTGTAGATCGCCAGCATCAGTTTAATACCTATGATGGTGCCTTGTTCTTGACGTTTTGACCAGTGAGCATTGGTGGCCGATCGACGTTTGCGCGTTAGTAGCTTAGGGATTCTCGGTAACATGCCAAAGAACAGCCGTGTATGCATCCAACTGATCTTTAAATTGTCCCAAAGTGCATCAAAGTGAGAGATTCCACCTTCAGGATAGATCACGCGCGTTTCAACGAAGTCGATCTCGACATCTTCCCAATACATACGAACCAAAATTTCGATATCGAAGTCCATTCGCTTGCCGATATCGTATTTATCGAGCACGGCGATGGTGCTTTTTACGGGGTAGGCGCGAAAACCGCACATGCTGTCTTTAATCGCAAAAGAGAGGGTTTCTATCCATACCCAGATATGGGTGGCGTAACGACCGTATAGGCGCGCTTTAGGTACGCTATCGTCATAGATAGGTTGGCCAGAAATCAAATGCTCTGGGTATTGAACAGAACGCTCCATCAGCTTTGGCAGTGCTTGAATGTCATGTTGGCCATCGGCATCAATTTGAATTACATGGCTGTAACCCAGTTGGTTTGCTTGGCGGATGCCCGCCATCACGGCACCACCTTTACCTTGGTTCTGCTCCAAGGTGACTAATGTGACATTATCTTGCTGAGAAACTTGGTTTAATGCCTGTTTTGTTTCTTGATTGCTACCGTCGTCCACGACGATAAAAGGGAGTTGAAAAGAGTCTAGCGAAGACACCACAGCGGCGATAGTACTGCCGTGGTTGTAACAAGGGATTAGAAAACAGGCTTGGTAATGGCTCACACTATCCACCTAACTTCATCTTGCCAGAAGAGTGAATGACTAGGCGGTCTGATGTTTCAGAGCTGTATTTGAACGCGAGCTTTTGTTTATCATCGTCCCAAGTGAGTTCAAGAGTCACCACGCTATCGGGTAGGATTGGTTCTTGAAACTTGATCACTTCCATTCCTTTGAAAAGAGGTGGTGTGCCTAAAAACTCAATGGCGTAAAACAGCGCCCAATCGATTTGACTGACACCAGGCAATAGTGGGAAGTGGGTAAAGTGACCACGGAAATCCAAGATATTAGCGTCGACCTTCATGATGATAGTCGCGCTATTGTCTTCGACGTGCACTTCGGTAATGGTTGGTTTTCTTTGTTCCATTGTTATTTGTCTTTATTGGAATAAATTTTCTATTTCAGTGACTTGTCGTTTCCCTTGGCTATTTAAGGGAATCTCATCCACTAAGCGGTACTTCCTTGGTATCGCGATAGGCTCTAACCAATTTCGTAACGCTTTCCTAAGGGCAATCCAAAATTTTCCCTTGCCTAGGGCATTGATCTCTTGATGGCCTTTTTCCGTCAGGACAATAACGGCACATAGAGAGAGTCTGCTCTCCTCGGTTTTTGGAATTACCGCGCTCTCCTCAATCCATTCTAGTTGCTCTAGACGTTTTTCGACTTCAACTAGCGAGATGCGTTTTTCTTCAACTTTTACAATTCGGTCAGTACGGCCTTTCAGTTCGAATGAAACCTTATCATGAAAATAACACTCATCGGCAGTTTGATACCACTCTTGGCCGTTGATATGTGGCGAACGTAATCGTAAACACCGCTCTTCGTTCAACTGAGCTTCAATACCGGGGAATAATTGCCAAGGAGTCATTGCAGAGAACTGCTGCCTGTGTGCGATACCACCGGTCTCTGTACTGCCAAACACTTCGATAGGCAGTTGACTAAACAGCTCTTCACTGTGAATAGCTGCAGAGTTCGCCAGTGGGCCGCCAGAAGAGAACACAGCCCTTAGTGGGGTACGCTGGTGTTCTTGAGTTAGGCGTTTTAATAGTGCTGGGCTACTGACCAAAACAGTATCGGGGTTGGCATGGTGAACAATTTGTTCTGGGAATTCGAGGTTTTGTGTCGCAAACGGCCTAGCTGCGCACAATGGCCATAATAGGCGGAACAGCAAGCCGTAAATATGTTGATGAGAAACGGTACTTTCAATTCGAGTCCCATCAATTTGTTCACCCCACAGTGACTGCAAAATCGACAGTTCTGTATCGAGCTGGTCAAGGCTTTTGCTTATCGCTTTTGCTGAGCCGCTAGAGCCAGAAGTAAACAAAGTCACAATCAGCTTTTCTGCAGCTAATGGTTGCCAGTCTATTGAGCATGCTTGAGTGCTTGGTTCTGATTGCTTTTTCACCGTTAAAGCAGTGAGTCCGGTTGCGATTGGCACTGCCTCATCATGGAGCAAGAGATCAAAATGTTGTTGCAACTCTTTGACTGCTTCAATTTGGTAATTTCCTGGAAGGACGAGCGCTTTTTGTGCGTAGCAGGCAGCGAAAAAGCCGACCGCAAACAGGTAGCTATCACAAAAGCATAGCGCGACGCGTTGAACGTCTTGCTTGGATAGTGTGTCAGCGTAGTAGGCGACATCATGTTGAAACTCTGCCCAAGTCATCACTTGTTGCTGATCAAAGGCAACTGGTGTTGATGATGCTCGGGGGGCACAGAGTAGGTTTTCAATTGACACAAAGTCGGTAGAAGCGAGAGGCATGATGTCTAGTGATCCTTACGAATAATCTGGCGAACTACCCATTCAGTAGCCATAAGAGCCCCTGCGAGTAGATAGCTAATTAGCCCGTTATAAAGCGTCCAAACTTCTAAAGGTTGAAAGCAGGTATACAGTGCTATCAGCCCATTGATAATAAAGAATGCACACCAAATTACAGTAACTTTACGGGTGTAAGCTACACCACTTTCTGGCAAGTTAGGCTCCTGAAGGCGAGCTAAGCGTTCAATGATGGTTTGTGGTTGTTTCAAACTGGAAGCGAATACAATCAGCATGCATAGATTGACCACGACGGGGTAAAACGTCATCCATCCATGTTGTCTAAACAGGATACTTAGGCCAATCAATGAGATCCCAGTTATCGCACTGATTTGAACGACAGATTTGAGTTCTTTTAGTTGGGTTCGCTGAACGGAAAACAACCGAACTCCTAAGGCGACGATAAGTACTATCCCCACCAAAGAAATACCAAAGCGCTCTATGCCGAAATAGATAGCAAATGGGTAAGCAAGCAGAACAACTGCGGACAATACTGTCAGCAATTGGCGCATTAGGCGTCCTTCAGAAGCTCTGTTACGGCGTTTACTACGTCATCAACTGTACGAACAGTGCTGAATTCCGCAGGTTTGATTTTTTTGCCAGTTACATTTTGTAGGTGAACCACAAGATCGACTGCATCAATACTATCTAGATCGAGATCTTGGTATAGATGCGCTTCTGGCACAATATCCGCAGCATCAATTTCAAACAATTCTTCAAGTGCGTCTTTTACTTGGTCAAATACTTGTTCTTTGTTTACATCTGTCATGAAAGTACCTACGAATTATTCACTAGTTTGGGCAGAGATATAGTTAGCAAGATTGCTCACTGACGCAAAGTGCTCACGAGTGTTTGAGTCATCAGCATCAATAACAATGTTGTATTTCTTTTTGATCGCCAAACCAAGTTCGAGAGCATCGATAGAATCTAAACCTAAGCCGTCACCGAATAATGGTGCGTCGGTTTCGATATCTTCAATGGTTAAATCTTCTAGATTAAGCGCATCAATGATGAGCTGTTTGATTTCGTTATGTAGTTTTTCCACTTGGACCTGCTTGTAACTATGGATTTTCAGGAAAGAGTGTTTCCGCTAAATGCTGCTGTAAACGGCGAGCCGATAGCGTTGGAGATGTAGTTTGCTTGATAAAAGGCTCAACCTCAACTTTATCCTTAACTTCAACAAGGAAAAAAGGCTTACTTGGGGGCACTTGATACCACTTTTTCTCTTTTGTGAGAAAACTCGGAGAGACAGTAATATGTACTAGACGTAAATCTCTCTTTGTACGTACTGCTATTTGTGCAGACCCACGTTGTAATTTTGATTTAACGCCAGGGGTTGTTCGTGTGCCTTCAGGGAACACCAATAATACGTTTCCTTCGTCAAAGCGCTGCTCGCAAATAGATAACAGATCATCGGGTGTTTCATTCGGAATATATCCCGCTGCTTTGACGATATGCTTCATAAATGGGTTAACCCATATTGCTGATTTGACCAAGCAATCACAACGTTCGAGTTGAGACGCGATGAGCACGTAATCAATCAAGCTCGGGTGGTTGGCGACAATCAGGCAATTTCGATCTTGCTTCAAAATGTCAGCTCCGATGATCTTATAATCAATTGCACCGGTGAATTTCATTGTTTGACAGAAGAAATTAAACGAACGCTGTATTGCTTTTTGGACCTTATATTCTGTTTCTTTTTGTCCTTTGGTCAATAGACGGATGACAGGAATGACAATAAAGCTCAAGACTAAACCGCCAAGGCCAAAAATAGTAAAGCATAAACCAGTTGCGAATACTCGCCAATATTGGTTCACCTTTCTCATGAACGTTTCCAGCTCCCTAATTGGCGAGGTGAATTAATTGTCCATTCATGACTATTCGATAGGTATTGGCGAATAAACTCCAAACCTTGTGGCAGAGTCGAAGGCGTGTATTGCGTATTCTCAGAAAATGAAACAGAGAATTGTTCACCGCTTGAAAGCACTAGTCCGAGTCCGTAACTGCGGTAGTTCTGGGTTTCAAAGTGTGTATATGGCTCGGGTAGCGGCTCATCAAAGTCGATAACCAACACTTTGTGACTTGGGTGTTCGCTAAGGTACAACCAAGCTTCAAGGATTGCACTTTGGAAGGTGTTTTCGGCCGCGGATATCGACGTTAACGGAATTGGCATTTTAGTCGCGATAGTTGCAAGGCCAGCGGCGGTATTATGCACCGATTGAGCAAAAGCCATTGGTGATGCTTCTTCACCTTGAAGTATATCTTTGATCAGTACCGCACTGCGCTGCAATTCGCCATGTCGACTGGCAAAAACTAAGTAGTCCACTTGATGTTCGTTGAGCAACTCAATCGCCGTTTGTACTGCTAGTTTGGACAAATTACTCATTCGGCGGCGCATCATCGGCGGAATTGCGGAGGTGATCAATTTACCTTCTTCGGGCCACTGTAAACTAATTGCCCAACTTTCCCAATCTTGAGACAGCGAGAATCCGTTAGAATGCGCGAGCCATGAATCGATATTAAATGAAATGTTTTGAACTGATATTGGCATAAGAGATTGAATTGTTGTGTTTACAGCGAAATACTATTACTGGCCTACAAACCTAATAAGGAACTATTAATATGTCACCATTTAAGTTATTCAGCTCACTATTGCTTGCTTTATTACTTGTTGGTTGTGGCCGTGTTTAGCCAGTAATGAATGTCGAGGATACTCCAGTTGGATATAATCTTCAAAGTAAACAAGTCAAGATGGCGATTATGCAAGCAGCTACAAATCGTGGTTGGGTTGTTGAAGAAGCGAGTCCGGGTGAATTTAATGCAAAACTTCATGTTCGCTCGCATTATGCCGAAGTAAAAATCCCATTTAATTCTAAGTTTTACTCCATTCTTTATCTCAACTCAGATAATTTAAGAGCAGAAGATGGCAAAATCCATCGTAACTACAACCGCTGGGTTAACAACCTGAATGTAGATATTAAACGTCAGCTGTCGTTGATTGCGGCAGCTCAGTAATTACATAGAAGATAAATAGTTAGGTTTTTCGTGCTAGATAAAAATAAAGATCGATTTAACGCATTACAGGCAAAAACAGAAGCTCAAAAGCTTTCATTTGCACCCATTGTATTTCATACCGCGAGAACATTACGTGATATAGGTGTGTTGAAAGCGTTAGATAACGCACGTAGCCAAGGCTTATCTGCTGGCGCAATCGCGCAGCAAACTGGTATCTCGGAATATGGAGTGAAAGTGCTTTTGGATATGGCGATTAGTGCAGATATCGTTTTATGGGAAAAGCCTAACTATTCTTTAGCCAATCTCGGCTATTTTATTCTTCATGACGGCATGACCAATGCCAACATGGATTTCACCGCTGATGTTTGTTATGCGGCGATGATGCATTTAACAGAATCTATCATTGAAGGTAAGCCTGCGGGCCTTAAGGAGCTTGGCGAGTGGGAGACTATCTACCAAGGATTGTCTAAACTGCCTGAACAAGCAAAACAGAGCTGGTTTAAATTTGACCACTTCTATTCAGACCGCTCATTCCCAATTCTACTGGAAGAAGTATTCAAATCTAAGCCAAAAACTTTGGTAGATATCGGTGGTAATACCGGCAAATGGGCAATGCAATGCTGTAACCATGATGCCAATGTTGCAATCACTATTGTTGATTTACCTCAGCAACTTGAAATGGCGATGGCCAATGCTGAGAAAAATGGTTTTGCTGATCGTGTGACACCGTTTCCTGCCAATATGCTTGATAAGCAACAAACTTTGCCAGAGCATGCTGATGTATGGTGGATGAGTCAGTTCCTCGACTGTTTTTCGCCAATGGAAATTTTAAGTATCTTGAAGCGTGTTAAAAATCAGCTGCGTAGCGGTGACGCCGTTTACATTCTGGAGCTGTTTTGGGATGCGCAAAAGTATGATGCTGCGTCATACAGCCTTAACGCAACGTCACTGTACTTCACCTGTCTTGCGAATGGCAACAGCCGTTTCTATCGTAGCGATGATTTTCTTGAGATCATTGAAGCAGCAGGTTTAGCTGTTGAAGAGAGAACCGATAACATCGGTCTAGGCCACACATTATTAAAATTAAAAGCTCAGTAATCGGACAGATGTCCGTGAGCAATGTGATTAGTTGTTATGCATAAAGAAAATACCCAAGTTTTAGTTGTCGGAGCAGGGCCGTCGGGCTCTACTGTTTCTGCGTTACTTCATGCGCAAAATATTCATGTAACTGTGATTGAAAAAGCGCAGTTTCCCCGTTTTTCGATCGGCGAAAGTCTATTACCTGCATGTATGGAAGTGGTAGAGCAAGCAGGAATGCTGGATGCGGTCAACGAAGCTGGCTTTCAGTATAAAGATGGCGCAGCATTTAGACGCGAAGGGGTGTATACCCAGTTTAACTTTAACGACAAGTTTACTTCGGGGCCGGGAACCACTTTCCAAGTCCAGCGCGGGTCGTTTGATAAAGTGCTGGCAGATAGTGCGGCCGAGCAAGGTGTTGAAATCCGCTATCAACATGAATTGCTAGAGATGGAGTTTATCGGTGAACGTTCGTTACTGACGGTGAACGATGAAAACGGCAATCCATATCAAATTGAAGCAGACTATGTTCTAGATGCCAGTGGCTTTGGTCGAGTGTTGCCGCGTATGCTTAACTTGGAAGAGCCTTCATGCTTACCACCACGTAAAGCGATTTTTACCCACATTGTCGATAACATTGACTCGACAGATGTCCAATATGACCGTAATAAGATTCTTATCTCGGTTCACCCAGATAACCATGATGTCTGGTATTGGTTGATCCCTTTTTCTAATGGCATCTGTTCATTTGGTGTTGTTGGCGAACCGGAGTTCTTCGACAACTACCCAGACGATAAGATTGAAGCAATCAAGCGGTTAGCCAGTGAAGAAGAAGGTCTACAGCAACTACTTGCTAATGCTGAGTACCCAAACCCTGCCGGTGAGCTTGGTGGCTACTCTGCCAACGTTAAACACCTTGCAACGCCGCACTATGCATTGTTGGGGAACGCGGGTGAGTTTCTTGACCCTGTATTCTCTTCGGGCGTGACCATTGCGATGAAGTCTGCGCAATATGCGGCGGAGTGTTTGGTTCGTCAGCTAAGCGGTGAAAAAATCGACTGGCAGCAAGATTACGCTGAGCCACTAATGGTGGGCGTAAACACGTTTAGAACCTACGTTGAAGGCTGGTACAACGGTACATTGCAAGATGTAATTTTTTACCAAAAGCCTAATCCGAGAATTAAGCAGATGATCAGTTCGATTCTTGCAGGGTACGCTTGGGATACTGAGAACCCTTACGTGAAGAACAGCTTACAGCGGTTGCAGACCTTAGCCGAAGTCATTCGCGCGGAATAACTGGCTGAGGTTTGAATTATCTCAAGGGGTGAGATAGCGAAACTCCCATTCATTGCTCATACTTTAAAGATTAGAGTAAGGAGGGAGTGATATGAAAAACGAACTCGACCCAGGAAAAATCTTGCAGGCGTATGAAACTGTCATGGCGAATGGTTCGCCCACCGAGCATGGCAAGATGTATGAAGGTGTTGAAGCGTACTCAGATTATGATGGCTATAACGTCTACATGCGAGGTAATGGTGTCGAACTCAAGGTAGGTTTCCACAACACTTACCACTTAGAGTACGACCAAGAACATCTGCGCGACAGTTTTCTTAAGAAAGTCGCCTCACTGGCAAAATAATCTAAGCCTGCTAATTTTAGCGGGCTTTTAATTTGTAGGGTAATCAGCTTATTAACGCCAAACGCCCCACTCACCGGTCTTGCCGGGCTCTTCAGGAGTGGAATGATTATAAGATTCTTTCGAGTGACTTCAAAAGTTACCACGTAAGAAAAAGCCCCTGATATTAGCATTGCCAATATCAGGAGCTCAGATATTAATCTTCTTCTACCAAGCTCACGTCATCTGAATAGTCTTCGATGCTGCTAGCATCAGGCTTAGTACGACCATTTAGTGTGTGGAAACGCTTGCGACCACGAGCCAGTTGAACATACTTTAGCCATACGCGTTCTAGTTTTGACTTCGCTTTGCCTGGGTGAATCAGTACTTTAACGAAGTGTTTTTCTTCCGAGTTTTCTGGTTGCAATTCACCAGATTCCAAACCAAGCATGGTGTCACCATAAAGGGTTAGGATTTCTTCCTCTACAAGCGTAAAATCACCCGACTTGGCGAAGCCTCGTGGGAATTTAGTGTTGTCGTAAAAACGTTTTTTGCCATGACGAAATTGAGTGTCTGACATTTTGGTAGCCTCTATAAATATCTACATGGGGAACTAGAGCGAAAAGTAGGCGGAAAATTCATAAAAGAAAAACAAAACCTTTTTATCTTAACTATTGAATAGTTTTATTAAATTTAGATAACACTTTAGTGATTGAAAGATTATAAAGTTTCACCGTACTTGCTAACCTTACAAGATTGTCGGTAGAGGTAACCCAATGGACGTAAAAGTCTTCAGAACGTTTTTAGAGCTGGCTCAAGTCAGACATTTTGGCAAAGCTGCAGAAAACCTATACATCACTCAGGCGGCGGTGAGTGCCCGTATTAAACAACTCGAGAGCTACTTTGATACTCAGCTGTTTATTCGTGACCGCAACAACATTAAATTGACCTCATCCGGTGAACGACTCATTGGCTATGCTGAGGTCATGGTCAGCACTTTGCAGCAAGCGAAGCTAGAGCTCTCCCTAGAAAGTGGTAAAGCATTACAACTGACCTTGGGTGGAACCCCGAGTGTATGGGATGCCTACCTACAAAACTGTCTAAGTTTAGTGACTGACCAGTTTGAAGGTTATGGCTTTATGGCGGAGGTCATGGGCCGTGAAGTTCTGAATCGTCAATTGCAAGAACGCACGCTCGACATGGCGTTCGCGTTTGATCAGATTAAAGCAGACGAACTCAACTGCAAAAAAGTGGCTGACGTGGTGCTGATTTTGGTTTCGACCAAACAAGATGCGCTAGAGACTGTGTTTGACGACAAGTACGTGTATGTAGATTGGGGCACCAAGTTTGGCTCTGAACATGCTGAGCGTCACCCTAAGATTCCAGCACCTTACCTGCGTACATCAACTGCACGTATCGCGCTAGACTTCATTCTTGAGAAGGGAGGGAGTGCTTACTTACCTGTATCTTTAGTTGAACCATTCTTAGCCAGTGGGCAACTGTATAAGGTGCAAGGGGTTGAAGATTGGTATCGCCCAATCTACCTCAGCTACCGTAAGGCGAGTACCTCAGTTGAAGCGATCAAACAGGTCGAAGAGCTCGTTAAGACTATTGACCCAGTTACTGCCTACAGTCTACAGCAGATGGCCGATCGAGCTGTTGATGACGAATAACGTATAGAAAAGCCTCGGAATTCCGAGGCTTTTTGTAATATCTTTTGGTCTATAGACTCATTAAACTTTCGATCGATTCCTCAATACTCATTTCGTGGTAGGAACGTATAGAGTGACCATCAGAAGCGTCAATCAATATACGATCAATGTTGGTGGGACCGTGCTGGTCAATTATACCCAGCGTTTGTTCAACATCATCACATGTCATGGTGAGATTATCTTTAAGCACAACAGTGCAAGAGTGCAGGTTCATAGCCAACTTCCTTATTATTTATTGTCTGCACTGTTAATCCTAGAAGAAGAATATCCATTGGCAAATACGCTTTAGTTCCGAAAGTGGCTAGTATTTGGCTAGCGAAGCTTTAAACTTTAGGTAACAGTTTGAAGAATATTAGGAATATGATGGAAAACGGATTTACCTCTTTGACGAAAAAAGATTGTCATATTGCTCGAATGGCGAGAGACAGACGCTTTGATGGCTGCTTTTATGTGGCAGTAAAAACAAAGGGTATCTTCTGTAGACCTATCTGCCCGGGCAACTTACCCAAGGAAGAGAATGTCGAATATTTCCTCGATAAAGCACAGGCCTTGCAGGCAGGGAATAGACCTTGTAGTGAAAAGGTCTACCAGAATTTTACTCATTTAACCACCGAAACGGTTTCTCCTTGGGGAAGTTATGCAACATTTCATTGTTGGAGCCACGCATGAATAAATTTTATACTACTTATACGTCACCATTAGGTGTAATGACTCTACAAGCTAATGATGATGGCATGCTTGGTGCTTGGTTTGAAACACAGACAACGCAACCAGAGGACCTAGGTGAGCATGTCGCAGATCACCAGATATTGAATAGTGTGATTACTCAACTGGACGAATATTTTTCTGGTCAGCGCAAAGTATTTAATATCCCTTTGGTTACAAACGGAACGGAGTTCCAAAAAAAGGTTTGGCAGGCATTAACCACTATTCCTTGTGGACAGACCTGGAGCTATCAAGATTTAGCTAATGCGATTGGTAATCCTAAAGCCGTAAGGGCTGTGGGGTTAGCAAATGGCAAAAATCCGATATCAGTCATAGTTCCTTGTCATCGCGTGATTGGTAAAAATGGTAAGCTTACAGGCTATGCGGGTGGGATTGAGCGGAAAGCTCAGCTGTTAGAGTTGGAGAAACGAGGCAATAAATGACAATGAGACGATGGAATACAAGACTTGGCGTTATTGGTCTCTTGTTCACGGCTTTGCTTGGTTGCTCAGAAGAAGCCGCTGAGAGAATGATCAATAAAGAAACCTACTCATTTATTGGTGTTTATGAAAATCAGCACAACGGTGACTTGCTCAAGTTTAGTGATGCAGAAATTACAGTTACCAAAGAAATGGGTGAAACCTATACCAAGCCTTTTGAAGTCGATGGTGATAATTTGATTATCCAGATGCGCAACAGCTCTAAAGAGAAGCGTGATGATATCGTAATGCGTATCCACGGCGATAATGAGCTTTTAACCTGTAGTGTTTGCGCTAAATATCAATTGTCTAGCACTTGGGTTAAGCGCCTCGACTAACTCGATAGGTCATATACAAAAAGAGCTGCCAGTTACGCAGCTCTTTTTGTTTTTAGGGCATTCAATATTCTAGCTAAAGAGAGCGGAGTTCATCATTAGGTGGACTGCAATACTCGCTACATAACCAACAGCGATCACAGGCATCCACTTCAGGTGACCGAAGAAGGTGTATTTGCCATGTGCAGCCCCCATCAGCGCCACGCCGGCGGCTGAACCAATCGAGAGTAAGCTACCACCCACACCTGCGGTCAGTGTTACTAGCAACCAGTTACCCATGTCCATTGCCGGTTCCATGGTTAATACTGCGAACATCACAGGGATGTTATCGACAATCGCGGAGAGGATTCCGACCATCACGTTAGCCCAAATCGGATCCCACTGGGTATACATCACCTCTGAGATAAGGCCTAGATAGCCAAGTAAACTTAGGCCACCGACACACATTACCACGCCATAGAAGAATAACAGCGTATCCCACTCCGCATGAGAGACTCGTCTAAATACATCAAACGGCACAACCGAGCCTAGGCGTTTTAAGGCATGATCGTCTCGATTCTCGATCGCAATCGCCGCTTTTTTATGTAGTGAGGCTTTGAGGGTTCTGCGCAGGAAAAAACCAAAGAACTGCAAATACGCCAGACCCATCATCATACCAATCACTGGCGGGAAATGGAGCACAGCATGGAAAGCAACCGCCGTTGCGATGGTAAGGATAAACAGAGCGACGATACGTCTTGCGCCGCGCTTAAGCTCGACATGCTGGTGGACAACATTTGGACTGGTGTTTGGAACAAAAAACGACATGATTAACGCGGGGAGTACGTAATTGACCACAGAAGGAACAAACAGTGGCATAAACTCAGCAAATGAGACGTGTCCAGCTTGCCAAACCATCAAGGTCGTGATGTCACCAAATGGACTAAAGGCGCCACCTGCGTTCGCGGCCACCACAATATTGATACAGGCAAGGTTGATAAAGCGGGGGTTATCTCCCCCGACCTTCATGACCACAGCGCACATCAATAGTGCAGTGGTGAGGTTATCGGCGATTGGTGAAATAAAGAAGGCCAAAATGCCGGTTAACCAGAATAGGGTTTTGAAGTTAAATCCTTTGCCGACCATCCACGCTTGCAGAGCATCAAAAAGGCGTCTTTCCTCCATTGCGCTGATATAGGTCATCGCAACTAAGAGGAATAACAGCAACTCGGCGTATTCGAGTAAGTTGTGCTCAAGTGCGGCTTTCGCGACTTCAATTTGGTCATACTGAGAGTAAACATAACCAATCATCGCCCAAATCACACCGGCTGCAAGCAACACGGGCTTTGACTTACGTAGCTGCAAATACTCTTCAAGCATGACAAGAGCATAGGCAATGGCGAAGATGATCAGTGCGGCATAGCCAATGGTTGATTCTGTTAATGGGAGGGTTGGGTTTGAGTCAGTAGCGGCAAAGCTAGATATGGGCAGTAGAAAAAGGGCAACAACAAAAATGAACCACGGCATTTTCATACTTTCACTCCTTGAAAGTTCTTGGAAAGTCATTGTTTTTATGATGAATCCATTTTAAAGAGGAATTGATGAGCGGTATGTGAAGTAGGTTCAATCTGTTCGAATTGTCACCGATTGATTAACTGATTATGACTAAAGTATGAATCTTTTTGATATGCAATGTTGATTATTGTGGTTGGTCTTATGTTCCACTTACGGTCCTTATCACAAAATATGATAGTAGATTAAAAGTAATTAATAGTTTGTATCGCTATTTGATTCCGATCATTACTGTAGTAATGACTTTGAATCAAGATCCTATGTGTTCTGTTCCACATAAGAAAACATAGGTGAATTATGTCCGATCCAACTCAAAAAGAGCGCAAAGTTACGTGGGGGTGCTACGTTGCCCTAGCGTTTGCGGTGGTATTCTTCTCAGGCTTAATGAAGTCAAATGACTGGTATGGTGTGCTCGACTTTACAACACTAAATGGCTCATTTGGTAAAGTCGCACACGATGTAAAACTTACAGCTGAAGGTGTAGAAGCAGCCACAACCTCGCTGCGTGGTCAAGGTGGTAACGGTGCTCGTGATGGTTTTATCTTTGCGTTTACTCTAATCCCAACGGTCATGTTTGCATTGGGTGTGATCAACGTACTTGAGCATTACGGTGCGTTAGATGCTGCGCGTAAGCTATTAACTCCTCTACTTCGTCCACTAATGGGCATTCCTGGCAGTTCAGGTCTTGCACTTATCGCTTCATTGCAAAGTACCGATGCTGGTGCGGCAATGACTCGTCAGTTAAAAGACGAAGGGCGATTAACAAAACGTGAAACCGATGTGTTCACAATGTTCCAGTTCACGGCCGGTGCTACCATCGTTAACTTCTTCTCATCGGGTGCAGTGCTATTTACTCTGACTTTAGCCGACGGTTCTCTAGCGGTAACGTCGTCAATAGGCTTAGCGGTAGCGATTATGTTTGTGTTTAAGTTTGTTGGTGCAAACCTATTTCGTATCTACCTAAACCTAACTGAAGGTAACGCGGATAAAGAAGACAAAGAGACTAAGAACCTAAAAGAGGAGACGGCATAATGAGCGAAGTTAAAGCAAGAAAACCTATGGTAACGGACATTTTCGTTGAAGGTGCTAAAAAAGGCTGGGTGATTGCAACGACCTCTACCGTTCCTAACGTACTGATGGCATTTGTGATCATCAAAGCGCTGCAAATTACTGGCGCATTGGATGCGATGGGGACAATTTTCTCACCTATCATGGCGCTATTTGGCTTGCCGGGTGAAGCGGCAGCGGTATTGATTGGCGCATGGATGTCGATGGGCGGCGCGGTTGGTGTTGTTATTACCCTGTTTGACCAAGGCATTCTTAATGGTGCTCACATTGCTATTTTGGCTCCTGCTATCTACCTAATGGGCTCTCAAGTTCAGTACATGGGGCGTATCATGGGTCCAATCGGTACCGAAGGTCGCTATATCCCAGTGATGATTGCAATTTCAGTACTTAACGCATTCGGCGCAATGCTTGTCATGAACCTATTCGTTTAAGGTGACGCTATGAACTTTTCATTGAATGACTATTTAACAGAGCTGCGTCCATTGATTGATGTTGATTGCGGTACTTATACGATCAATGGCATTAACTTTATCGCTGATCAGTTTGAAGCCAAATTTGCTGAGTTAGCAGGCTGGCAGGTAAAGCGTATTGATTGTGGCAAAGCAGGCGTAGGCTTAGAGATTCGTAACAAGCCTGAAGTAGAGCAAATTGATGTGATGCTGATTGGTCATATGGATACCGTTTTCCCTGTTGGTACAGCGAAATTGCGCCCTATGACTACTGACGCTGAAAAAGCGTACGGTCCGGGCGTGTCTGACATGAAATCAGGCCTGCTTAATGTGGTCTACGCGATGCGTAACCTTGATCAAGCGGTACTGGATAAATTGTCTATCTGTATTTGTATGAATCCAGATGAAGAAACAGGTTCGCTTGATTCGGTAGATTGGATTCAAGCAACGGCGAAACAAGCGAAAAACGTTTTGGTTGCAGAAGCTGCGCGTGCAGATGGCGGCTTGGTCAAAGCGCGTAAAGGTATGGCGCGCTACAAGCTTACCTTCAGCGGTGTGGCGGCTCACGCAGGCAATGAACCAGAGAATGGCCGCAGTGCGATCACTGAAATGGCCAACTGGATTATTGCGATTAACGCGATGACTAACTTCGAATCTGGCACGACTTTAAACGTGGGTATTGTGTCTGGAGGGGCAGGGGCGAACATTGTCCCTGAACATGCTGAAGCGATCGTCGATGTGCGTTTCTGGAGTAACGCTGAGTATGATGATGTTGATACTCAGCTGAATAGCCTCACTCAATGCCCATTTGTTGATGGCGTCTCAATCCAACTAGAGCGTGAAGCGTACAAGCCTTCTATGGTGCCAACCGAGCAGACTGAAGCGTTAATGGCGTCAGTCGAGCGAGCAGCAGATGAGCTATCGATCGACATTAACTGGAAAGAAGTGGGTGGTGGTTCTGATGCGAACAATACCGCTATCTTAGGGGTACCAACGCTTGATGGTCTAGGGCCAATAGGTGCTGGTTTCCACAGTGATCAAGAGTACTTATTACTTGAGTCGATTGAACCTCGCATCAAGATGCTGATGCGAGTGCTAGAAAAGCTCGCTAAGTAATTTCTCCTCCAAACCACAAAAAACACAAATGAAGAAATCCTCAAGTGCAGGCTTGGGGATTTTCATACGCGCTTCAGCGTAGTCATGAAATATTTTGTCAAGGTTCATGATACAAAGAGCAGCCTAACGGTTCCCCATTAGGCTGCAAAGTCAAACATTAGAAAAAGACGCTAGCTATGTTGGAGCAGTTATTTGTGCTCACTTCGCAGACCATGCCCAACGACCCCTTCAATTTGCAAAAATGATGGCCCATGATCTAACTGCGCTTGGTACGCAACGGTTAAACTTGGAGGTGCATCAAAAGGTGGCGATGCGCTAGCACCAAGTGACCATATTGTCCCTAGGACTAATGCGATGGATCGAATAAACCAATGACTGAATTTCATTGCACTCTTCCTTCGTTAGTTTAGTTGATACTACTATCAATTATGGTCTGTAGCAGTGTCTCTTGCGTGTGTTTAATTGAATAATTTGAAGGGAAGTTTATAACTATCTGATGCGCAATATGAAAAAGCCCCCACTGTTTCCAGTGAGGGCTTTTAGTAATCTAGCTTATAAATATTTAAGCTTCAGAGCGCTTTAAGTGGACTTCTTCTTCTTTAACACCCGCCATTGGGTCGTTAAAGCGATTTTCATCCAGTGCACCCTCTGATTTAGCAACGATGATGGTCACCGCACTGTCACCAGTAATGTTTACCGCAGTACGAATCATATCAAGTAGACGGTCAACACCCATGATAAGTGCGATACCTTCTAAAGGTAGACCTACTTGGTTCAATACCATTGCTAGCATAACTAGACCAACACCAGGAACACCTGCTGTACCAATTGAAGCTAGCGTCGCCGTCATGATAACCATCAAATAGTCACCCATCGTAAGGTCGATATTAAATGCCTGAGCGATGAAAGCGGTCGCAACACCTTGCATGATTGCCGTACCATCCATGTTCACTGTTGCGCCTAGTGGCACAGTGAATGAAGATACGCGGTTTTCTACGCCCATACGGTTCTTCGCTGTTTCCATCGTAACTGGAATTGTCGCGTTTGAAGAAGCCGTAGAGAAAGCAAACATGATCGCGTCTTCCATCTTCTTCAAAAAGGTAATAGGGCTTAGTCCAGTGAAGCCTTTAAGCATCACACTGTAAGTCACTAGGCCGTGCAATAGTAGCGTACCTGCTAGCACTAGGAAGTATTCAGCTAGGCTGGAGATAGCGCTTAAGCCAAGGCCCGTAAACAGCTTCGCCATTAGGAAGAACACACCGTAAGGCGCAAGGTTCATCAAAATCGCAACCAGCTTCATGATCACTTCGTTCAAGTCAGAGAACAATGAAGCAATACGCTCGCCCGGTTTACCAGCGGCGCTGATCGCGATACCAAATAGAACGGCAAATACGATAACCTGTAGTGTTTTCCCTTCCGCCATTGCACTGATTGGGTTGGTAGGGAACATATCAATGATCACTTGACCCAGTGATGGTGCTTCAGCCGATTTGAATGAGCTCGCTGCAGTTAAGTCTGCACCTGCACCCGGCTGGAACAGGTTACCCATAGTTAGGGCTAGAGTAATAGCAACAGCGGTAGTCGCTATATAAAACGCGAGTGTTTTACCACCCATACGGCCCAGTGTGGAAAGATCTTTTAGTGAGCTTGTACCGCAAACAAGTGAAACAAACACAAGTGGGACAACAAGCATTTTCAAGCTAGCGACGAATATCTGGCCGCCGACTTCAAATAGTCCATTAACGATGTATGCATCGACAAATCCGTTGTCAGCAAATAGGCTGCGAATC
This sequence comes from Vibrio sp. 2433-A1, assembly GCF_056726085.1. Taxonomy (NCBI): domain Bacteria; kingdom Pseudomonadati; phylum Pseudomonadota; class Gammaproteobacteria; order Vibrionales; family Vibrionaceae; genus Vibrio; species Vibrio sp. 2433-A1. The sequence goes on from NZ_JBRESC010000004.1 coordinate 174,344, forward strand.
GCAAAGCCTGTCAAGATACCCGCTACCATACCGAAAATTACACGGCTAGTTAGCGACATCGGTTTCTTGGTATTCATAGTGAACACTCCTTATAGTTATGCACCTTGAGTTCACTTCAAGGCGAGCAGGAGGTTAGCAGGCGATTTTGTAAATAAAAAAGAGAAATAATCGCTCAGATTTATAGATGTGATGGTGGTCACTAGAAAATCGACCTGTTTAACGTGCTTTTAACTAAAATGGCTCTTATAAATTAACCTCTATCAATAATCTGTAACATGATTATTTCTAATTATTAAAAATGCGGTCTTTCTCATTACCTGAGAAATTAAGTGCATATATAAATAGGGGTTAGTAATAAGTGCATATACAGTCAGGTGTTATGCACCTATCTTAATGTGTTTTTTCTTTACCTTCCTAAATTCTCAAATAGCTTATAATGTGTATTGGTTTTCGCTGTGGGTTGCTCTATGTTAGACGGCATTATTAACATAATTAAAACGATCAGAAGTTATGAATACCGCTTTGCTGGGAATGTTTATTCCAACCTTCTTTTTTGTCTCGATAACACCTGGTATGTGCATGACATTAGCGCTTACTCTGGGTATGAGTATCGGTTATCGCCGAGCGCTATGGATGATGGCAGGCGAACTAGTCGGAGTCGGTCTAGTCGCTGTTGCTGCAGTATTGGGTATCGCTGCCGTGATGTTAAACTACCCTTGGTTGTTTGTTGTCTTAAAGCTTATTGGTGGCAGTTACCTGTTTTACCTTGGGGTACAAATGTGGCGCTCGAAAGGAAAGCTTGCGATTAACCTAGATCAAACTACGTCAGCCCCGCAAAGTGATTGGGATTTAGTGGTTCAGGGCTTTGTTACAGCGATTGCAAACCCTAAAGGCTGGGCATTTATGATCTCACTATTACCACCGTTTATCGACCAAAGTGCCGATCTTACCCCGCAGTTGGTCGTGCTTGTCTCGATTATCCTACTGTTTGAGTTTATCTGTATGACTCTTTACGCCACGGGCGGAAAAGGATTGAAGCGACTGCTTGGTCAATCGCAAAACGTCCGTTTAATGAATCGTATTGCCGGTACATTAATGATGGGAGTTGGTGTTTGGTTATTAATGAGTTGATAGTGAGTTTACTGAATCGAATTAAAGCAGGTCTGATGGACGTACTCGACTTTCAGTCACGTATTTGGGTAGTGAGCGTCTATGCCGGGGAACATAAAGGAGAGTCTTACGTCGTGAATGAAGACAGTTTCTCTGAACCGATGCAATGGATGAAGCGCAAAGGCTACACGAATGCGATGATCGAACAGATCGATAAAATGCCACGTTCGCAAGTGAAGGAGTTTGAGCTAGAGAACGTAAAACATCGACTCATGCGAGTAAAATAATGATCAGCTCCTAAGTAACCATTACTTAGGGGCTGATTTCTTAAGCTTGTTGCAGCGTCGGTGTGCGTTTATCCAATGCGCCACTTAAGCGAGTCAACAGAAGCGCACCCAATACGATAGCCGCACCAACCCAAGGCGTATTCATCAGCCCTGAGTCTTCGACGATCAAACCGCCACCCCAAGAACCCAACGCAATACCTACATTGAATGCCGCGATGTTTAGGCCAGAAGCCACGTCCACTGCATCTGGTGCGTATTTCTCAGCAAGGTTCACCACGTATACTTGTAAGCTTGGCACATTACCAAATGCGAATGCACCCCAAACCAGAATGGTCAGAACCGCGGCGATAGGGTTGTAAGCGGTAAAGTTGAACACGAGCAATACTAGGGCTAGACCAACATGATCAAGCCGATAGCGCTAGAGTTGAAACCAGAGATCTCTTCAAGAATCGGAGCTAAGAACGTAAAGGCAGTAAAGGTGCCGCCGTAACCCAGTGCTGTGATGGCGTGCATTATTCAAGAAACTTTATTTGTGAAAAATAGTGCTTTTATCAAATTACTTTTGCTATAAATGATAGTAATTGGTTTATAGAGATGATTAACATGCGCACACGTTCCGATGAGTAGACGCCGCGAGTCCATTTGTTTTTCATCAGTTAGTGCCGCTAATACATGAGTTTAAATCAGCTTATCCAGATATTGAGTTGGAGCTTACTTCGAATGAAGGATTCGTTGACCTATTAGAAAAACGAACCGATGTTGCGATTCGTATTGGTCAGCTAAAAGACTCTACATTGCATGCGAAACCTCTCGGCAAAAGCCCTCTCTATATTGTCGCTTCTCCTGGTTACCTTGCTCAACATGGTATACCTAAGTCAGTACCTGAATTATCGCAACATCAAATCCTTGGTTTTAATGCACCCAAGATACTCAACCAGTGGCCGCTAAAAGGGTTCAGGTCGATCGAACCGAGCCTTCAATCCAGTAACGGAGAAACGGTGCGCCAGTTGGCTCTTAGCTCAAATGGCATCGCATGTTTATCAGGATTTATGGTAAAACAAGATTTGGAGGCAGGGCGACTGGTATCGATTCTAGAGCAGGAAAAGCTGCTCAACACTGATAGAGAGTTAGTTAACGCCGTCTATTACAAGTCCTCGTCCGTCGCGAGGCGAATTTCTGCGTTTATCGACTTTATTCAACCGAGACTGTCTTTATAAAGTAAACAAACAAGTAAGGAGGAGAACATCATGATTAAAACGACCACTTCCGTTGTAGAAGGCCGCCCAGTGCAAGACTACCTAGGCATTGTCGTGGGAGAGGCCATTCTTGGCGCGAATATTTTCAAGGATCTGTTTGGCGCAATTCGAGATATTGTTGGTGGCCGCTCGGGCGCCTATGAGCGAGAGATGGGCCGCGCACGAGAAATTGCATTCCAAGAGATGGAATCCAGAGCTCTAGAGCTAGGGGCTGATGGCATTGTTGGGATTGATATTGATTATGAAGTGATCGGAAAGGGTGGCAGCATGATGATGGTGAGTGTCAGTGGGACAGCGGTCAAATTCAAATAGCACTATTAACTGACCCAGAATTACGGTCTAATTACGTTCACACTATTTAAATATCAATAGGAAAACCAATTTGATGAAGATTTGGGTCGATGCGGATGCATGTCCAGTAGTTGTGCGAGACATACTGTTTCGTGCTTCAGAGCGCACAGGTGTGGAAGTTACCTTAGTTGCTAATCAATTCATTCGCACACCAGCATCGCCAAAAGTGACCATGTTGCAAGTCCAAGCAGGCTTTGATGTGGCAGATAACGAGATTGTTAAACGTTGCGAGACAGGTGATTTAGTGATCACCAGTGATATTCCATTAGCAGATGAGATTATTACTAAAGGTGGTTATGCGCTGAGCTCTCGTGGCGAGATGTTTACTAAAGAGAACATAAAATCACGTTTGAATATTCGTGACTTTATGGAAACCATGCGCAGCAGCGGTATTCAAACTGGCGGCCCAGCACCACTCAACCAAGCTGATCGTCAGCAATTTGCTAACCACCTTGATAAGTGGCTGGTGCAATGGCAACGAGCGCAAAAATAGGTCTTATCGATGGCATTAGTGAACCAACTTTCTCTGTTTATCGATGTGGTGCAGCAAGGATCATTCACTAAAGCGGCTGCATTACATGATATGGACAACTCCTCACTCTCCAAGCAGATCAAAAAGTTGGAGTCGGAGTTAGGTGTGCAGCTGCTCAATCGTTCTACACGATCATTTTCTTTAACTCCTGCCGGGGAGGAGATCTTAGAGCAAGCGCATAATATTGTTGGTACGCTCAATCATGTTCAATCCATTGCGGATTCTTATCATGCTCAGCCAAAGGGACGGATTCGAATTACCGCGCCTTACCATATTGGACGCAACCACCTTCGGCCTGTAATCACTCAGTTTATGGCAACGTACCCAGACGTTGAAATCGAACTGCTACTTGATGATAAACGCTCTGACATTATCTCTGATCATTTCGATGTTGCATTCCGTCTGGGTCGTTTAGATGATTCGAGTTTGATTGCGAAAAAAATTGCCGATATTCGGCCTGTCTTGCTCGCTTCATATCGCTTTCTAGAGAACTTCGGTGAGCCTAAAACACCGGAAGAACTCGCTAAGTTACCCGCTGTGATATACAGCAACCGTTCAATCACGGTAGATACTATGAGGTTGGGTGAAACGCCACACTCCAATGTTGCAACCAACTACAAAATGACGGGTAATTGCCGCGTTAATGATACCGATGTTTTATTAGAGGCTGTTTCTGATGGCCTAGGGTATGCGTGGCTGTCGACATCAAACATCAATACTAATATTGAAGCCATGCAACTGAAGCCGTTACTGACAGATCATTTATTGTGTAACCATGAGTTGGCTCTATACGCTTTATACCCTCATAGAAAACAAACGGCATTGGTGCGCGAATTTGTCGCCGCAGTGCAGGCTTATATTGGAACGCCGCCGATTTGGGAACAGCATATTCCAAACTTTGATAACCTTTACAAAGCTAAATAACGCTGAGATTAGAACGAAAAAAACCGCTACTTGATAGCGGTTTTCCCCATAAAGACGCGATGAACCTTATTTTTTGGGGATAGGTCAATAGTTGGCAGTGATGAGAGTGAACTTCTGTCTGGTTCTAGGCAGCAATGAGAGCCTCAATCGTTAGGTTCTCATTGATTTAAAAGACGTTATTGCTTAATAAACTGGCGATCAAAAAGATGGCCTAGCTTAGCGGCTTTGGTTTCAAGGTAGAATTGGTTATTAGTATTGAGGCCTTCCTGTAATGGCACTCGTTCTTTGATAACAATCTCCGCCTGCTCTAATGCTTTCACCTTGCGCGGGTTATTCGTCATCAAACGTACAGTATCGATGCCTAGATAGCTGAGCATCCCTCGACAAAACCGGTAGTCGCGCATATCGGCAGCAAAGCCTAGTTGCTCATTGGCCTCGACGGTATCGGCTCCGTTATCTTGTAGATGATAAGCTCGGATTTTGTTGAGCAGTCCAATTCCACGACCTTCCTGACGTAAGTAGAGTAAAACGCCTGCACCTTCATCGGTGATGTTTTGCAGAGCTCGATCGAGTTGGAATCCGCAGTCACAGCGAGTACTAAAGAGTGCATCGCCTGTTAAGCATTCGGAATGTAGACGAATCAATGGTGCGTCAACAGAGGAAATATCGCCATAGACTAAAGCGAGATGCTCTTTACCTGTCTCTCGTTCAATAAAGCCATGCATCTCAAAAGTGCCCCATTTGGTGGGTAACTTGGCTTTATCGACAAATTGAATAAGGTTGTAAGGGCTAGTGTTTTGTAACTTTTGACGTACCGCCATCAAAATTTTACCGAGGTGGTTATTGCCCAGGCCATCTTCACCATCACCCCAAAATGCGTCTTTATGTGAATGTTCGGTGAGGGTTGCTTCGCCGGTTTCAGTTAACTTGAATGCTAGCAAAGGGTTTTGGCTAAACTTTTCAGCGACGATAAAACGCATCACATCGAGTCGTATATCGAGCCAATCATTTCTTTCCTTTTGTTTATGCTCGCGACTTAGCTCAAAGGCGCGGGCTGGCGTGTTACTTTGCTGAATCTGTCGATAGATCTCTGGGTCAACGAACTTCTGTGCTTGATAGTAATGCTCGCTTGTCGGCCAAATTTGCCCGTCGATGTTAATTGGAGAATGGAAAAAGTTAGATAGAAATCCGTAGGCGTCTTCGGGTTCGTAAAATTGAATATTGCTGTCCATAGCGCTCTCCTGACATTGATGCAGTTTATTATAGGAAGTCTGTTGCTTATTAAGGATTAGCTTCTGTTGAGTGTAATGTCAATTAGTGGGGGCTATTGAGTTTTTCTTTGATTGCTAATGGTTGGGCCATCCTTAAGGCAGCCCGTACCTAGAGCAAGCTTTAGACCTTATCAAGCTCTCTTCTGAAAACAGGGCGAAAGCTCGCTAAGTTAGAATCGCAGCCTTAAAGCCTGAGGCGTTTTTATATTTTCCACAAACTAGTTTGATTTACTGAAATCGGCTGCGAAACTGGGTCGGGGTCATCTCTTTAACGGTCTTGAACTGCCTGTTGAAATTAGACAGGTTCTGAAAACCGGTTTTCTCAGCAATGAGTGCGATAGGTTGCGAGGTGCTGGCGAGCAATTCGCAGGCTTTACCGATGCGAAATTGCTTTAAGTGATCGGAAAAGCTCACGCCGTAGTGCTTTTCGAATAAACGATAGGCAGAGCTTTCACTCATGTGTAAATGTCGGCCGAGGTCAGAAATTCGAATTGTATCGGCGTAGTTGTTTTCGATGTAACGAGTCGCCAATTGGACTTTCTGCTGTGCTTCTCGGTTGCCTGATACTTGGCTGATACGGTATGGAGAGGCCGATAAACGCAATGACTCCTCATCATTAGCGATCAGCAGTAGTACTTCAATAACACGAATGGCTTGAAATTGTCGCTCGATTTGCTCAATACCATTGAGTCGTTCAGCGACCTGTTGCGATATGGCAGGGCTAAATTTGATGCCATAGGCTGAGTTTTCCAGTAGACGCTTTATATTGCGAGCCTCAGGGATGGTAGCCTGCAGTTTTTCTATCCAGTGGTGCTTGAGCCAGACAATCACAGAGTGGTGAGGCTTCTCTTCTGAGCCGTTGATTTGGCCAGTGATCATGTGTGGTAGCCCCGGCCCATAAAGCAGTAGAGTATTATGGTCGACCGAGCCTACTGCATCTCCGGCAAAGTAGTTGCCACTAAACACACATTCAGGATCTTGGTAAAGGACCAGCTCATACTCGGTGTGATAGTGCCAAGAACAAGCAAACTCTTCCTTTTTCACCCGGCAATGATATTCGCGAATAATCCAATCATTGCTCGGTGTATCCATTACGTTTTCTATGAATGGTTTCATTGCTGCTCTCCCTTATCTTCACCGTAAAGATTAGTGTAATTGTTGTTTTTCTGTCAAAGATGAAAGGTAAGTTGATGGATTAGTATTAGAGGTGGCTCGAATACTATCAATCTAACCGCATATCTTTGCGTAGACTGTAGCCTCACACACTTACTCAAAGGAGCCCTACTATGTTTAAAGATAAAACAGCGATGTTGTTTATTATTACTGCTTTTGTCACTGGCTTATGTGGGGCCTTTTTTTATCCTTTGTCGAGTCTCTTTATCGTTGAAGAGCTCGGTGCGTCGCCAATGATGTTAAGCCTGTATATGGTGATGGCAGTAGTGAGTGCGGTTGTGGTATCTCAGTTGTTAGCAAAACAATCTGACCGCAATTGGAAACGAAAAACGATTCTCCTCGTGGCGATGACTTGCTATTTAATTACCATCTCAAGCTTTATTGTTGTAAGGGATTATTGGCTAGCAATCACCATCGCGACGGTGTTCGGCAGTGTCAGTGGCGCTTCTTTTGGTCAGCTATTTGCGTTAGGTCGAGAGTATGGTGACCGCCATATGAAGGACAGCACAACTTTTCTATCAACCATGCGTGCGGGAATAGCGATTGCTTGGGTATTTGGTCCACCAATGGCATTTATGCTCAAAGCGGCTTTTGGTTACAACGCCTCATTTTCTGTCTCTGCTGTGATTGTCAGTCTGTCGATTTTGGTGATTGCTAAGTATTTGCCCAATGGTGTGATCAAAGATGAGTCATCTGTAGAAGAACCATCGACCGTTAACCAAACGTCAAATGGATTGATTGCACTTTACTGTCTTGTTGTTGTATTTGCTTTTGCGGCGAACAATTTATATATCACCAGCATGCCGCTCTATCTATCGCAAGAGCTTAAGGTAGACCCAAGTTGGCTAGGTTTTCTTTTCGGTGCAGGCGCATTATGTGAGATTCCAGTGATGCTGTACGCTGGAAAACTGGCAGCGCGCTTTGGGACGATTAAGTTGCTGATGTTTGGCCTTGTCAGTGGTATTGCTTTCTATACCGTTATGCTGACTCAAACGACGTTTGTCGCTATGTTGATGGCTCAGGTTCTCAATGGGGTCTTTATTGGGTTATGTGCCACGCTTGGTATGGTTGTATTGCAAGATATGATGAAAGATCGCTTAGGTACGGCGTCGACGCTTTTCTCCAACATGCTCAATGTCAGTATGCTAGTGGCTAGCCTTTCTGTTGGCGTTGTTGGTGAGCTATTTAACTATTACAGCACACTCTATGTCTCTCTTGCGGGCTCCCTAACTGCCATTGTGTTATTAGCATTATTTGCCTTATCTTCATCAAAGCAGCACCAACAGCAAAATCAACCAATGAGTGCTTAAACCGAGTTCCTAACTACAGTCATCTTTGTCCAAAGGGCTAGCCAGTTAACGCTGATAGCCCTTTGGTCAAAGAGACTGATTATTGAGATCTCTCGCCTCCCAGACTACACATTGTCCGCCTCACTTTCTACTTGCGGAGGAGCTAGTAAGGGTAGGGTTAAAGTAAAGCAAGTGCCGACCTCAAGTTCACTGGTGACATTGATGGTTCCGCCGAGTAATCCAGTGACTAAGTTATAGACTATGTTAAGGCCGAGACCTGAGCCACCTTGACCTAAGCGAGTGGTAAAGAAAGGGTCAAAGATCTTTTGTTGGTTCTCTAGCTCAATGCCTTGTCCATTATCCGTGATGGTTAATACGGCTTGCCCTTCGATTAATCGTCCTTGAATCGCGACAGATTTGTCTGCTTGCTCTGAGAAGGCGTGAACGATCACGTTCGACAGTAAGTTCATCAGGACTTGGGTTAGGGGGCCGGGATAGCTGTCCATTTGGATATTGGCTTCACACTCTTCGTTTAACGTAATTTGATTCTTGCTTAGGTTTGGAGACATGGTGACCTGAAGCTCGTGCAATATCTCGTCGAGATTGAATAAACGACGTTGATAACTTGATTGATCAACGGCGACTTGTTTAAAGCTAGAGATCAGTTCCGCGGCACGGCGCAGATTACGTTCAATACTGTCTGCAGAATCGGAGCTTTGTTCAATATAACTGTCGAGTACTGAACGTCGCAGTCCTTCTTGTATCGATTCGACAAAATGCTGATTAGCGTCTTTGAGACTACTTGCCACTATCATAGCATTGCCAATTGGAGTATTGAGCTCGTGGGCGACCCCTGCGACGAGGGATCCCAGTCCGGCGAGTTTCTCAGCCTGCACGAGCTCTTCTTGTGTGGCCTCAAGCACTTCAAGGGCATGTCTAAGTTCGACGGTTCGTTCATCAACTCTATGTTCGAGTTCACGAGTTTGCTGCTCAATCGTTTTTAAGTGTTCCCGACGGTCGAACTCAGTTTTCGCCGCCCTTTTGAACCAGTATGACCATTTTGAAGGAATGGTTGGAATTATTAGATTTGAATTATTTGGTAGCTCTTCGACGAACTGAGCTAATCTAAGTGCAGGCTTGCTGAAGTTCCAGTGTTGATAAAGTACGACCAGCAATAATAACAGCGTGAATGCTGTTGCCATTATGAGGTTAGGCAACAGAGTTTGAAAGGTATACGAACGAATATCACGGTTCGATATCTCTAATACTAGTCTCCACGGCGTATTGGGCAACTGGTAAGATGCCCAATATCCGATCGGGGTCGTGTTTAGGATCGCATGTTCTGCCTGATGTGCGTCACCAATCGCGACAAATGACAATACCTCTTGCTGGGTGACTGCTTCGGCTTTACCTTTTAAGCTGCCTCCGCTGTCACCAATAACCCGACCTTGCTCATCAACAATCGCGAGTCTTGCTAGCTCAAGCGGTCTGTCAGTAATGATTTTATCGAGTACTTTTAAGGTAATATCGGTACCGACTGCACCAATGAACTTGTCGCCTATGTAGGTTGGGGCGAGCAAAGATATCATCATGCCTTTACCACCCGCGTCCATGTAAGGTGTCGTCCAAACTTTCTCTTTTTTAGGGTTGGCACTCGGATTTATGAGTTCAAGAGGAAAAGTGCCGCCCGCTTCGAAGATCACATCCAGAGCCGCGTCCATATTATCGGTTCCAGTGGCGGCTAGAATGTCTTCTGCCCCAAGCCATGGGTAGAGATAGGTAAGCACTTGCTCTGCATCATAGTAGTAGCTCCATTGGAAATCATCGTGTTGTTGATGTGTAGAGACGACTTCGGAGGCCATTGAAAGGAGCGTTTGTGCATCGAACGAGTACTCTCTAACGTTGGAGCGAATATAGAGTTGACCAACAGTATCACGTAATTGTTTTGGTAAATTATCCCAGGGTGCATTCTCTGAGGCGTTAAGCGATTGCTGGTTTAGGTACTCCAATGATTTTTTACTCGGGACAAGCTCAGGATATAGGTAAGCCGTTTCGATGGCATTGCGCATGGTATCGACATGATTTAAAGAAACTGAGATGGTTTTATTGAGTGACAGCATACTTTCAAGTGCTTTATAGCTTTGCTCAGTGACGACTTGAGAGCGAATCTGATTGCTGAGATAGAGCGTGTTTCCCAGCGTAAGTAATACGATTAACGCTAGCGCGCCATAAAGCATTAATCTGTGGCGGAAAATTAGGGCCTTTGAACTAATATGTTCTTGGGAACGCTCGGCATCAAGATTGTTTTTATTATTCGGTGTTGGATCTTTCATTCAAGTACCCTTCCGTTTATCCATTTTGCATAGGCTTAGCGAGAAACGCGAGGAGTTCATCCAGTTCCATTGCTTTAGCGAATAGCCAGCCTTGCCCTTCTTCACAATTGAAGGCTTTTAATTGTTGGTATTGAGCTTGAGTTTCAATTCCTTCGGCCGTGATCTCCATACCCAGAGTCTGGCCTAGGTTGACGATCATTTTTGCAATGCTGTCATCTTGCTCCATTGCGTCAACGAAAGTGCGATCAATTTTTAGTCGTGTTGCAGGCAAGGTTTGAAGAATACTCAGAGAAGAAAAACCAGTACCAAAATCATCAATCGCTACCTTGCAGCCCAGAGCCCTTACGCGATTTAAGGCTTGTTGAATTTCATCGAGGTTATTGGCGGCGATGGTCTCGGTGACCTCTAATTCTACCTGCTCATGAGGGATGCTATGTGATTGCATCGCGCTTTGTAGGTTTGCACAGAAGTTAGGTTCTTCCAATTGAGCAGGGGAGACGTTTATCGCAATGGTGACGTTGGGGTAGCCGCTATTGAGAAGCTGGTGGAATTGTTGACAAGCTTGCTTAAGTACGAACTTACCAATGCTAACCATCATGCCAGACTGTTCAGCTAAAGGGATAAACTGATCAGGAGGGACTAAGTCTCCGTTTTTGTTGCGCCAGCGAAGCAGTGCTTCCACTCCAGTTAATCTTAATGATTCGAGATGATATTTAGGCTGGTACATAAGGAAAAGGGCGTTATTGTCTAACGCTTCCTTGAGCTCAGATAGCAACAGCATACGATCTCTGGCGCATTGTCCCATGTCTTGAGAAAAGTGAATTGCTGAGCCGCGATGGTGTAACTTGGCTTGTTTTAATGCGACTTGAGCATCTTTATAGCGTTCTGAAAGACAGGTATTGTCCCCTGCGGTTAAATCTACTTCTCCCACACTCGCCATGATTTTGAATGGTTGCGCATCGATGACAAAGCTCTCATCAAAGATCTTGAGAATACTCTGCGTATCTATTTCCTCGGTGCTACCAATTAAAGCGAAGACGTCACTGCCTCCGCGAGCGATAAAGCAGTTTGGGAAAGCTAACGTTAGGCGGCGAGCGACAGCTTTGAGTAACAAGTCTCCCACTTTATGGCCAAAACTGTCATTGAATGCGGAGAAGTCATCAATGTCGACTAACACCAGTAGTGAAGAGTGGTGAAGGGTAGGGTTTGATAGCTGGTAACGAAGCAAGCTATTGAGGTTTGGGATGCGAAGTAATGAGTCGGTGAACGCTTGCTCTTCCAGTTTGTTGTACAGCAATACGTTATCAAACCCAACCGAGAGGTTTGCACAGAAAACCTCAAGCAGGTGGCGGTCAATATCTTCAAGGGGACGGTGAATATCGACGTAGGCAGCTAACCCGCGACCTTGCTCGGTGGAGAAATAGAGTGTCAGTCCGGTTTCAAGTAGGCTAGTCCGACTTTCAAGACAGCGCATGATGGACTCTCTGATCTTGTGTGAATCAAGGGTGTCGAGTGGGGAATGGACAAATTTACTATAGCGCCCAGCCGCTGCAATTATTTGCGCGAGCTCTTCTTCGTTACCGGAAGGTTCTTGAACACAGATTAGACCGTCGGGTTCGATTTGGATAATAGCACTGATCTGTTTAACCGCTCCTTCCGCAAACATTTTTAAGCCATGCAGGTGAGCAAGCTCAGTGCTGGCTTTGACGACTTTCTCTAGCCCTTGACGCATGATCTGTTGGTTTCGTATCTGTTTATAGGCGCGGATAGCACTGGTTAAGATTGTAAAGAGACGAATTCGGGTCAGTTCTGGTTTGGTTCGGTAATCATTGATGTCGTAACGTCGAATAGTCTCCATTTCGGGGGCATACCCTGGCTGGCCAGTGCGCAAGACGATTCGAATAGCTTTAAGCTCTAACTCGTCACGGATGATTTCGACTAAATCTAAGCCAGCGTGCTCAGTTTCCATCACCACATCAAGCAGTACCACACCGATATCGTGTTCGCGTATCAGGCATTGCTGCGCTTCTTTAGCTGAATAGGCATGTATCAGTTCAAGTGGTCGATCTTCAACGAGCAAGTCTTTGAGGGCGAGCTTGGTCGCTTCATGGACATCTTCATCATCATCAACAACAAGAATACGCCAAGTGTGAGTGGGTAGCGTAGGTAAATCCGTATGCTCGTCATCTTCAATGATGAGCATTAAGTCATCAGGTGATTTGGCCTTGTTCTCCATGAGCCCTCAAATATTGGCGTAGGTCTAAGCTAAGAGTTTAGTCCGATATTGTTGGGTATGCGACGTGAGAAGAGATATGAGGATAATGAAAGGAATAACAATGACTAGGCGAGATGGACTCGCCTAGTTTAAGCGCGGGGTTAAGCCAGTTTTAGATCAAACTGCTGGCGATACATCACCATATCTTCGATGGTCAACACTGGCATATTGTGCAGCCTACCAAAGGCAACGATCTCTGGCGCTTTTGCCATGCTGCCATCAGGGTTGGTTACTTCACACAGTACGCCTGCTGGTTGTAAACCTGCCATCTGCATCAAGTCGATAGTGCCTTCTGTGTGACCACGACGAGTTAACACGCCACCTTTACGTGCACGCAGGGGGAATACGTGCCCAGGACGCGCGAGATCAGACGCTTGTGCCGTTGGGTTCGCGGCTGTTTTAATCGTGGTAACACGATCTTGCGCAGAGACGCCAGTCGTTACACCAACTTTGGCTTCAATAGAGACGGTAAATGCGGTTTGATTGGCACTGTTGTTGTTTTGGACCATTGGGGTAAGCTCTAGGCGGTCCGCTTGCTCTTCTGGCAAACATAGACAAACGATGCCGCTACATTCACGGATCATTAGTGCCATTTGAGCGGTCGTTAAAGACTCGACTGAGTATATGATGTCGCCCTCGTTTTCACGGTCTTCATCATCAAGAAGAAGAACACCGCGGCCTTCTCTTAAGGCTTCGAGTGCAGTTTCAACGCGTGTAATTGGGTCGCCGAATTCGGCAAGAAGTGATGACTGATTCATGGTTAACTCCTAAATATCACCAGAATCAGGGCATGCATGAGCACTAGAGACTATATAAATGAACTCTAGCTAAAACGAAATGCACCACGGGATACAGAGTATGGTGATGTCTTTTCATTCTCTCTCATCCGGACTATAACCGTCGGCTCTGGATTTTCACCAGATCTGCTGACCTCGACGATTCGAGCGCTCGCGGGCTTACCTTAAACTCAACATAGCTAAGGAATACCGCCGGTGGGGAATTTCGCCCCGCCCTGAGAATAAATTAAACGTTTGCAATTAAGCGAATGGGATTCTATCGCTTCTGAGAGGAAAATCAACAAAGGTGCTCAATATCATGAGCTTGAGCAGTAATTGAGACGCTAAATGGCAAAAAAGACAGCACTAGGCTGTCTTTTAAACGATTAATCATCATCACTAAGAGGATTATTTGTAGAACGCTTCTACTTCGCCTTTTAGTTTGATCAGCATTGGGTTACCCCAGCGATCTTTTGCTTTTGGTGAAGGGATTTTTACCCAACCTTCACTCACGCAGTACTCTTCAACATCAGTACGCTCTTTGCCGTTTAGGCGGATACCGATGTGGTGCTCAAAACACTCTTTTACAAAGTGTGGGCTACGTGGGTTACCTGAAAGGTGATCTGGCAACTCTGGCTTAGCGTTGTTATCGCTCATGATTATGACCTGCAATATATTTAAGGTGACGCATTGTAGACAATACCAAGCGTGGCGACAAGATAGAGTAAGTGGTTACTCATCGTCTTGTCCGCATTCAGCACAAGCTTGGTAGGTTCTTTCCCCTTCGCTAATGACAAAATGTTTGCCGACACATGTTTCGCATAGCGCAAGTTTTGGGTAGCTTTGTTTCGGTTTTTTCGACTGAGTGGTGACGACTTCGACCACGTAGAATTTTCTCATGTTTATTGACTTAGTTGGTGAAGAGAACTGTTCAGATATTACCAAACGCTGCGACACATCGCATTCGCAGCGAATTGGAAAGTGCCAGTAAAGGAGAGTTTTACTGCTTTACTGGCTCGGTTTAGCTTAAGGTTATCTCGCGGTTTACTCCGGACTCTAACGCAAAGTCATGATCATGGCTGATCAAAATAAACCCTCCTTGATAGTGTTTCAGCGCGTTGGCTAAATTGATTTTTGACTCAAGGTCGAGGTGGTTATCTGGTTCATCTAACAGTAGTAACGGTTGGCTAGGTTGATGACTGACGATCAGCATTGCCAGTTTCATTTTCTCGCCGCCACTGAGTGCTGACCCTAATCGAAATACACTGTCACGGCGAAATCCGATCCCTGCAAGTAATGTTCGCGCATGGCTTTCCTTCATCCCATTGCAGTGTGACATTAGATTATCGAGCATCGATAGTTGAGGTTGTATGACGTTAAAGTGCTGGTCGAGATAATAGAGTGGGGTGTTGACTTGGCACTCTCCAGACATGACTGGCCATCGACCATGGAGCGTTTTGAGTAACGTCGACTTGCCACTGCCATTTTGACCTTTTAGATGCAGTTTATCGCTGGCATATACCTGCAAGGTGAGTCCGCTGACACAGCCATATTTTAACGTGACATCTAGCAGCGATAGCACTTTCTTGGTGCTGGCTTGCCCATCCTCTAAATAAATTCTCTGCGTTTTGAGCTGCTCTTGTCTTTCCCGTAGTGCGTTTCCTTTTTGTTGTAAGTGATTCATCCTCAGTTGTTCGTTTTTATTGCGGCTGACAAGTCGGCGTTCAGCGCTGTTTTTCATCCCATCTAGCAATATTTTAGGCTGACTGCCATCTTTGCGCGCCTTATTGCTATGAGAAGCTCTTTGTTCAGCTTTCTCTTTGTTTTTCTGCGCTTGTTCAATGAGTTGTTTCTGTGTTTTTTCTACATTGTTGAGTTGCCTTTCAACGGCCTGTAGTTCGACACGCTTAAGTTTTTCGTAAGTGTCGTAATTGCCACCGAAGGTTTGCAGGCCGAGTTGGGAGATCTCCCATATTTCATCCACCTCTCTGAGTAGTTCTCGATCATGACTAACGAGCAATATCGAGCCGTGGAAGTGTTTTATGGCGTGGATGAGCCATTGTTTGGCATGTCTATCAAGATGATTGGACGGTTCATCGAGAATGAGCAGATCCACCTCGCTTTCAAACAGTTGCCAAAGCTGTAATCGTGCCAGCTGACCGCCGCTGAGTTTTGAGCAGCAGAAATATGGGTTGGCGGGCAGTCCCTGTTCACGGAGTTGCTGTGAGAGTTTGCTTTCTAAGTCCCACTGCTCACCCACAAGGTTGAACCATTTTTCTTCGCAGCTACCTGCTTCAATCTGTTTGATCGCATCAAGAATGGTCTCTTTTCCCAAGTAGTGGGCAATTGAACTCGTATGAGTTAAAAGTTCATCAGCCTGTTGTCGGTATAAAGCATAGGTACTCGGCTTGGAAACATTGCCATCGGACGGGGGGATCTCTCCTGATAATATCGAGGTAAGAACGGATTTTCCGATACCATTTCGCCCGACTAATCCAACGCGAGGTTTAGTCATTGAACAAGATAACTGTGTGAAAAGTTGTTCACCGTTGTCAAAGTGAAAGCTGATGTTTTGAGCACTAAATACTGGCATATGTTGCCTCCTGTAGTACAGGGGAACAGCCGTAGCTAAGAATAGTGTTGTTAAGTTAGATCTGTGCTGTCAAAAATTGTATCAAATGCTGAGTTCGAAATTTAACGCAAAGAAATAGCTGTGAGTGAGCTACGCCTACTAACCCTGTAAATCCAAAGATAATGTGAAGTTGGATGACAGGTTTAGTTGTTCATATTGGCGTAATCTCCTGAAGAAATGATGGTCTGAGTATACTGACAGTGCTGAGCAAAAAGCAAGCAGTACAGAACAGAGATAAGCCTAGTATCACATAGTGACTTGGTCGCGGTTACTACCTGCACTTTTGGCTTGGTATAGCGCGGCGTCAGCTTGTGCGAAGTTCTCATCCCAATGGCTCGAAAGGGATGAGAACTGCAGACTTTAGTGCCCATAGATATGGTGACGTTAAACTGCTGCGAGCCGTAAGCATAGTGATGAGACTCAATACAGCCACGCAGTCTTTCCAATATTCCTGCTACATTTTCGTGACCATCAAGAGGGATCAGCAAAATAAACTCTTCACCGCCTCAGCGAATCAATTGATCTTGCTTGCGCAGTTGACCTTGGAGTACTTGGACCGTTTCCTTGAGCACCATGTCACCGATGTCATGACCATGTTGATCGTTGAAAGATTTAAAATGGTCGATGTCTAACACTGAGAGCAGGACGTCAGAGGTGACAATTTTCTCTTGCTTGACCCATTGCTCTAGGTAGCGTCTGTTGTAGGCTCCGGTGAGTAAATCTGTGTGGTTTTGCTCTTTCAATTCAGAGCTCGAACGCTTTAAGCGCAAAAAGACGCGAGCCACAACGTAGCTAACGAAAAGAAACAGTGCAGTGTAGAGAATGTTTTTGGAGCGCTGCTCCTCCAACTTCGCGGCTTGAAGGGCATTGGTGGCTTCGAGTAATTCAACTTCACGTTTGTTAAGGGTACGCTCTAGCGCGCCTTTCTCGCTGATAATCTCTTCATTATAAGTCTGTCGATTAAAATCCTGTTTCGGTAGTGCAGACTGTTTCATGTAGTTGAGGGCTTGTTGATAGTCGCCCTGCTTTTCATAAGCCGTCACAAGATTAGCAAGAAGTTGAAGCTCCCAAGCAGTTTCTTTGCTCTCTGACACCGCTAGAATATCAAGAGACTTATGTGCATAGGAATGGCTTGCTGGTAGTTTTCTTGAGCTAAATACGCAGTTGAGAAAGAATCATAACAAGTCGCCAGCATGACCGGAGATTCGGGAGATTGCTTGGAAAGACCAAGACAACGCTGCGCCATATCTAATGCTTCGGTTGGTCGACCAACGCTAGAGTAGAGCTGAGACATATTCGACAGGGTCGAAAACTTAATGCGATTGGATCCTGTTTTATCCGCCTCTTGAAGTGCTAAGCGCATGTAAGTTGCTGCTTGCTCATGATCGCCGTTCGCAAAGTAGATCGCGCTAGAGTTGGCATAAAGAATAGCTTCAAACAGACTGTTGTTATACTTGTTGTCGACGTAGAGCGTAAGCGCATTTTTAATGTATGAGTTTGCTTGCTTCCACTCCTCAGATTGTATGTAGACAGTGGCGATATTGTTCAGCGTCATGGTTGCTTGAAAGTCGTCACCAATTTCACTAACCAACGAAAAGGCCATCTTGTAATAGTTGAGGTTGCCTTTGAGGTTGGAGTGCCGCATTTTAATATTGCCTAACCAACGCTAGGTGCTTGCCAACAGACGCTTATAGCCAATTTCTCTCGCTAGGAGAGTGATTTCATGCATTAGTAACTCTCCCTCACGAAGCTGATCGGACTCGATCAGTTTAATTGCTTTATTGAGTTTGGCTTCTGCTGTTATCCAATCAATGCCCGTTTGTTGTCCGAACTGGACTAAATCTGGCGGCGTGTCGATTGCTATCCCTTCATACTTTTTCAGGTTCAACAGACCAAAATAATATAATGCGGTGCCTTGCACTGAGGCGTTACTCGGCAGTGAGATCTCACTAAGTTGGACCTGACCTGGACGGCATAGGGATTGGTAGTAGAAGTTGAGCATTCATCACTTTCAACTTGTTTATCAGAGAAAGTCATGCTGTGGTTCTGCATTGCATGCCGCTTGCGCTGAAAAAGACGCATTTAGAGCAATGTAGGTGATCACAAAAGAAAGGTAACGCTTCATCAATACCGTAACATTCAAAAAAAAGTAGTACTCTAGTTTACCATCTTATAAATAACCTGCACTTCATTGGGGGTAAAATCCCCTCTGTTTAATAAATAATTAAATTACGATTCTAGTTCATTGTGACTTTATTGAAGTCAATCCAGCCGTTAGCAAGTAGCTCTGGAGCGGATATGGTCTCGGAAACGCTGAGGTCTTGTTGCACGTGGTAAAGCGGTTGGTAGAATCCTTTAGTTTTTAAGTCACGTTCGATGCGTTGGAAGGCGTTTAATTGGGCTTTAGCGGTAGAGAGCTCGATCGCTTTAACGCATTGCCTGTGTAACCATTGCGTTGACTTGGCATCTAAGCAGGCAAGGTTAGAGAAAGTGCATAGCAACCAGCCCAGCCATGACATCAGCAAATCTTCACCAAATACTTCTCCGGTCACTATGATGTCGAAATCGCGCAATGTTTCGAGTTGATTAAATAGCGGGTATTCCAATACCGTCAATTGGTTGGAGATGCCAAGCTGGTTAAGTGAGTTGCTGATAAGTTTGGCGGTTTCGATATGAGTGCCTAGCTGGTAGGTCACGATCTGTAATGGCTGATTCGGCTTATTGAGATCACTTAATCTTGTCTCAGCTTGCGCTAGGTTAGGGCTCGCAATGGGCTGTGGGGTTGAGAGCATTCCGCTTGCTCGCGCGACCACTTCACATTGCTCTCCACTAGGGGTTCCCATCTGCAACATAAGTTCTTGTAGCCAAAGGCGATGTTGACGTTTTTTTATCCATGGATGGCGTTGAGGGTTGAGCATGGCATGCACGCAGCCAAGTTCCCATTGCTGTTTAGAATGAAATTGTGGTGCGCTGCGCTCTCTTAAGTGGCTGGCATGTACCACATCGCAATTTAAATCTAAACTCTTGGCATTATTGCCCACGTTCCAGATTTCGATACCGTCTATCCACGGTCGGTAGCCATGATAGTAAGGGTTTACGGTTAGTAGCGTGCGCCACTCGCTCTGTTCCGTTAGCTTGAATGAACCACTGCCAATGACTCGTCCTTGCTCAATTTTAGTGATTCCCGTTGCGCCATGCGCAAGTAGTTTAGGCAACAATTTCGGTGCTGATTGACTGATAAAGGTAAGTGAAAGTGGGTCTTCGATGATGATATCGTCGATGAAATTAAACAGGGCCTTACTGGCCGTTTGTGATTGACTCAAGCGCTGAAAATGGTCTTTGACATCGTTAGCTAAGAGTGGACTTCCATCGTGGAATTTAAGCCCCTTACGCAGCTTAATCTGAATACGATCGTGCTCAATGACCCACGAGTGGGCGAGGTCACCTTGCAGTGTGTCATCAAGAGGATCAACGAGGAGAAGTCTGGCATAGAGGTAAGAAGCGATATGTTGTTCAGTGCGGCGATTGATACCCACTGGATCCAGATCGTGCGTTGCCCGATAAAAGGGTATTTGCAATATGTCTTGCTGCGAGTCAGTCGTTTGGTATTGGGACAAATAGTGGCTGAGGAAACTGTCTCGTTGTTCGCTTTTTATTAACTCTAACGCTTGTTCCACTTTTCCGTTTCTAAGCAGACTCTCGGCTTTATCAATCAGTATTGGCTCGACCGTAGCAACCAACTTGGCTTTGGGTAAGTTACCTCTGCCGACCCCTGGTTGCCACATAATGTGATCATCGTTGATCAGACGTTTAATCAGAAACTGGGCGTTGCGACGGGTACAGCCAATGAAGTCGCTAAACTGGTTGAGAGAGATCGAAGTCCAATCGTCCGTATTTAACCTATCTCGACAAAAAGCGAGGGATTTCCAATAGCTCATAAAGGTGAAATTCCGAGTTTTAATTTCTATTTTTCTTCATCTTTTAATCTCGATAATAGGAGATTCTCTTCAGGATGAAAGGATAAATAAATGAATACGTTAGCTCAGCCTCATTCTTCTATTTGGCGTAACCGCTCGTTTCAGGTGCTATTTTCAAGTGCGCTGCTGGTGGCATTTTCAGCGCAAGTCTACAATTTAGCGCTGCCTTTGCTGGTCTATGAGCTTACTGAATCAGCACAAATGATGGGTTGGATGAGGGCGGTAGAGTTCTTACCTAACTTACTTCTGGCGCTGTTTATTGGAGTATGGGTGGATAGGGTAAACAAAAAACGTTGGTCGCAAGTGATGTTACTTGGGCAACTTTTGGTGGTGCTTTGTTGTTACTTTGCGGTTGAATGGCTGTCGCAGCCTTTATGGGTATTGTTTCCAGCGGCTTTTGTCATGATGGCGATGAATTACGGTTACCACAATGCACGAATGACCATGCTTAAGAGCACGCTACCTGAACAAGTGCAAAATATCGCAGTCGCTAGGATGAGTTCGCTAAATAGCCTTATGGAAACAGTAGGCCCCGTGCTTTCCGGTGCGCTACTGTTGGTTTCAGCGATCCATAATGTCTTTTTGTTGGTTGCTTTCTTACTGCTGATTGCGTTTTGGCAATTAGAAAAGCTCGAGTTTACCCACCAACCCATTAATGATCAGCGTCATGTGTTCGATTCTCTAAAAGAAGGTTGGCAGATTCTGAAAGCGGAGTACAACATGTGGCAAATCACCCTTGCTGTGATGGTGATTAACACCACAGGGGCGGTGTTCTGGATTCAAGCCATTTACTATGGCAAGGCTGAACTGGCGTTAAGCTCAATAGAGGTCAGTTATTTAATCGCTGCATCAGGATTTGGTGGACTGATTGGCGCATTTAGCGCAGACAAGGTGCGGGCGAAAATGGGGCTTGGTCGATTGCTTATCGTCTCACTAACTTTAGAAGCCATTGGGTTTGTTGTACCGCTGATAGTTCCAACCGTGATGGGACTCATTGTGGCGTTTCTGTGGGTGTCCGCGGTTGGCTTATACAGCAGTATTTGTATTTGGACCTATCGACAAGAGGCCTTTGAATCGAAATACCTTGGCCGCGTAGCGGGCATTACTGGCTCACTATTTAAATTGCTTATGCCGATTGGCCTAGCAGCATCGGGTTACTTGATAACATGGTTTGGTATCAGTGCGGTGTTTATCTGTTGCTGCGCAGTTCAAATAGCGACGGCGTTGATATTGTGGCAAACCTCAGTACGCGAAATTACCTAATCCCAAGAGTGTTTGATGACTTGACCTGTCTATCGCTTTATAGTTTAAGTTATATACCACTTAACCGTTATTTAGGCAGGTTTCCATGTACAAAATCTCTCAGCTTGCTGAACTACTGGGCATTTCTCGTACCACCTTGCTCTACTATGAAAAGCTCGGGCTTATCAAAGGCCAGCGAATGAGTAATGGCTATCGCTCATACGGCGATAAAGACCTGCAACGCCTGAAACTGCTTCAGAACTTGCAAGCGGGTGGTTTAACTCTGAAAGAGTGTCAATCGTGTTTAGATGAGAAGATTGATCGAATGCTGCTCAAACAAAGGCTGACTGAACTTGATCAAGAGATCGAGAAGAAGCAGAAGTCTCGCGACTTATTGGCAGCTCTGCTTGGTGAGAGCCGGTTAGATGTGTGGCATACCAATCTAAACAGCATTGCCCCTGATGCTCACCTTGAATGGTTGATAAAGCAGGGCTTTGATGAAAAACAAGCAATGCATTTGAAGTGGTTGTCGAAAGATATGAATGAACATGAACGTTATATGCAAGATTTTATGCGGGTCTTTGAAGCGCTTGAACGTTGGGGGCCTGGGAGCGAATTCGATACTGACAAAGCACTTGGTTTGCTGCCTGATAAGAGTGGGGATTGGTTAGAAATTGGTTGTGGGCAAGGTATTGCGACCAAGCTACTTGCTGCTCATACCGATGCGCATATTACTGCGATCGATAATGACCAGCCTGCGCTTAACTTCCTTGATAGCACTCTTCAGGCGATAGGTCTTAGTGAGCGAGTGACCACCGTCTGCGCTGATATGGGGAAACTGCCATTTCAGCAAGGAGCTTTCGATGTGATTTGGGCTGAGTGCAGCGCTTATATTATTGGGGTCGAGAATGCACTCAAAACTTGGCGTCAATTACTGAAACCTAGTGGGATACTGGTTGTAAGTGATCTTGTATGGCGAGTGGATGAGCCTAAACAAGAGACGAAGTTGTTTTGGCAGGGTGAATATCCGGATATGACGACCGCGACGTCACGAGTCAAACTGGCTCAGCGACTAGGGTATGAAGTGGTGAACTCTTTCCCGATTAGTGACGAATCATGGGATAACTATTATCACCCACTTAGCCAGCGTGTTGGCGAATTGGAATATACGCTGGAAGGCTCAAAGGCGATTGAAAGCCTTAAACGTGAAGTTGAGGCGTATCGTCAGCGAGAGCAGCAGTTTGATTATCAGATGTTTATTTTAAGGGTGGCGGAGTAAAAAAATCTCAAAGAATGTTTGACCTGTCTATAGCTTTACAGTTTATGCTGCAGGCACAAATTTGAGAGGACTGAATATGAATTACGGTATTTACAAAACCACAGAAACAGAATCAATTATTGAATTATTTACCACAACATTTTCCGATTCAGAAGGGACAACAGAAGGCCAAATGATTGGTGAGTTGGTCAACAATCTGATCTCGCAAACCCCTGAGAAAGACATCTCGGTTACAGTGGCGAGAGATGGCACTGAGGTTGTTGGTTGTATCTTGTATACTCGCTTAGTGTTTGAAAGTGAAAGAGAGTGCTTTTTGATGGCGCCTGTGGCAGTGCGTACAGATTACCAGGGTAAAGGCGTGGGTCAGGCATTGATCGAATTCGGTCTGACCTCGATGCGAAACCAAGGGGTGAAACTGGCCTTTACCTATGGTGACCCGAATTTTTATAGCAAAACTGGATTTGAGCAGGTGACAGAGCAAGCCTTTAAAGCGCCACTGCCATTGAGCTTCCCTCACGGATGGATGGCTCAGTCATTGGGCGAAGAGAAGATTGAAACGCTTGCTGGTCTTAGCGTATGTGTGCCTGAATTTCACAAACCTGAATTGTGGTAATTCTGTGGGGTTTAACACTCCCTGATGGGCATCTTGTTCATCGGGGAGTTTTTATATTCGCCTCAAGGCCGAGATCGAATCGATAGTTTTGTCGTCATTGATACTCTATTATCGAACTGCATGAATTAATGGATGAAATAAACAGCTATGGAACCGAGAGTCAGCATCATCACCCTAGGGGTCAAGGATCTTCAACGCTCATTTGAGTTTTACACTGGACTTGGTTTCCCAAGTACAAGAGCGCCGGAAGATGGAATTATTTTCTTTAAAACCAGTGGGGTTTGCTTAGCTCTCTACCCGATAAAAGCACTTGCTGATGATGTCTCAACGGATATGGCAGTCAAGGCGTCAGGCTTTAGTGGCATCACTTTGGCTCACAATACTCGTTCCAAGCCTGAAGTTGACGATATTCTTAGCAAAGCCGTTAGCCTTGGAGCAAAGCTAGAAAAGCCCGCGCAAGATGTCTTCTGGGGAGGGTACAGCGGTTACTTTTCCGATCCGGATGGCTACCTGTGGGAGATTGCTTTTGGTGACTGTTGGGAGTTTAATCAAGATGGATCATTGGTTATCGATTAAGGGATAAAAGTGCAGTTACAACGCATTCATCATGTGGCAATTATTTGTTCAGATTACCCAGCGTCTAAGCGCTTCTACACACAAGTGCTAGGACTTAAGGTATTGGCCGAAAACTACCGTAAAGAAAGAGACTCTTACAAGTTAGATCTCGCCTTACCTGATGGCGAGCAGTTGGAGTTGTTTTCTTTTCCTAATCCGCCTTCAAGACCATCGAGGCCGGAAGCGCAAGGTTTAAGGCACTTGGCTTTTACTGTTGAATCAGTCGAGGGTTACGCTAACTACTTGGCTGAACAGGGGATAGAAGTTGAGCCGGTTCGCATTGATGAATTTACCGGTAAGCCGTACACGTTCTTCAGCGATCCGGACAGCTTACCTTTAGAGCTTTATCAGGCCTAGCTTAGGACTTCACTCTTAATAATGGAGAATACTCCAGCTTCACGGTTGCTAGGGGCAGTGAAGCGTGCAACTTCTTTGACTTTAGGGTGAGCATTATCCATTGCGTATGAATGGTAGCTTGCTTTAAGCATCTCCAAATCGTTTAGGTAATCACCAAAGCTCATACTTTGTTCATAAGAGAAGCCCAATGATTGCTGAAGGAACTCAATTGCAGCACCTTTAGATGCTTCAGCGTTCATCACATCAAGCCATATTTTTGCACTGATAACGACTTGATGACTAGCGCCGAATGCTTGATTGAATGATGGGTAAACCAGCTCTTCTGTACCATCAAAGTGACATATTGCAACTTTAATAAACTCGTCTTCGACCGTCAGTAGGTCTTCAACGTATTGGCAGTTTTGATAGTATTTAGAGAACTCAGCGATCGCCTGAGGATCTTGCGTTTCGATATAGGCTGATTTTTTCCCGCACAACACGATATGTGCGCCGTCGATTGCTCTTGCTTGGTTGATGATAGCTTGGATAGAGTTATCGTCCATACCACAGCTATAAAGCTCTTTGCCTTGGTGCATCACCATGGTGCCGTTTTCAGCAATGAACATCATGCGATCTTTCAAAGGTGCGAATGTTTCAATCAAGCTGTAATACTGACGACCAGAGGCGGCAGCAAAGATAATACCTTTCTCTTCAAGCTGAGGGTATAACTCAAAAAACTCAGGATTCAATTGGCTGTTTTCGTCAAGAAGGGTACCGTCCATATCGGCGGCAATGAACTTTATTGGTTGTTGGCTCATTTTGTAAGGGTACTAAGGTTAGAAAGAAGATTTGTGTACCTTAACTTACACGACTCTTAGGGCGAGACAAGTTAATTTTGCGTAGGATTCCATAAATGAAAAGCCTAGCATGAAGCTAGGCTTTAAGAGTTGAGCATCAAAGTCTATGATGCTTTATCGAGCTTTGGGCTATCAGCAGGCTCTTCATCAGAGGGTTCAGAGAAAATTTCGGCGACTGCACTGCGCTCTAATTCGCCGTGCAGATTGCCGTCCTCATCAACAACAGGCAACGAATAATCGTATGACATGGTATCGACCAATACTTCCTCAATCGCAGCATCTGGAGATACAGAAGGTACTTCTTCATAGATTTCTTCGCTAATAGCTTCTTCAGTTGCTGCTTTCGCGGCGTCGTTTAAGCCTTCTTTGGTCAATACGCCTTGATAACCTTCGTCTGTCACATGATAAGCATAGTCTTGCTTGATGCCTTTCATTTGTGATATGGCTTCTTGGATAGTATTGGCACTGATTCGGTAAGCTTGTGGGTTCATCACGGTTTCAACCGTCAGCGCACGCGCTCGGTTTACGTCTTTGACGAAAGCTTCCACATAGTCATCAGCAGGATGGAGTAAGATTTCATCCGGAGTACCTTGCTGAACTAACTCACCATCTTTCAAAATTGCAATACGGTCACCCAAGCGTAGCGCTTCGTCTAGATCGTGAGTAATGAAAACGATGGTTTTATGCAGCTTTTCTTGCAGCTCAATCAGTTGGTCTTGCATCTCACTGCGGATCAAAGGATCGAGAGCAGAGAAGGCTTCATCCATCAGCAAGATTTCTGCGTCAGTACACAGTGCGCGCGCAAGGCCTACACGTTGTTGCTGGCCGCCAGATATCTGAGAAGGGTATTGTTTTTCATAGCCTTTTAAGCCAACAGTTTCTAACCATTCATAAGCTTTAGCAAGGCGCTGAGTTTTTTCGACCCCTTGAACCTCTAACCCATAAGCAACATTGTCGACCACGGTGCGGTGAGGGAGCAATCCAAAACGTTGGAATACCATCGACATTTTGTGGCGGCGAAACTCTTCCAACTCTTTTTGGTTGAGCTTCATTACGTCCGTCCCTTCAACCAGAATCTGGCCCTCGGTTGGGTCGATCAGTCGATTGAAGTGACGGATTAAGGTCGACTTACCTGAGCCAGACAGCCCCATAATGACGAAGATTTCACCTTGCTTGATGCTGAGGTTAATCTCTTTCAATCCAACGGTGTGGCCAGTTTCGGCTAGGACTTTATCTTTGCTTTCACCTTGTTTTACACGTGGCATTACCTTGTGAGGCTTTTCGCCAAAGACCTTATACAGTCCACTGATTTCGATAAGTGGTTTAGTCATGCTTTAGATCTCCAAGGTGTGCTTGCGTTCTTTTTGCGTAAGCTTGTGAGGCACGATCGAATAAGATCGCAAGTACAACAATCGCAAAACCGTTAAGTAGCCCAAGCGTGAAATATTGGTTTGTGATTGCCTTGAGTACAGGCTGTCCCAGTCCTTTAACACCGATCATCGAGGCGATAACGACCATTGATAGCGCCATCATAATCGTTTGGTTGATGCCCGCCATGATGGTTGGCATTGCAAGGGGTAACTGTACACCAAATAGACGCTGCTTCGCGCTGGCACCAAAGGCTGTAGACGCTTCTAACACCTCTTTGTCGACCAAGCGAATGCCAAGGTTAGTTAATCGAATTACTGGTGGAATAGCGTAAATGACCACGGCAATAAGACCCGGAATCTTACCGATGCCAAGCAGCATGACCACAGGAATTAAATAGACGAAGGCTGGCATGGTTTGCATGATATCAAGCATTGGCGTCACAACGGACTGCACTCGATTCGAGCGGGCCATCGCAATGCCGATAGGAATACCGAGCACAATGGAGAGTAGGGTACAAACAGTAATGATACTTAACGTACGCATCGTATCTTCCCACATGCCAAAATAGCCGATCAGAATAAGGGAGACAAAGCAGCCAAGAGAAAGCTTCCAAGAGCGACTAGCGGCATAGACAAGGCCAGTACAAATTGCTAAGACAAGCATCCAAGGCGTTGAGAGAAGAAGCTTTTCAAACCAGATAAGAAAAGAGAGCAGAGGGTCGAAGAATGATTCGATCATATCTCCGTATTCACGAGAAAAATCTCGGTATGCGCCATCAAGCGTCTTGCGAATCGCTCTAAGATCAGAACGCTCCATTTCAGGAAAGCTGTTGAACCAGCTATCATTTGACATCAATAAGTTCCTTTTATTCTCATTCACCGCGTGTTGCTATGCGGTGAATGAGTACATCTATAGGATAGTGCCGAAGCACTAATAGAATTCTAGAGTTGTTTCTATAGAGCTTGTTTTATTTTAGCAGCCACATCTTGTGGTACCCATGCAGTCCAGATTTGAGGGTACTCTTCTAAGAAGTGAAACATTGCTTCTTCACCGTCTGCTTGGTTATCTTCCATCCAAGCTAGAAGTTGGTTCATGTCAGCATTGGTGAAGCCACGTTTAGAAAAGTAGTCATAAGCTTGTGGTGCACGAGAAGCAAACTCTTCTGTAGTAATGGTATGTACTGGTGAAGGTGGATACATAGTTGGTTTAGGTTCGGCACACTCAGGTTGTGTTGTACAGCCAACGAACTCGGCTTCATCTACACCACTACCAAAGTCAACTTTGACCATTTCGTATTTACCCAAAACGGCAGTTGGAGCCCAATAGTAACCAAACCAAGCTTCTTCACGCTCATAAGCTTTTGCTATTGCACCTGAAAGGCCAGCGCTTGAGCCTGGGTCAACAATGGTAAAGCCTGATTCTTCCAATCCTAGTGCGTTGAAAAGGTGGCCAGCACTGATCTGACAGTTCCAACCAGCTGGGCAGCTGTAGAATGCTGATTGTTCAGGATCTTCAGGGTGTTCGAACAGTTTCGCGTGTTTCTTAACGCCTTCGATAGTTGCCAGCTCAGGGTATTGGTTGACTAAGTATTTAGGTACCCAGAAGCCTTCTTCACCGCCATCAACTAAAGATTTGCCTGCATAACGTAGACGTTTTTCAGCTACGCCTTTATCTAATGCATCTTTAAGGCTGTTACTCCAAAGTTCTGGAGCAACGTCCGGTTGACCTTTCTCGATCATTGATGTGCCGGTAGGCATGGTGTCACCCGGGATCAATTCTGCTTCACAGCCATATCCGTGCTCAAGGATGAACCGGTCAACGTTAGCCATCACAGTTGCAGAGTTCCAGTTCATATCTGCGATGGTGACTTTACCACATTCATCAGCTTGGGCCTGAAAAGCGGTCGCAGTTAGCGTGAGTAATGCAGCTATTTTTAGTTTCATTCTAATTTCCTTTTTAATGAATACGTTATAAAAATAGCGAATTGATATTTAGAGTTCAAATTATTATGAAAGAGTTACGAGCTAGATTTACTATGATTTGACCCAACATTGAGCGTAAATGGTACTAAAAATAGTCATTATTTATGATGATATCTAACGTTTTACAGCAAAAATGTAACCAGATGTTTTGAGTTCTAATCATTTTAAAGAGTTTGTATCGCTGCTTAATCGGTTGACCAGACGTTTTTAATATCTGGCCACCCCCAGTTGGTCAGTGCCACATCGTTAAGAACGCCTTGGAAGCGCAGAGTTTGCCTGTGGTGAAAAAGTGGCGAAAGCCAGAACTGGTTAATCAGTGCTGAGGCAATAGGTTCTAACGCATCCAAGTAGTTGTTTAATGGTGTTTGTGAACGAAGCTCATCTAAACGTTGCACGAGCCACTGCTTAGACTCTTCGCCGATACAACGCTGAATAATTGGGTTGTGATAAAGGCTGTTGAAAGCGGACGCATGGCGATTATCATCAAGGTTGATGTTGGTGATTATCAGTGATTCGGATAGTTCACCTTGGCTAGAACGAGTGGTTAATTCGCGGTAGGAATACGTATTGATAGTGACATCGACGCCTTGTCGTTCAAGTAAGTGCTTCAATGCCAAGGCGCAGTTCCACAAAGAGCTATAGTCGTAGACAGCAATACTAAGCTGTTTGGGCAGTGGCACCGAAGGCATTTCTGGGCGAGTGATCTTATGCCACATTGGCAGAAGGTTCTCAGCGATTTCGCAGCCAAAGAGACGGCCTGTTTCCTCAAGATAGCGGTAGACTTTATCTGGAGTGAGGTAAGTCGAGAGAAAACGTCGTTGGCTATCATCTAGGGCCTGCTCTCCATTTTGATTAAACAGGATGAACATACAGCCGTCCTCAATCCGGCTCTTTTGCACATCCTTTTCTTTGCGATGGCTAACAGCATGAGACACATAGTAGTGACATTGTTTGCTTGATTGTGCGCCGGGTTGGTTGGTGTGGATCTGCTGGTTTTCCAACCCTAGCTCGTCTAAGTGCCATATGGTGACTTGATCGGTTAAGGCTCGACAGCTGTAGTAGCGCTCGAATGCCTGTAAACACAGTTTTGTTTGGGTGTGCTCTGTCACCTCAAATGGCCCAGAACCAATCACCTGGCGAGTGGTTGATTGGTTTATCTGGCTTGGCGGCTGGATCGAATACTTCACTCCGGAAATAAGCCCCCCAAATCCCAGATCGGGTTTGGTTAGCTTAAAGACCACTTTATTACGTGTAGGAGAGTGCACCGACTTTAGGTGTTGGAGCTCACTGCGGTAGTCTTCGAGTTGCATTAGCTTATCGAACAGTTCACTAATACATGCACCGTCAATGGCGGCACCAGTATGAAAACTCAAACTCGGGCGTAGATAGAAAGTCCACTCTAGCCTCTCTTCGTCGTAGTGCCAGTGGTGAGCCAGTTGCGGCTGCAATTCCCCGTTATGAGAGCTGCCGACCAAGCAGCAGTATATTTGCCTTAGTAGATACCGTTCGCTCGACCTTTGTAGCTGGTGGGGTACCAGACGTTCAAACGGGCGTTTGTAGGTCAACTGAATATGAAGCATACCCTCTCGGACAGAGGCGCCCGATGTACTTTGTAGCAGTCTGCCGAAAGCAATTTCGTCATCATCGAGTATAGACAGTGCCTTTTCATACTTACCTTGCAAGATGCGTTTAGCGGCAAGTCTATTTTTAAGCTCAGCTAATTCTAGGTTCAATACCAAACTGGAACGTTGATTACGCCCAGGTTTTGGGCTCCAAGTTAACCATTCCAACTGCTGCATTTGACTCAGTAGATTGCGAGCATGTCGTGGGCTAGTAAACAGCAGCTCGGCCACCATAGGCAGCGCAGTTTTGATCTCCGCGCCAACTCCCATAGGAACTAGGCGAGTGTAATAGCGGATAAGATTTAAATCAGACACAGAAACTCTCAATAAACCAAGCAAACTTGTTACCTAGTTTGTTCCTATTTTGGTTCATTTTCTACATTTGAATGTCGAAATTCGTCAATATTTGACAATAAGAGGAATGGGGTGAATTTATTTGGCTACTTTTTAAGTTCCGTATTAAGCGAGACAATAACGGCAACCAAGGAGGGGAAGATGCAAAAAGAAGTGATGATACGTTACTACCAAGCGCGACTCGCTAACTCTTCAAATATGTTGGAAAAATTGGCGCTGTTGAGTCTATTAGATTTATTGACTTAACAGTCACTAGTCGTCAATCAAACCAAGCGGCATCAAACAAAACTTGCTCCTGACCCCCACGAAACAGTTTGTTGATGCCGCTTTTTTGATTAAAGAGGCTTGTACAAAGTAATCCACGTTCCTCTATCTAGGCCACTGATGTTCACTCCTGATACGCTGCTGGCTTGAGTTACGGCGGTCGGCTTGCAGGGGCAGTGAGCTTAGATAAGTTCCAAGCTCAATTTCCTCAACTGTAGTGACGAATCAAGCAGCGAATATGCTGCTTGATTTAATTCTGTCGCGTAAAAGTCATCAGGGAGAAGATTTTGGCGAGGATAGTAGCTAATATTAACGGAGAATAATTAATGGTTGGCTACTAAGATGGAAAAAGTTGTAGACATTAACAAATGGCACAAGGAACACGTTAAGAGTGAACAAGATCTTCAGAACTTGTTTACCGAGATCAACACTCACTACCACTCTCACCCCTCGTCAACGCTTGAGCAAAGGCTGGATAAGCTCAAACAGCTAAAGTCGAGCTTACTTAACCACCAAACTCAACTCGTCGAAGCGTTGAATACAGACTATGGCCATCGTAGTGAATTTGACAGTCTCATCTGTGATGTACTGCCAGCCGTTAGTCACATTAACTACACCGTTAAGCACCTTAAAAAATGGATGAAACCCAGTAAGCGCCATGCGGGGTTGCTGTTAATGCCTTCAAAAGTGAGGGTTGAGTATCAGCCGTTAGGTGTTGTTGGGGTGATTGCGCCTTGGAACTTTCCTATCGTTCTGAGTATCGCCCCGATTGTCACAGCCCTTGCGGCAGGTAATCGCGTAATGGTCAAGTTAAGCGAACATACGCCAGCCACAAACGCTGTGCTGAGCCAAATTTGTTCGGTACTGGAGCAAGATGTTTATATCGTCGAAGGACAAGCGGATATTGCTCAGTACTTCTCATCGCTACCTTTTCATCATCTCATTTTTACTGGTTCTACCAAGGTCGGTAAGCTGGTGGCCAAAGCGGCAGCTAATAACTTGACCCCGGTTACTCTAGAGTTAGGAGGAAAATCTCCAGTACTCATTGCTGATGATGCCGATATCAAACGAGCGGTGGATGCGATTATGCTAGGCAAGTCCATCAATGCGGGTCAAATTTGTGTTGCACCTGATTATGTACTGCTTCCACAAGGTAAAGAGCTGCAATTTATCGAGTGTTATTTGGAGCGCTTTTATCAACTCTATGTCGAAGATGGAGAATTGAAAGAGGCGACACATATCGTCAATGATGCGCAGCACAAGCGTCTGCTCTCTTACCTTAAAGACGCTAAGGATCACGGCGCAACGATTCATACCATTGATTATGTGGACCATGAACAAGGTCAGATGCTGCCTCAACTCATAACTGGCGTTACGGAGCAAATGTTAGTGATGAAAGAAGAGATTTTTGGCCCAATCCTTCCGGTCATTGGCTACCGACATTTGAACGAGGCACTCACGTTTATTAATTCAAAGCCAAGACCATTAGCCCTTTACTTGATGTCCGATGACAAATTGTTACAGCAGCAAGTGATAGAGCAAACCCACAGTGGCGGGGTGGCATTTAACGATACGCTGCTTCATGTTGCCGCAGACGATGCCCCTTTTGGTGGTATCGGAGAATCCGGTATGGGTCATTACCATGGAGAGGAAGGGTTTAGAACGTTTTCAAAAGCGAAGACGGTATTGTCTACCCCAACTTGGATTCCGCGTAGTGGTTTGCTGCTTCAATACCGAGCTTGGCTACAAAAGATCATAGGCCATTTGTTCTTGCGTTAATTGGACTGATTGTTGCAGTGTGGCAACAGTGTTTCAACCTAATTGATATATATCAACAGCGAAAGTTCTTCTAATATACCTCCATCGCAGCAACACAGACTGCTAACGAATTTCAACAGAGGTAATATTTAGATGAAAAAACTAATCGTAATCACAGGTGCTAGTTCAGGTATTGGTGAAGCTATTGCTCGTCGTTTGAGCAATGAAGGTCATCCTCTACTTCTATTAGCTCGTCGTGTTGATCGTCTTGAAGCGCTATGCCTACCAAACACTATGTGTGAAAAAGTAGACGTGACTGACAAAGCGACCTTTGAAGCGGCTATTGCGAAAGCGGAAGCAGAGTTCGGTCCTGTTGATGGTCTAGTGAACAATGCCGGTGTTATGCTATTAGGTCAAATTGATACTCAAGACGCTTCAGAGTGGAAACGTATGTTTGACGTCAACGTTCTTGGTCTTCTAAACGGTATGCAGGCGGTACTTACGCCAATGATGGAGCGTAACAGCGGTACGATTATCAACATTAGCTCAATTGCGGGTAAGAAAACCTTCCCAAATCATGCAGCATATTGTGGTACTAAATTCGCAGTACACGCTATCTCTGAAAACGTACGTGAAGAAGTGGCGGCATCAAATGTTCGTGTAACAACTATCGCCCCAGGTGCCGTTGAAACAGAACTTCTTTCTCATACCACATCACAAGACATCAAAGATGGCTACGATTCATGGAAAGAAGACATGGGTGGTGTCCTTGCGGCTGATGATATTGCTCGCGCGGTAGAGTTTGCCTACAGCCAACCACAGAATGTGTGTATTCGTGAAGTTGCTCTAGCACCAACGAAGCAACAGCCATAATCGATTAAAGCACGATATTTGATAGCCAGTGACGAATGTTGCTGGCTTTTTTGTATCTTCAAATTGACAATCCATTTGACAACAGAGCGGTTGATTAAGAATCAAAAAAGATAAATAGTTATTTAAAATCATTTGCTTAGATATATTTTGGGTCGCTTGGCATAAGGGTTGCTTTGATATTGAGTGACAGAAAAGTTATTCGCATTTTCGAGAAAGCCGAATAATGATGTCGTTAGAATCAGATTTATAGTTGAAAGTGTTGACTATACTTAGAGTATGACTATCACTGAGGAGATGCTTATGGCAGTTGTTCCAAAACACACCGACTCTAGCTCTCGTTACGATCCTAGTCAGGAGTTAACGGCAGATCAGCTACACCGCTTTGGTCGGGTTGCGCAGAAAGCACAGCAACGTCGTGATGAGAGAGTTGAACGAGGAGTGACTCCTCAGACAGAGCGTGCAGCAAGAAGAGCTGCGCTGAAAGATGCCGCTTGGAGACCTATTGTCACGCCTAAAAGAGACAAGCCTAATACTGTTCGCTACGCAGTATGGATGCTTGTTGTTATGGTCTTCTCGCTTTGGTTAATGTATATGACTCGTTAATCTATTTAATCGAAGTTACATTCGAGAGTTTTTTTTCCTGCTCAGAAAGGGCACAAGGTATTTTATTGTCGCTGTAGAAGCGGTATTGGTTTTTACCACTATGCTTCGCAGCATACATTGCTTTGTCAGCGCACCGTGTGAGCTCTGAGAGCGTACGAGCATCATCCGGATAAAGCGAAACCCCGACGCTAACGGTTAACGCATTTATCCGCTCAGATGATTGATAACTTTCAGTAAAGAGGTGGCTGATGCGGTTTAATATACTTTCTAAATCGTCTATTTTTTTCACATCGTAAAGCAGCAAGACGAACTCATCACCAGCGAAGCGTGCAATGGAGTAGTCGTGTTTATCGGTTTTCCGATCTTTGTTGCGGACATTATTTCTTAAGCGTTTAGCAAAATGTTGCAAAACCCTATCACCTACATCGTGTCCATAGGTGTCATTGATTGATTTAAAATTATCAATATCAATAAATACCATGGCAGTGATCGTCGTACTATTTTCATGCTCTACCAGTTTGCCTGCCGCCCAATTTTCGAAACTCCAACGATTAGCAAGTCCTGTGAGCTGATCAAGGTAGGCAAGATCTTCGATACCTTCTAAATACAGCGAATGGATGTAGTTCATCACTTTGGAGTAGTAGTACGCCGATATGTTACATAGCAGGCAGAGCGAGAACAGGCTAAATAAGAAGCGGCTTTTGGAGCTACTCTCAGAGAAGTGTACAGCTTGAGGGAATTGAATGGCGATCAAAGTGAGAATGCAAAAGCCGACACTCATTAAAGCGCCAACCTTGAAGT
The DNA here is from genome assembly GCF_056726085.1 of Vibrio sp. 2433-A1. Classification (NCBI taxonomy): domain Bacteria; kingdom Pseudomonadati; phylum Pseudomonadota; class Gammaproteobacteria; order Vibrionales; family Vibrionaceae; genus Vibrio; species Vibrio sp. 2433-A1. Next base: position 209,100 of record NZ_JBRESC010000004.1, read on the forward strand.
CGTTTACAAAGATTAGTACTGCAATAATAGGGTAAAGCCACAATAGTCGGTCGTTTATGTGCTCACCGTAGAGCAACAGGACAACACCATGGAAGAGAAGAACGCAGCTAAGAACTTGGCCACAATGATTGAAGACTTGATGCTTATAAAGGTAGAGGGTGTTCAGTAGCAGTAATAAAGACGAAAAGAAGTTGATGGCACAAAGAAAGTAGTCATTGCTTAGATAATGAACGATCCCGTAACTCGTTAGAATGACAATTGAAATCAACGAGCATAGCAAAACGATATTCGATTTTCGTGTTGCTCGAATATCTGCCATCTCTTCTATTTGTCTTCCTGCAAGCTTTTGCATATTAAAGGAATCCCTTGCGTATAGCCCCTCAAGCTAAGTCTAGGAGAAATATAAATGTTTGAACGAAAACCGAATTATTGTGTTTCTTTCGATAAGAATAATTAATATGCGCCTAGTGTAATATAATTGAGTGGTTTGAGAAAACAACGGAATCTTGACTCATACATAATTTGTTGTAACACGGCTTAATAATAGGTTAAGCGGTGAAGTTTTGACACTTACAAGGTTTTGGCACTTATATAATAGTCTCATTTTATATGTCGTGCTTATAGCTAAATGATCTATCGACTATCAGTGCTGAGCGTAAATTCACGGCGTATCCAGTTGCGAATCAGTAGTACGTTTTCGTTTTTGAGTTTATTGGGCTGACAAGCAAAATAGAATTTTTGCTTGGGGTTGAGAACAGGTTCTCCCACTTCGATTAGGTAGCCTTGTTTCACCTCTTCCCTGACAAATATACGGTGGGTAACAAACACACCCAGATGACGAATTGCCGCTTGTACCGCCTGAATAGAAGCGACAAATTTAAGGTTATTGACCGGATCGGGCGTAGCATGCTGGTACTTGTCACACCAAATAGCCCAGTCATGTTTACGGCGGTCATTGGTCACTATGATTGCAGGGTGGCTCTCCAGCAGTGCGATCGGGTCCGTTTGCCCGTTGGTTAACTCAGGGCTAGCGACCATGACGAGTTCATCATCAGCTAGTTTCTCACAATAGTAGTCTTGCCAATCATCGGTGTGACCATGAATAACGGCAATATCGACGCCTTCATTTTCCATGACAAACTGCCCAATAAGGTTCGAGATACGAATATCCAAATTAGGCGCGTATTGGTTAAGTTTATGAACTCTTGGGATCCACCAGTGCATTGCTAGGGAATTAACCATGTTCAATGTGAGTCGATGCGAGAGGTTGTTTTCGACGATTTGCTGTGTTGCGCGAGTGATTTGTTCTAGCGGTGGTGCTACTCGTTTGTAATAACTTCGCCCAAGTGCGTTGAGGGTAATATTTCTACCAGTCCGGTTGAACAGAGTGTGTCCAAGGTAAGATTCCAACGATTTGATTGATTGACTCACCGCTGAATGGCTGACGTGCAGTTGATTTGCCGCATTCGTCATGCTTTGCGTCTCTGCAACAGCGACAAAAGCATATAAGGATTTAAGTGGTGCAGACGTTAGTTTTTTCATCTGTAAGTTTTTCTTACTAATATTGTCAAATTAACTCAGTTTTTATTTATCCCCCTTGTTTCTAAACTAGTCGGTGTAAGGGGGGATGTATGCCAATTCAGTTGTACCCGTTTTTATTTATGTTAGCGTCAACCTTCAGTCTGTCATTAACCGGGCTGCTTTCCAAATTTTTGAGTCAATATGTTGATCTTGCAACACTTGGATTTTTAAGGTTTGTAACACCTGCAGCGATCATTTTACTGATTACGCGACAATCGATGGTGATGCCAAGGGGCAAACTTGCTCGCACTATCTGGATGAGAGCAATATGTATTGCCGGTTGTCAGCTTTGCTTTATTTACTCGCTTTTACACTTAAGCTTAGTGGAAAGCATAGTCCTGTTTGGTACAGGTCCATTGTTCATTCCTGTGTTAGAAAGGCTTATATATAAAACACCGCTACAATGGCTATCAGTTGGCTCGCTGGTGGTTACGTTCTGTGGGGTGACCTTGCTTGCTGGAGATGTATCGGATATATCGGTTCGCCCCGAATTACTCGTTGGATTGGCGTCAGGTTTATTGAATGCGGGTTCGCAACTTAGCTTATATCGAATCAGTAAATCGAGCCTATCTGCACTAGAGATTAACTACTGGACATTCCTATTTGCAGGCTTGGTGCTATTGCCGTTTGTTGGTTACAGCTATGTTAGCTTAGATAGTCTTATTGATATGAGTGTTTTGCGGTGGGAAGGGCTGGTGGCTCTGTTAGTTGCTGTATCAGTACTGATTATCAACACCCAAGTATTTCGGGCTAAAGCATATCGTTTAGCGTACTCGGGTACTCAACTTGCACCGTTAGTCTTTACCAATGTGCTATTTACCGCGTTATGGCAGCAGATATATTTTGATGTAAGTTACGCTGTCACTCAGTCGGTGGGGTTATTATTAATTCTAGCCGCCAACATGTTTGTTGTTCTGTTTCCGATTTACCGTCGTCGGTATAATGCCAAAGCAGCTTAAAAATAGTAAGCCCCACAAGTAAGTGGGGCGTTACTGTCGAATAGCTTATTGAGCGATGAGCCCATAAGGGATATTGGAGAAGACTTTTGGGTTAGCTTTAATTGTCGGCGCTTTATTTACGCTCTGCCAATCAAGCAGCATTATTGCTAACACATTGCGGTGCTCTCCAAAGGCAATATTAAAGTCACCTGTTACAGAAGGGATCATCCCTTTATCTTTGTCGATCGACTTTTGAATCGCTTGGCGAGTCTTTTCTACAACGGGGTCATTTTCGAGCCCTGCCAGTAAGAAGCTAATCCCAACTTCAGCGATTACATCTTCTTTAGCCCTGGTTAGGATGGTGTCAATATTGCTGCGGAAATAGTCGTAGATCCATTGGTACTCTTTCTCATCGACACGATGCTGGTAGTATTCAGAATCAGCAAAAATAATGTGTGTTAGGCCATAAAGTTTATTGCCGTATTGCTGCTTTGATAGCAGTTTGTCTTCACTATCAGGATAAGCTTTACGGAAGGCATCAATAAATGGAGTCACTACATCTTGTTCGTTGAGTTGGCGTAACCAAAATACCTGATTAGCAAGTTGCGCAGCCCAAGCTCGAATCATTTCAGGGTCGGTCGCATACTTCTCAAAATCATATCGGCGGATGACCTGACGCAGCTTTACATCTTCTTTATGTTTTAGGCCATATTCGTTGGCTCTGGCCATAGAACCGAGAAGGTCAATGCCTAGATAAAGGTATTCTGGCATATGTTTTGTGACGTTATAGCGTCTGACACTGCGCTCGTCGGTGTCATCGCTGTAGCTAGAAATTCGCTGTTCTGTATAGAGTCGAATTTGCTCTGGGGTATGTACCTCTGCTGCGAACTTATTGAGTCTGCTGGCTACACGTGCCATATCACTCCAAACAGCTGCTGAATACTTAGGGTCGAGCGTCTGTCTATACATTCTTAGAGCATAGTGGCCCTCTTTAAATGCAGGCAGAGTATAGAGCTGAGTTTCGTATGTGTGGCGAATTATATCAGCGGAAGCCGTATAACTTTCAGGTGGAGTTGATGCAAAGGTTGTTTGGCTGATCGCCAAGCCTAAGCATAGTGCGGCAAACTTTCCACGCATGATGTCATCCTCATATGGCAAATTCCCAAGTTATCCATTCACACTATCAGAAATTTCCTATTTTATTGTGAGCTTTGAGTTAGGAGTTACCAATAACTGACAGTTTTAGGTTAACGGCAAAGGTTGGATAGTTCTTGTGCCAGTGGTCTGGGCTTAGCAATAGCATAGCCCTGTCCAAAGTGAATATTGAGCGATGTTAATATGTCCAAATGGGTTTCGGTTTCAACGAACTCTGCGACAGTTTTAAGCCCCATGCTTTGCGCGATATGGCTGATATTGCTGACAATTGCTCTGTCGGTTTCGTCGGTATCAATATTCGCGACGAAAGAGCCATCGATTTTCAATACATCAACGGGGATTCTACGTAAGTAGTCAAACGATGCATAACCCGTACCGAAATCATCGAGCGCAATTTTACAACCGTGTGCTTGAAGAGATGCGATATTGATAGAGGCCTGTAGCTCATCATCGAGTGGTTTACTCTCTGTTATTTCGAAACAGATTTTGCTAAGAGGAACATTGAAGAACTTAGCCTTCTCGACTATTTGTTCATTCAAGCCTGCATGGGTAAGCGCCTGTGCAGTCAAGTTGATGCAGCAGTTTTCAATACAATTCCAATCAGTAACGTGATCACTGAGGGTTTTAAAAGTGTTATGGATTACCCATTTATCAAGCTCGACTTCTAAACCGAATTCATGGATAAGCGGGAAGAACTCAACAGGGGGAAGCACCTCGCCCGTTGCACTTGGAAGACGAATCAAAACTTCAAATGACGTCGCATCGGCAGGTGCTTGTAAGCTTCTATATGGCTGGCAGTAAAGGTCAAATGCATCGTTGTCGAAGGCTGCTTGGATTTGGCTTAACTTTGATATGTCACTCGATCTTGCATCGGAAAGGTTGATCTCAATAACCGATAAGAAAGGTTGACTACTTTCAGCGTGGGAGCAGAGGTCGGACACGGCGACGCCTACTTCTTGCCCTTGTGGAATATTTCCATGGACAATCTTAGGGTTCAAAATCTTAATTGATCGCTCTTTCCAATTGAACGCAAAGTTGACCACCAGTTGATGCAATTGATGGAGCGCTCGACTATTTGCTTGGTTATGGCTGGACAGATAAATCAAGCTAGTCGTAAAGGGGGCGGTATAGGCGTTTTGGCATAGAGGACTGTGTTGAGATAAGTGTGCTGATAGTTGCTGCACCAACTCGCCTTTGCCGGCTAATCCTAAGGTTTTTAAACGACGTGTGATTTCTGATAGGTCGATCAAGATCAAGCTTGGCTGGCCAGTGTTCTGAACATCGTCACGCAGTTGAGCCATTGAAAATAGCTTGGTATAGGGGTCTCTTCGTTCACTTAAGATGACCTTTTTTAATGTCAGGTGGTTTTTGATGGCCTGAGCGATCATTAAAAAGATGACACTAGTGATGGTAAATAGGATGGCAATAATGCTAAAGAAAGTCTCAGTTGTAATCTGTTGCTGGTCAAAAGCATTTACTGAACTGTAGGTACTAATTAGGCACAGAGAGAGGGTGAGTAAGGCGGGCTGTAAGTAACCAAAAGTACCAAGCCCCAGACCAATTACTGGTACCAATAAGATGCACAGCGCATTGAGTGTTAATAGATCATCGGCCATAAACGCTGCCAATAAAATCAGTGAACTGATGGCAATCCAAGGCTTATAGAGTTTTTGGTACTCGCCACGGTCACGCATTTCGTTGTCTAATTTAATAAGAAACGAACGTTGCGTTTTGTCAGCATAACCTATTAGGACGAGAAACATCGGTGTGAGTAGCAACTGTGTCAGAGCGCTACTTAATATCGCGTACCCGTAATAATGAATATCGTCCATATAATGATAATTGAACGAATTAGTGATGATGATTATGGCGATGGTCATGGCAATTGGATAGAGCACGCCCATGACGCACAAATAACAAATCGCCTTAATTGTAAAGTCGTTGCTAGTCACTCTCTTGTTTAGTTCTAAAAACAATCGAGTAAAGAGATAGAGTAGCCCAGGAAGTAACAGTGAAAATGCAATAGCGACGGCGGGTTCTCTGTGAGAAACAAATAAATAGTGCAGCAGCAAGCCTAAAGAAGCGGCTGGAATTGCTTGAGCTCGTTCTCGAAGAAGAACTGCCGCGATGAAGCTAGCGGTGAAGGAGATAATATGAACTCGTTCAGTATGGAGCTCGAACAAAAAAGATATTTGGAAACTGGCGAGAATGCCTAATATGATCCCAACGTAGACCATCGTTTTTGTTAACATTGTTCGACGAAACGAAGTGGTAGTCATTGAGAATAAGGGCATTGTCTACGCTTTAACTTGAACGGTGCACTATAAATAAAAGTAACAATATTGCTTTGTCTTATCAATAATTTTAACTATTGTCGGTGAAAAGTGCGACAAATTAATGTACGTTTTATATAACTGATAAAAATAACAATCGTCGTCATTTTTGCGTAATAGACCAAATAATGGTTTGAATTAGTATTGATAGCGCAACCGTTTCTGGGGGATAGATGACTTATCATCGGGACAGGCATTATTATGTTAGTGCTCTGTTTTTGACTATCGTAATTTTATCGATAGGGCTCATTGAGTTTCTAGACCGAAGTCAGAAGTCCTTTCTGAGAGATAGCTTATTGGCGCGAGCAAAAGAAGAACTTTCTATTGTTCGCTCAGAGCTTGAGGCTGCGATTGTTTCTGATATTTACGTGTCTAATAGCCTTACCACCTTGGTCGCTGCTAACCCTGAGTTTGAGTTCTCAGATTGGGATTTGATCGCTTCCAGTATTTTACGCAAAAGCAAACATGTTCAAGTCATAGGGCTTGCTCCCGATGATGTCATTCAATTTATCTATCCTTTTGAAGGGAATGAAAAGGCGGTTGGGCTGGATTACCGCACCATTCCAAACCAATGGCGTAGCGTTAAAAAAGCGCAAGAAGTACAAGAAATTTTCATCTCTGGCCCTGTTAATCTTGTTCAAGGAGGAAGGGGCTTAATTGCTCGAGTACCTATTTTTACTGATCCACCTTACAACACAAGATATTGGGGAGTGTGTAGCGTTGTTATTTCTCTGGATTCACTGTTTTTAGATGTGGGCATTTCATCATTTGAATACAAGTATGTGCTAGCGATGCGAGGAGTGAATAGTACTGGGAGTAATGGAGAAGTGTTCTATGGTTTGCAGCGTACCTTCGATAGTGCGTTTGCTATCGAGGTGGTTCACTTTCCTTACGGTAGTTGGGCGATTGCAGCGTCAACGAAAGGAGATCTTTTGTCCAACAGTAAGTGGTACCGGGTGCACGTGGTTAGACTGTTAGGCTATCCAATGATTGCGATTCTAATTTTAGCGTTTGCGAGCACTTTCCGTTTATATTCGCAGGCAACGAAGCGTTCCCTGCATGATGACCTCACTCGCTTACCTAATAGACGTTATTTTATGTATACCTTGAGTGAGCATTTTGATGCGGCGGTAAAAAATCCTAATAAAGATAGGTTTGCGATTCTTAATATTGATCTCGATAAGTTCAAACGTATTAACGACACCTATGGGCATGCAGCAGGCGACAAAGTCTTAATCGCAACCGCTGAACGACTTAAGAGCGTACTCAGGGCATCCGACTTAGTTGCTCGCATTGGCGGAGATGAATTTTTGATCTTGCTACCTAGAATCGGTTGTGTGGAAGATGTCGATATCATAAACATTGAATTGCAAAAAGCGGTTTGTCACACCCCGGTTATTTTTGAACAGAGCCTTATCAATATTCAGGTTAGTGTTGGCTACGCGTTATACAAACCTGAACTCAAAGACGTTGGTGAACTCCTTAGGATTGCGGATATTCGCATGTATGAAGAGAAACGCCGTCAAAGTTTAAAAGACTACACAAATTAACGCACTCAAACGGCAAGACAATCTAACCCGTGCTATAGAAATAATAGTGATGGTTGTAAAAGTGCGTGCGTATGAAAGATCTAACTCAGTGGCTTTGTGAATATGGGGAAAGTCATCAAAATCCAATCAACCAGAAAATCCATAAGGTGGCAGTGCCAGGTATCTTCTTATCCGTTGTTGGGTTAATTTGGTCTATTCCCTCGATTGAATTATCTGGCTTATCCTTAAACTGGGTTTGGGTTGCTGCATTTCCTGTTATGGTGTTTTACTTCAGACTCTCACTGAGTGTTTTCCTAATGATGTTGGGGTTTACCCTAGCTTGTATCGCTTTGGTTTGGTCGATTGAACTGCTGCAGATATCCATCTTCCTTTTCTCTCTAACACTTTTCGTTGTCTTGTGGTTGTTTCAGTTTATAGGCCACAAAATAGAAGGGAAAAAGCCCTCATTCTTTGAAGATCTTCAGTTTTTGCTTATTGGTCCAATCTGGGTGTTCCGCAAACAGTAAAGCTTAATATGCACCTGCGTGATTGTGAACAACATCCAGATGTGAATGGAATTGTTTGTACCAATGATGACTTAGCGATAGGGGCAGTATTCGAATGCCAACGTAGGGGAATTCAAGTTCCTGAACAGATGGCTATTGCTGGCTTTCATGGACATGATATCAGCCAAACTATGATTCCTAAGTTGGCAACCGTAGTTACTCCACGAGAAGAGATTGGTCGAGTTGCGGCTGAGCAACTTATCCAACGCTTAAAAGGTGCAACAGATTGGCTAGAAACGATCGATCTCGGCTATAACATCGAAATTGGTGAGAGTATATAATTGCATTTTGCAACTAGTGGGTTTTGTAAATTGCTTAAATTCGCAATATAAAAATTTGTTATGCGTATTGTTTTTATGAAATGGATTAAAAAACCACCCAAAATAACGCTATTAATGAATTTTAAAAGTTGGCACGTATCCTGCTTTAGTTAGGGTGACCCTTCTTAAGCCGAGGGTCACCTAGCCAACTGACGTTGTTAGTGAACCTAATTTGTTCACACTTATATATAGCCAATCACCTATTTTGTGATTGGCTTTTTTTCTTTTTGGCATCTTGAATGTAGCTAGCTGAGAATAATCGGACTTTCTTCGTCTTCACAGCCATTGTAACAACTTGGCTTTCTTGGGCATACCGCACCTCTTGAGCAGATAACCCTCGCGTCTGTCTGAATTCCACGTTCAATCCAGTTAATATTGAGGATCTTTGCGATTGTAGTGAACTCTTTCTGAATATGACGAGGAATTGCAGCGCTTCCTCCATTTCTAACACAGAGTGCTTTCAGCTCTCCTGCTAGCTCTAGTGAATTACCTCCCTGGGCATCAATGGCAGGATTCAAATCAATACCTGCACATAAAACTCGATTATTACCTGCAGGATCGGTCATATTGACGGATTCACAACAATAGATTCTTGGTTCATCGCCAACATTAAGAATGGAAATTTGCGCTGAGCTTCCTTGCTGAGGCTCAGACAAACGACGAAATACGGCCCAGTGTTGGCATGGATCGTTAACCTTGCGCATATTTCCCCACGGAAGCGGGATGCCATTGCCTCGGTACACCGCTTTAAGTTTGTTTTGTCCGTAAGCATCAAAGTAGTGCCAGTGTGGGTAAGGGGAGACAACAGTCATTCGACGCATCGCGACCGAAGGGGAAACTCCAGCTTTGAGGTGTACATCGATTTCATAACCACTTCTATCTAGTAATTGCCTGAAAGGAACTTTAGGACACAGTAATGCGCCGGCAAAGAAGCTCGATTCAAAGTCTCGCCATGCTTGCAAAATATCTTGCGAGTTAAGCTCTGAACTTGGTGATGCTTGTCCTTGCTCTTCCCAGCTATTGGCATGACCCACAGAAAGGACGCTCTTTAAGCCCTCTTTGCTGTGCAGGACACAGTGGCCAATGTACACTGCAAGGTCGTATTTTAATCGAGTCGGGTACTGCTTGAGGATTTCATTCAGGTAAATACTGCCAGGAGGCTCAAAGAATGAAGTCACGACTTGCTTCGCGCTGACGCCAAGCTCGTCGACAACGTCCTTCGGTGGGCGAGATATCCAACGAATCGTTAAACCGAGACTCCGAGCGATGTCCATTAAATCTTCAGCCGATAGGTTGAGGCGTTTTAGTCCGACTTCTTCGGCGGCGCGTTCCAGATCAGGAAAGTGGTTTTGGTTACTTTCTTGATGAGCACGAATTAGAAGATGAGCGAATTGTCTACCTGTAATCCCTGTTTGAGAGAGCATTTCCGGAATGGCAATTTGCAGAATGTCATTTGAGAACAGGAAACTTGGCTCAAGTGCCATGCCACTGATCCCCCCACGATTACCTTTGTCCGGCGTGATATCTGCCTGCTCGGGTTCATCATCGAGAAACCAAGCGGGATCTTTTTGAAAGACTTCGGCGATGACTTCCAGCATATCGATGCTTGGAACCCGTTTTCCTCGTTCAATCATGGATAGGTAAGAAACCGACGGGGCGTACTCTGGGTTGACTCTAATGCAGCGTGCAGAAAGGTCTTCCATAGTTAAGTGATTGCGCTTCCTAAGGTTTCTTATCTTTGTCCCTAAAAAATGGGACTGTCGAATTAAGCTTTTTGACACTGGCATTTTGTAAAATTCACACTGTAAAATTTTTGTTGTGAAATTGTAGTCAAAAATTCACTAGTATAGAAAGTAAGCAAAGTCACAAAACTAAAAACAACTCAACTCAAGTTTGAAATCTTTGCTCTAGGACATAAAGATGTGCCATTACTTTGAAATAACAGTCCGCGAGGGAAACATTATGAACATGCTTACTATCGATAAAACAGACATCCAAAAACAAGAACAACCATTTATCGCTGAAGCAGTCTTCGCGGTTGAAAAAACGAACTCGAAGCAATCTTCAGAAAAACAAACCAAAGCGAAGCAGCTACTGGACCGTATGTTCCCGCTAGAGAATGGCTCTCATCAGGAAGTGACAGCATATATGGTAGATTATCGACACCTTGTTGCTTACTTCAAAGATGGCACCCATAGCGGCTTAAAAAGTAACAAACAATTTGTTGCTTACAGCGGCGAGAAAGAGGAACCAACATCGATTTTGTTTCGAGACGGTACAGGTAGCCATGTAGAGCTGACGTTCGGCAAAAACAAAGGCACTGGTTGCGTTGAACTGATTGAAATTGACGATATTCAGCTAGAAACATGCACAATGTTTCCTCAAGAAAGCCTTGAGATATCGGCAATGCGTCACTGGATTAGTGTGGTAAGAGGCGACGAAAAAGGCAAACCAAAGGCGTGTACAGAAACCAAAGCGTACACAGCCAAGAGTGGTGAAGACTACGACTTAGAGTGTTGTTATACAATGAATAAATAGCTACAAAAACAAAAAGGCCTAGTATAAAAACTAGGCCTTTACTTTGGAATCTAAGCGGCAGTTATTTAGCCGCTTTTTTCTGTTGCGCTTTACATACCGCAGCAGTGAACACAACGTCTGTTGAGCTGTTTAGTGCGGTTTCTGCAGAGTCTTGAACCACACCAATGATGAAACCTACCGCAACCACCTGCATTGCAATTTCGTTTGGAATACCAAACAAACCACATGCAAGAGGGATTAGCAGTAGTGAGCCACCTGCAACGCCAGATGCACCACAAGCTGATACCGCTGCTACCACGCTTAATAGAAGCGCTGTCAGAAGATCAACTTCTATACCCATCGTATGTACGGCAGCAAGCGTCAACGTAGTGATAGTGATCGCTGCACCTGCCATGTTGATCGTTGCACCTAGAGGGATAGACACTGAGTAAGTATCTTCGTCTAGCTTTAACTTTTCACACAACGCCATGTTAACTGGGATATTCGCTGCGCTTGAACGAGTGAAGAACGCCGTTACACCACTTTCGCGAATACACTGAAGAACCAGTGGGTATGGGTTCTCGCCGGTTTTAACGAAGACAATAATTGGGTTTACTACTAGAGCAATAATTGCCATTGCGCTAAGCAGTACAGCAAGGAGTTGTGCGTAACCTGCAAGTGCATCGAAGCCTGTTGTTGCAAGCGTTGCAGAAACCAAACCAAAGATACCAAATGGTGCTAAACGAATAATAAAGCGTACGATCTGAGATACACCGTGGCTCAAGTCTTCGAAAACCGCTTTTGTTGTGCCTGACGCGTGATGAAGAGCAAGACCAAGACCGATAGCCCAAGCAAGGATACCGATGTAATTCGCACTCATAAGAGCATTAACTGGATTATCGACAAGCTTGAATAGTAGAGTATTTAGAACTTCAGCAATACCTTGAGGAGGTGTTGCGCCTTCTGCACCAGAGACCAACGTCAATGTCGTCGGGAAAAGGAAGCTAAGTACTACCGCGGTCAAAGCAGCGGCTAACGTACCAAAAAGGTAAAGTACGACGATAGGGCGCATATAGGTATGCTGGTTCTTTTTCTGGTTAGCGATTGACGCAGCAACCAAGATAAAGACAAGAATCGGGGCGACGGCTTTAAGCGCGCCAACAAAGAGGCTTCCAAGTAAACCCACACTTTGAGCGTGTTCTGGTGAAACAATCGCTAGACCAACACCTAATAAGATGCCTGCTAGGATTTGCAAAACCAGATTGCCGCGAGCAAAGCGTGCAATAAATGAGTTGTGTTGCATAGTTATCCCTACAATGAATTGTTTTATAGATTTGTAGTCATTTCAGTTATTTTAAACTGAAGGGGGTATACTATCGCCCTGAAATTATGTGTCTAGAATTATTTGAAATTTAGCATTAAAGGTTGCTGTGTGATGCTTGTTGTTGGTTTTGTGTTGCAAATGTGTTTTGTAGTGGTTGCTTTAAATGTAAATAAAAAGGGGCATAAAGCCCCTTTTGAATGATGTAAAATATGATTAATATTCTTTGCCCTTTTTTTGAGAGCGACTCTCTTCTTGAACTCTCTTGTAGAATTTAGTCTGCTGTTTATAAGAGGCTCTCTGTTCGGCAAGTGTCGCTGTGTTGCGCTGCTGTTCACGTTGCAACTTAAGGTAGTTGGTCAGGCGGCGCTCTTCGAGTTCCCCTGATTCGATAGCTTCACGAACTCGGCACTTTGGCTCATCTTGATGTTGGCAGTCCGAAAAACGGCACTGTGAAGCGAACGCTTCAACATCTGAGAATGTTTCCGCCACACCATCTGCACAATCAATGAGCTGCAGTTCTCTCATTCCCGGAGTGTCAATCAGTACACCACCACTAGGCATGAAGTGTAGTGAACGACTTGTCGTAGTATGTCTACCTTTACTGTCATCCTCTCGGATACCGCCAGTAAGCTGAGTATCTTGATCGAGCAAGCTGTTGACTAAGGTTGACTTGCCAACACCGGATGAGCCCATAAAAGCGACTGTTTTACCGGCGCCGCACCATGTTGTGAGTCGTTTACACTCATTTTTGTCCAACGCGTTTAGACTTTCTACCATGAGCATTGGATCAAGTGCTTGAACTTGCGTTCGAAGCTCCGCTTCATTGTTGGTTAAATCCGCTTTGGTTAAGACGATAACCGGTTCTACCTCCGCTTCATATGCGATAGCAAGGTAGCGCTCAATTCGACTTAGGTTGAAGTCGTCATTTAACGAACAAACGATAAATAATGTTGTTACATTGGCGGCAATCAGCTGCTCGTGAACTTTGCTACCAGAGGCTTTACGATGAAAAAGAGATTGCCTTTCGAGTAGACGAACAAAGCGTTGATCAGTGCCTAGTACTAACCAATCGCCAACGGTCATCGAAGGCAGAGATTTGTGAATATCAAGCTGTATCTCACCTTGCTCATTCATCAGTTTATAAATGCTGCGGTGATGTTCAGTCACTCTCGCGATTGTATGATTGTTCTCTAGATCGTCTAATGTAAGTTGCTGTTGAAATAAATTGTTCCAGCCAAGTGTCGCTAGTGACATCGGTGTTTGTGTATTTGTATTCATGGTTGCCCCAAGATTGCAGTTATACTGCAGAAATTCTTTTAGGGTCTTTTGACCCCGGTCTAGTTACACCGGGCAAATAGGAAGGGAGATTAGGAAAGCGATAAGTAATCGCTAACTCTAACGTATCTTCACCATGTTTGCCGGGCGGGTTTTTAATACAATCATCGTATCCTCCTAAGCTTGTGGGATTGATTTGCGTTGCAATAATAGCAAAAGAGGTGAGTGTCTGCCCACCTCCTTTTACTTTTAGTGATGATGTTTCATTCCGCTCATCACTTTCTTGATTGGCGCAGTAAAGGTCTGTTTCTGACCATTAGCAAAAGTGATTTGTACATCAATTTCTTCGCCTTCAACTAGTGGCTTTTTAAGATCAAATAGCATGATGTGTAGGCTACCTGGTTTGAGTTCGACGTTACCTTTAGCTGGGATCTCAATACGCTCAACTTGGCGCATCTTCATCACGTCGCCTTCTTTAAGCACATCATGCAACTCTACTTTGCCCGCGGCATCTGTTGATGCAGATACGATATAGCGAGCATTTTCACCACGGTTCATGATCTCAGCAAAAACTGCGCTCGTTTCCACATTTGGTGGGGTTGCACGTGCATAGGCGTGGTGCGCCATGATATCCATCTTCGCTTGTGCAAGTGGGCTTAATACTAGTGTGGCTAAAATTAGGGCTTTTAGTTTCATTTTAACTAACCTTTTGAAGTAATCGTTTTAAAGGCTTCAACCAGTGGGGCTGGAGTCAAAGTATGTGGCACTTTAGTGATTAACGTGCCATCTGGTTTTAAGAAGTAGAAATAAGAGCTATGATCGAGTGTGTATTTTAATTCCGAGTTTTCTAATTCGGTTTTACGAAAGATGACACCGTATTTGTGTGCTAATGGCGTTGTGACATCCAATGGTGCAGACAGACCTTCAATCATAGGATGAAAGTACTGCGCATATTTATAGGAATCCGCAGCGGCATCGCGCTCAGGATCGAGCGAAATGAAAATAGGGCGAAGCTGATCTTTGGTCGATTGGTCGATTTGGTTCAGTGCACCAGCTAACATCGCTAAAGATGTTGGACATACATCGGGGCAGCGAGTAAAGCCGAAGTAGACCACGCGAATACGCTCATCATTGGAATCAAACAGTGATACCGGTTGGTTATTTTCACCATACAAAGTCACTGAAGAGTCCACAGTATTCGGCTTACTTTCGTCTTGGAGGTCTAGGTAGCTTTTCAGTCCGAAACCAAGAACAAAGGCAGCGATTAAGATAAGAGACCAGTTTTTACTCATCTTTCCATCCTTATAGATGTTTTAAATGTTTCAGCACCATCAGTGATAGTGCCATACCACGTCATGGCTTCTGTTGTACATACAGGAAGAATTATTTGACCAGAGAATCTTCCATCACTGTTCTTGTCGAGTTTAAAGACAACTTGGCCCATATCCATCTCGTAACCCTGTAGGGAAACGAAGAGTTGTTCGCTCGAGCTTTCTGGCCAATCGACCTCAACGACCGTTGGGACAAGTGGTTGACTGGTATCTTTATCCGCTTGGACGTTTATATTGCCTTGTGTGCAAGATTGTGTGGTAATTAAACAGTATTCATCGAGAGAAATTTTGTCGTTTTTGGCTTGGATCCAGTGTCGGATATCACTGGTAAAGAATCCGCCACCGACTGCAATAATGAGTAAGAGCAGCTTAGCTACAGAAGGCATGTTATTCGTTCCATGATTGTATCGGCAGCAATGCTAGCATAAAGCTATGGTTAGCAATGGTTTAGGGAGTAAAAACTGTGCTGAGAATCAACTAGAACGAATCGCTTACCGGGTTTTTCTTAATACCATAGATTGCATGATCGAGAATCCTATCGCCAATTTTTTCTTGGTTGGTCAAAATGCCTTCTAACGTCATTCCAACGCGTTCTGCAACTCGGCGGCTCGGTTGGTTCTCTGCCGCAGCTGAAAGCTGCACTTTTTCCATACCAAGCTCATTAAAGGCTTTATTTATCAGATGATTAACGATGCGGGTAACGATCCCTTTACCTTGATGGTGTTGAGAGAGCCAATAGCCAACTTCAGCATTGAGTGTATCGTAGTTCAGTGTATTAAAACTGCAGTTTCCGACGATTTCTCCACGATAAATGATTGCGAAGGTCATCGATTTTCCCTCGGCGTATTCATGTAATACTCGCTGAATAAAGTGACGGAAGTCTTGTTCGGTTTGACAATGGGCAGGCCAAGCGAGCCATTGCGACAAATAGTCAATTTGATCGCACACGAGTGAAGCATATTGATGAGCGAATGATTCTTGGACTAATGCGAGCGAAACATCGTCGTCTATTTTTTCAGTGAACATCTGGCTTCCTCTGCAGTTTTAAACAGTAAACGTAACAAACTCTAACAGTGATGACCATAACGTATGGTTTATGTGTGGCTCTTTTGAGTTATTACTTACTGTTGATGTAAGCTTTGAACTTAGCTTGTGTCGCAGCGTCCGCTTTGTCATACCAAAAGTGCAGCATTTCTTCAGCTGTTGTATTGGCTGTTTTTCCATCTGTTGGCAGGGTAGCAGGCAAGGTCACTGGAACAACCGCTGCTGTGGAAACCGCAGCAATACCACCTTTACGGTTATACTCCGCTAGCTCAATTTGATGGTTACGTCCGATCTGCATACCATCTTTGACTAATTTGTCCTGCTTAACGGCGATGGATTGGCCATTTTTGCCCTTCAGACTCCATTCGACATTTCGAATTTTCTTCGACGCATCGTGCTCATTACGGTATTTAGGTAGCTCAAATTTTAGCTCACTGTCTGTCGCGGTAAACGTCCCGATAATTGGGTCGCTTTCTAAGATGATACGGTCTTTGCCTTGATCAAAATATGGACTGTAGGTGAACAGAATTTGGTTTTTACCATCAGGTAGGGTGAGAGTCTTGTTCGCCGCGAAAAAGCCGCCAGAAAGCTCTGGTTGTGCATCGTTCGCCACTAACACTTGCACAGTGTCTGGGATTTCAATGGTTACAGCAGCAGTAGTAAAGCCGCTAAAGCCTAGCGCAGCCAAAGTAAGTAGTGTTGTTTTAATTTTCACTTTGCGTTTCCTAATAAACATGCACTTAAGCTAAAGAGAGTGCCTAGCTTAAAGAGTCTTTGCAATATTCAAATGTAAGAAGTTGGAAAAATTCATCAATTTAACGATGTCAGCTAAGAAAGACCCAAGGGTGAACTTTGACTATGAACCCCTTCAATAACACTGCTACCGCGTGGACCGTAGCAGTGTTCAATTTTTTTAAGTTCGTTCCATATAGTTAGTCTATCTACCTAAATAACAGATTTATCGAAATTATTCTGACAGTGTCGGGATCTCTAAATTTTGACTCAACATTCAACTTGCAGTGTAACATATTGATAACTTCCGGCTAATTTTTGACCTTGCCTCGAAATAAGTTTTTATTTTTCTCATCTAAAAAAAAGTCTCTTAAATACTGAAAGGGATGTTTTCGTGCGACGAAGGCAGACTTAGCCCCAATTAGGGCAAACATTCAAGGAATGAGAGAAACAGGTATGAATCGTATGAATTTATGCGCTGCAAGTATTGCACTAGCAGTATCAAGCGCCGCGATAGCCGCCCCTTCAGCACCGAGTGTTGATGTATATGGCTCGAACAATCTACAGTTTTCTAAGATTGAACTCGCCATGGAAACAACCTCTGGCTATAACCAAATGGTGACATATCACGATGAAGCTGATATCACCATCAAGTTCAACCAATGGAGTGGTACAACAGGCGACACTTACAAAATCTACTTTGATGGTACACAAGTGGCAACCGGTCCAATTAGTGGCAGCCAAACGGATGCGACATTTAAATATGGTAAAGGTGGTTTGTACCAAATGACCATCGAAGCGTGTGATGCAACGGGTTGTAGCGTCAGTGAGCCTGTAGAGGTGACTGTAGCCGATACTGATGGAGCGCACTTAAAGCCACTAACGATGAATATTGATCCGAACAATAAGTCTTATAATACTGATCCAAATACCGTCGTAGGTACATATTTCGTAGAGTGGGGTATTTATGGTCGTGATTATACGGTAGACAAAATGCCCGCTGATAATTTGACTCATATTCTATATGGTTTCATTCCAATCTGTGGTCCAAACGAATCACTTAAGTCTGTAGGCGGCAATAGTTACAATGCTTTGATGACAGCCTGTCAGGGAATGCCTGATTATGAAGTTGTAATACACGACCCTTGGGCTGCTTACCAGAAAAGCTTCCCACAAGCAGGGCATGAACATAGTTCTCCTATTAAAGGAAACTTTGCAATGCTAATGGCTCTTAAGCAACGTAACCCTGACTTGAAAATTGTTCCCTCAATTGGTGGTTGGACACTTTCTGAACCATTTTTTGATTTCACTACTAAGGCAAACCGAGATACTTTTGTTGCGTCAGTTAAGCGATTCTTAACGACGTGGAAGTTCTTCGATGGTGTGGATATTGATTGGGAGTTCCCCGGTGGTGGTGGTGCCGCTGAAGGTAAAGGTGACCCAGTAAATGATGGTCCGGCATACGTTGCGTTGATGCGTGAGTTAAGAGCTATGCTGGATGACTTAGAAGCATCAACAGGTCGCACTTATGAACTGACTTCTGCAATTGGTGTTGGTTATGACAAGCTCGAAGATGTTGACTATGGTGATGCGGTTCAATACATGGACTACATCTTTGCCATGACATATGACTTCTATGGCGGCTGGAATAATGTCTTGGGTCACCAAACATCATTATATTGCGGTAGCTTTATGCGCCCTGGGCAGTGTGATGGTACAGGTGTCGATGAAAACGGTGAAGCATACAAAGGGCCTGCTTACTCATCTGACAACAGTATTCAACTATTATTAGCGCAAGGCGTTCCTGCAAGTAAGCTTGTTCTAGGTGCAGCGATGTACGGCCGTGGTTGGGAAGGTGTTATGCCTGAAACGCTATCTGATCCAACTGATCCAATGACAGGTGTCGGTAACGGAAAGCTGACTGGCACTCCTGAGCAAGGCGTATGGGAAGCGGGTGTAATTGATTACAAAGGCATTAAATCGTACATGTTGGGTGAAAACAAACAAGGTCTCAATGGCTTCCAATATGGCTATGATGTGCAAGCAGAAGCTCCTTGGGTATGGAACCCAACGACAGGTCAGCTAATTACATTTGATGATGACCGCTCAGTGAAAGCAAAAGGTGCGTATGTACGTAACCTAGGTCTAGCGGGTCTATTCTCTTGGGAAATCGATGCTGATAACGGTGATATCCTAAATGCGATGCATGAAGGTCTAGCTGGTGGTCCACCGCAAAATCGAGCTCCAGTTGCGAGCGCAGGTGCTGATGTGACGGTTGTTGGCCCTGCGAGCGTTAGCCTTGATGGCACTGCTTCAAGTGACTCTGATGGGACAATTACAGGTTATCAATGGACGCAAGTTTCTGGAACTCCAGTAACCTTAAGTTCGGCAAACAGTGCGATAGCAGCTTTCGATGTAGTGGAAGTTGCACAAGTTGAAACCCTAAGCTTTAAGCTTACCGTGACTGACAATGAAGGAGCGACATCAACTGATACTGTAGTTGTTACGGTTAACCCTAAAGACCTTCCTCCAGTAAATGAAGCACCCGTTGCGTCAGTATCTGCACCAGCTAACGTCAATGCAGGTGACGTAGTGCTTGTTGACGCATCGTCTTCATCGGACGCTGATAACGATGTTCTAACTTACACATGGAACGTTCCTGCAGGCCTTAATGCAACAGTTGATGGTGCGACAGTGAGCTTTGTTGCTGCTGAATATACTCAAGACACTTCATTGGCCTTCACTGTGACAGTAAGTGATGGACAAGCAGAGTCTTCTGCGTCGACTACAGTGGTTGTGGCTAAGACATCTACTGGCGGTGAAGTGTGTGACAACTTGTGGCAATCAGGCGCTGTTTATACCGGTGGTGACCAAGTTTCTTGGGCTGGAAAAGTTTGGGAAGCGAAATGGTGGACACAAGGTGATGATCCAACTCAATCAGGTGAGTGGGGCGTTTGGAAAGAAGTTGGTGCAGCGAACTGCGCGACTAACTAATAACGCAATATTGCTAACTAAATAGAAAAAGCCATTCGAGGTAACTTGAATGGCTTTCTTTTTGGGATTAGATAATAGAGGGTTAGTTTACCGCTCTTACTTTACCCTGTTTCAGGTTGTTTAGAACGTCGGCTTTAGGGCCATCAGCAATGACGCAACCTTTCTCCATAACAATGACTCGGTCTACCACATCAAGCATTGATGTTTTATGAGTAATTAGAATCAGAGTCTCGCTCTGCTTTAACTGAGCCAGTTGCTGTTTAATGTGCATTTCCGAACGGTTATCCATTGCACTGGTCGGTTCGTCCATTAACAGAACGGGTGGACGGCCTAAAATGGCACGAGCGATGGTGACTGCTTGACGTTGACCACCAGAAAGCAACATGCCGCCTTCACCTACTTGACGCTCTAAGCCCGCAGGGTCTTGTTGAGTGAATACTGTTACACCCGCACGGTTTGCAGCATCAAGTACATCGCGGTCATCTGTTAGCGGACGTCCGAGGGTGATGTTGTCACGGATACTGCCGTAAAACAGTTGGCTGTCCTGCGGTACACAACCGATATTGCGGCGAATGTCGATATGATGGAGTTGGTCAATATCCGTATCATCAATCCTAACATGGCCTTCTGTTGGCTTATAAAGGCCCATAATCAGGCGTTCAAGTGTTGTTTTACCTGAACCAATACGACCAATGATGGCAACCTTTTCGCCTGGGTTAATGGTAATGCTCAAATCACGTACAGACGCTATCGGTGAGTCAGGGTAGTGGAAAGTCACTTTATCCAGCTCAATTTTTCCGTGGACAATAGGGCGGTGAATATAGCGCTTGCCTTCTTCCTGCTCATCAGGCATTTGCATCACTTGCTCAATGATGGTCATCGATGACTTGGCTTGATTGTATCGTGTCGAAAGCAATGAAAGCTGGACCATTGGGCCGATAGCACGTCCGCTAAGCATGGTAGCAGCGATAAGCCCACCCATGGTTAGGTCACCTTCTGAAATCAGGTAAACACCAAGAATAATCATGCCTACGTTTGATGCTTGCTGTACGAAACCTGCGGTATTTTGAATGCCATCAGTGATGCGGCGGCTCTTGATGTTCCAGTTTGCCATGTGCGCGACGGCTTCTTCCCAGCGGAACTGGAACTGGCTTTGAGCTCCAAACAATTTAACGGTTTCAAGGCCAGAAAGACTTTCGATCAAGTTCGCGTATTTTTGTGAAGCAAGACGAGACCCTTCTTCGATGGTGTGACGCAATGGCCCTTGTATCAGCAGTGAGTAGATCATCAGAATTACAACTCCGACGATTGGCACGATCACTAGGTTACCCGCCATCAACCAGATAAGAACGAGGAACAGAATCGCGAACGGTAGGTCAATCAACGAACCGATGGTTGCCGAGGTGAAGAACTCACGAATAGACTCAAACTCCTGAAGATGGCGAGCAAAAGCACCAACTGACGCTGGTCTTGCCTCCATTCGAATTCCTAATACTTTACTGAAGAGTTTGGATGATATTAGGATGTCGGACTTTTTACCGGCGACATCAATAAAGTAACTGCGCATCAACTTGAGTGTTAGGTCAAACAAGAAGATCACAAATATACCACTGGCGAGCACCCAAAGGGTCTCGAACGCTAAGTTTGGTACAACTTTATCATAGACCAAGCGTGTAAACATCGGTGCTGCAATGGCAAACAAGTTGATCAGGATTGAAGCGATCAATACATCTCGATAGATTCGCTTAGATTGCCAAATAGTGCCCCAAAACCAGTGACCTTCACGAGTTTTTAGTACTTCAGGTGAACGCTCGTCATAGCGAAATTGTTTTTTAACGAGGAAGTAGCGTCCAATGTAGAGCTGGGTTAACTCTTCGATACTGATAGAGATTGGGACAAGCCCTGACTCTCCTGTGACGATCTCGGCTTCAGTTTTCTCTTCGTTAATGCTGTTTAGCACACATGCTTCGCCGTTTTTCAGGATAAGAACAACGGGGAGCACTAACTGCGAGATTTCGAGTAATGATGAACGATTTTCTTTCGCCACTAAGCCGGCGCGTTCTGCCGCGCGTGGAAATAGAAAAGGGGTGAGCTTGCCATCTGAGAGTGGCAAGCCATTAATAAGCGCTTCTGGTGAATTCGCTAAACCATAATATCGACTAATGTAGATAAGAGAGTTTAATAGCGGGTCCTGCATGCTATACCTATATAGTTGTTATTTATCTACGATGAAGCCTTGGAAGACGTCAATGAAATGTTCAGACAAGAAATCAAGTTGAGTCTGAGTTTCAACACGAGATGCAATAGTTTTAATCCCTAAGTTATGTGCGGTACGCGAAATCGACGTGAGCGTGAATTTCTGTTTCTCATCATCAAGATGGTGAGTGTACAAGTAGTCTAACTTAACATAAGCAGGGCGGAACTCGTTGATGTAGTCAAGAGACTGGAAGTTACGACCATAGTTATCGACACCAAAATCGGCACCTGAATTTCTTACCGCGTTACAGAACAGAGCTGTGTGGTGAGGCGAGTTAATAAAGCAGTTTTCTGGGATCTCGAAATGGAGCAACGAAGCTACAGAACTGTGTTTATTAAGTAGTTGTGTCACCCAACGAATAAAGCTTGGTTGAGAAATACTGCTCTGAGCGATGTTAATCGCTATTGGCTCTTTAAACTCACCAGACTCTATACGTTTGACGATCGCTTCAATAACGTATTCATCAAACAGGTGGCTGGCATTAAGTTGCTCTAGAGCGAACAAGTATTGGTTGGCACTGTAGCGCTCGCCATCTTTTTCAATCGCAGAGAATACTTCACGGTGATATGGCTGACCCCAGCTATTGTTCGCTGACTGGAATCGGAAGCTGAACCAGTCGTTACTGATGGCTTCTTCGACCAAGTTTTTCCACTGCTGTTTGCCCATTAGACTATCGCTCGTGTCACCTGTCACATAGCCGTATGTCATTTCAGGGTTAGATTTTGCTGTTGCTAGCGCATTATCCAACATGGTTAGCAATGAGGTAGAGTTGGTTGAGGCTTTGCTGTAAACGACACCAAGTGCTATGTTTGAAGTCGCCATGCCAGTTGGGTCTGCATTGATATCTTGTACATAGGTAACGATGCTTTCTGCAACCAGCTTGAGCTCCGAATCTTCCATGTTAGGCAGAATAAAGCCAAATTCTTCGGTAGAAATACGCGCTAACGTTACGTTAGGAGAAGTCAGTGATACTTTAAGATGATCCGCTAACTCGCGTACCATGCCATCACCCGCTTCGTAGCCTTTATCATCGTACAGCTCTCGGATAAAGCTCGCTTCTAAGATCGCAACACCACCAATACCGCCTTCCCCAATCCATGAATTAAGTTGACTCATGTAGTATGCGCGGTTACCAAGTTGAGACACTGGGTCAATGTACGCGCGCTCACGTAACTGCTGCGCTTCTTTCGCTTGCGCTTTAAAGGATTTCTCTAACTGGGCAGACATGCTGTTGATGCCATCCACCACATAGAGCAGATCTTGGGTCACAGGGCGAGGTAAAGGGTCGCCAAATTGGTTACGAGCCACTTGCTCCATTTTGTCGACGATGAGCTGTAATGGACGTAAAGCGCGCTTAAGAATGAATGAAATTGAGAACAAACCAATCAGCATGATCAGGCAGAATACGATGACGAGACGTTCAAATGCAAGCCATAACTGGGCGTAGGCATCCCCAGGGTGGCTGACGATTTCCACTTCGGCAAGTTGCATCCATCCACTAGTTACAACGCGTCGATCGTGGATTTTTTCGAATAAATTTAGCTGAGTAAACCACTTTGGCACATTATTGGGTTTGATAGGGTAGGAACGTAGAATCTCGTCTCCAGTATCAAGGAAAATCAAACGAACAATCGAATAGCTACTGCCATCAAACAGTGCATTGATTACCGATTCGACGGCGACTTGGTCCTTACTTTCTAGGTAAGGCGCAAGTGCAAGACCAACGGTATTAATGGTGTTGTTCACTTCGGAGCGTTGATGTTGAATGAGGTTACTTCTAGTGATATTGAACTCAATGATAAACACTGAGATCAATAGCATCAAAATAACCGCAATCATTCCCGCGACAAGTTGTTTATATAGAGTCATATTGCCTACTCATCATAATTAATTTTTGGTTTGTTTAACTTAAGCGATTTCTCGCGGGCACGAAGGTCATTCCATAGACTTAATCTTGATGACTTTCCTGCTAGCTGTCCTTGTTTAGACTTCATCAACCAGAGGTTTTTACCGTTAAAACTATAAATCGGTAATAAATCTCGTCGAGCTGATGCCTTCTTAATTTGAGGATTAATGTTGTCCAATAGTATTGGCTCTGCGCTCGGTTTTGAGTAGTAAGCCAATACCATATGGAACTGGTTGAGTTCGATTGCTTTAACATAGACCAGACGAAGTTTTCGATCTGAGACACCGAGTTCAAGTAGGGAAAAGTATTTAGCAATGGTGAAATCTTCACAGTCGCCAGCATTACTGCCTAAAAACTCGAGCGGTGTTGCCCAGTAGTCGTTCTTTCCCCAAAGCTTAATATCGTCAACGAAGTAAAGTTGGTTAAAGAAATTGTTCACTTTGGTTAGCTTGTCTCGCTCGGAAAGCGACTTGTACTGAGATATTTCATTTCGCCAAGTTTGCACACGTTTTCCCGCACGATCTCCGTACGTTCTTTTTACTGCGTCAACCCACCGCTGCTCTTGAGTATTGAGCGCGAATGACGCAGTAGATGAAAGTAACAGCAGTGAAAGTGCTATTACCGGCGTTACCCAGTGGTGCCTTCTCACGCGAGTTGTTCCTTCGTTGAAAATTGTTGATAAATGCTCATCAACGCTATTCCTTTAATGCATTTTTTTGAGCACTGAGGATCGGCTTTAATAGGTACTCTAAGATAGTACGTTTACCTGTAATGATATCCACAGATGCCGTCATACCCGGAATAATAGGTAATGAGTTGTCTTTATCTAAACTGGTTTCTTTTGTTCTTACACGGACTAAATAAAAGCTGTTTCCTTCTTCATCTGTTGTTGTATCTGCGCTGATGTGTTCAAGTGTGCCTTCTAGACCACCGTATTTAGTAAAGTCATAGGCACTGAATTTAACGACTGTGTGTAAGTCTGGGCGCAGGAATGCAATGTCTTGCGGTGCTATTTTAGCTTCAACTAACAGAGTGTCCTCACTCGGAACAATTTCAACAATATCCATCCCTGGTTGAATAACACCACCAACTGTATTGACGTTTAGTGTTTTCACCGTTCCCGTTACAGGTGACGTCACTATGGTACGGTTAACTCGGTCTTCTAACCCGACAGTTGATTCTGTCAGAGAGGAGAGTTTGTCCTGAGCTTGGTTTAGTTTTTCTTGCTGCTCAGAACGGAATTTCTGCGCAGTATCGATGCGGCTAAGCATGGCTTCGCGTATTGCTGATTCGAGTACCGGACTTTTCAGTTCACTGGATGTGAGCTCACGGCGAGTGTCGTTGACTTGTCGCTGCAATTTAAGTAGCTCAATTCTCGGTACGATTCCTTCTTCGGCAAGAGGGCGAGTTATCTCCAGTTCTTTTTTTGCGAAATTATAGCCATCTCTTAAATTACGCACTCGAGCTTTGATCTCGACGAGATCTTGCTGCTTTTGCTTTACTTGTTGGTCAATGAGTGAGATTTGGTTACGCAACTTATCTAAATCTTGGCGATATTCTGCCCTGTGGCGCGCAACTAGGTTCGGTTGTTGTTCATCAAGGACAGGTGGGAAAGCAAGTTTGTTAAAGTTAAGTTTAACGTTGTTCTGCCAGTTGCTTGCATCAAAATCTTCATTGATTTCAACACTGGTAAGGGAAGCCGATAACTGCAAAACGCTTGCGGTGAGATTAGCCACTTGCTGTTCGCGTTCACGATAGTCAGAGCGGAAACGCGTATCATCGATCAACAGTAACTGCTGACCTTTAGTGACGCTCTGGCCTTCGCGCACGAGTATTTCTTTTACTAAACCACCCTCAAGGTTCTGTACTACCTGAATTTGAGAAGAGGGAACGACCTTACCTTGTCCAACGGTGACCTTGTCGATTTCAGCCCATGATGCCCAGACACCAGCGAGAATGAAAAATAACACCATTACCCATAGCATAATTCGAGCGCTATTAGGGGTATTGAGAAGTAATGCGGCAGTTTTGTCATCGACATATTCCAACTCGTTGGGAGTTAGTTTGTCATAACTGCTTTTGCTCATGGGTGTTCCTCGAAAATTGGCTTTATTTTATTGATTTTATTACTCATCTAACAAAATGTTAAGGATTTGCTGTAAGAATAGCAGGGTTAGATGATATATCCTCATATTTTTATACTTGTCAGTTATGAAATGACCGGTGAATATGTAACTGAACTTGAGTTCTTTTGATTAAGAGCGCACAATCTTCAAAAAAATTTCGCCGAGGAGAAATAAAAGATGGAGCTTGAAGATATTCGTCGTGAATACACAAAAAGTGGCTTGCGAAGAAAGGATTTGTTGGCTGACCCAATTGCGCAGTTTGACTTGTGGTTAAAACAGGCGATTGAAGCGAAGATGACTGACCCGACGGCAATGACGGTTGCTACGGTGGACGCAATGGGCCAACCGTACCAACGTATCGTCTTGTTAAAAGATGTCGATAAACAAGGTTTTGTCTTTTATACCAATTTAGGCAGCCGTAAAGCCCAGCAGATTGAAGGCAACGCAAAAGTAAGCCTGCACTTTCCTTGGCATCCTCTGGAGCGACAAGTTCATATTACAGGTATAGCTGAGAAGTTATCTACTGTAGAAAATATGAAGTATTTTTCTTCTCGCCCGAAGGCCAGCCAACTTGCGGCAATTGCCAGTAAACAAAGTAGCCGAATCTCTGCCAGGGGCGTTTTAGAAGGAAAGTTTCTAGAGCTTAAGCAGAAATTTGAAAAAGGTGAGATTCCAGTGCCAAGTTTTTGGGGCGGCTATCGTATTCGACCTGAAAGCATTGAATTTTGGCAAGGTGGCGAACATCGTCTGCATGACCGATTCTTGTTTTCTCGAGAGCAAGATGAATGGCATATTGACCGCTTAGCTCCATAAAAAAACGCCGCTGAATTCAGCGGCGTTTTTTTATGGTTGAGGTAAAGGAATTCATTCACTCACTCTTACTGGATGTCTCTAACGACTCTAAAGCCTAGATAGTTAGCGGCAGAAGAACGTGCTAGGAAGAGCTGTTTGTCTGCCGCGGCCATATCCGGCGAGAAGTTCCATGCGCCACCTTTAGCAATGCCTTGCGGATTGCTGGTCCACTGCCAAACGTTACCTACGCCATCGTAAATACCCAGTTGATTAGGCTTAAAGGCGCTGACAGGTGACGTGCTAGTATTCGACCATGGCGTGCCACTCCAGCCTGTGTTCGCTTCGCCCGGTACGAAATCGTTACCCCACCAATATTTGGTTAGGCTTCCTGCACGTACTGCAATTTCCCATTCGTCTTCAGTCGGTAAGCGATATGGTGCACCTGTTTGCTTGCGTAACCAATTGGTGTAGGCTTTCGCGTCATTCTGGCTAACACAAACGACAGGGGAGTTCGGGTACTGTTTAAAGCCAGGATCGCGCCAGTGGCTGTTCTCTACAGGAGTCACTTCACCTTTGATTAACGCAGTACACGTGTTTTTCAGTTCCGCATCGGTCTGATAATCCGTTTGTTCAACGAAAGTTGCAAACTGACTAACCGTAACTGGTGTAGCACCAAAACCGAAAGCATGATCAAGGTGAACTTGATTTGATGCATTCTCACCAATGTAGTATGTGCCATTTAAGATCGCGACTAACTGCGGGCCTTTACCTAGAGTTCTCATGCTGTCAGCAAATTTATCCCCAGCATTGAGAGGGTTTGATTTTTCAATTAGGTTAGCGCGCAATGACGAATCTGTTTTTACCGTCACGGGCTTATTGAAGGTTTTGTAGCCTTCTTTTTGCACCATTACGTTATGGATCCCGATAGGGAGCATCACTTCAACCGGCGTGCTGCCGTAGCTAACGCCGTCGATGGTAACGCTATCACCGTAGACATTGGAACGAATTGCCAGTGTAACCCAAGCGATTTCTTGTTCGAATTGAGGCTCGGTATCGAAAATACCCGGCTCAAAACAGTGTTGAGTATCAACCCCAAGTAACTCACAGGCGGTTTTTGCACTCGGGCGCGCTTCGAGCTCGACGTCCATAAGCGTGCGATAACGTTCGCCGTCATAGAAGCCGCTACTTGTTGTCGTGTGTTTGATGATATGAATGTTCAGTGAAGCGTCGTGAATGTTACGTTCAACTAGACGTGGCTCCGAAACTCGGTTTACCAATTCGCTACGATATTGCTTAACGGCTTTTTGCAGCGCGAGTGCTTGAGTTTGTTTATCACATTGAGCAAGGGTTAGCGAAGAGTCACAACGGTTAGTAAAGCTAATTGAAAGCTGTTGAGGCTGTTTAAGCTCCTCTCTAAGTCGTTCAACGCGAGCATGAGTTTTGTCATTTTGTAAATCAGCGATTGCCTTAGTGATAGCGTCGACTTCTCGCTGTTGAGCATCATAGTTGGCTTGGGATTCTGTATACGACTGCTCTGCTGCAAGACGAGCTTTCTGATTTTGTTTTACACTAGACCAAGCTTCCTGATAGCTTTTTTGTGCTTGAATGATATCCGCACTTGGGTCCGTCTCAAGTTTGTTGTAGGTATCTTCAAGGTAGGATTTAGCTTTTGAGAACGTCTTATCTAGAGTTCGAGTGTCTTTTTCTAGAGCATTAAGCTGGTCAGATTTTTCGTCAACGACGCTTTGTTGTTCTTTTAATGCTTTTTGAGCGTTACGTAGCTCATCGTGCTTAGAGAACAATTGGTCATCGATAGCAGTGATCGACA
Organism: Vibrio sp. 2433-A1; assembly: GCF_056726085.1. NCBI lineage: Bacteria > Pseudomonadati > Pseudomonadota > Gammaproteobacteria > Vibrionales > Vibrionaceae > Vibrio > Vibrio sp. 2433-A1. The sequence goes on from NZ_JBRESC010000004.1 coordinate 237,648, forward strand.
TGGGAGCTTCTTCCGCCATTGCTAAAGGCGAAAGTAAACATGGAGATAATGCTAACAAAAGGGCATATAAACCTAGGCGCATTGATTTTCTTCTACATCTTCTTACTGATTAATCGGTACATTCTAAACGAAAACGCCACTTTGTCTTAAGTTATCGTTAACTAACTTAGGATAAAGTGGCGTTTTTAGCTCATCTTTGTGAAACCGGTTGATATTTCAACGTTTAGCCACTTGGACGTAGCTTAACCCAAACCGTATCGTTTGACGTTACAGTAATGGTGCGGTTGTATGTTTGGTAACCGTTTTTAGATACTGTCACTTGATGTTTACCACGTGGTAAAACAACCTCTACTGGTGTGCTGCCGTAGTTAATACCGTTGATAACCACATTGTCTTCGTATTGGTCAGAACGAACAGTAACGTTTACCCAGTTTTTATCTTGTTTCTTCGTTGTCGCAGCTTCGCTGCCTTTTAGACAGTAGCGAGTTGAAACGTTAAGTAGTTTACATGCAGCTGAAGCTTCAGGGCGAGCTTGAAGTTGAGATTGCATTTGCGTGAAGTAGCTGTTGTTGCCTTCAAAACCTGAACGAATCACTTGGCTTTCTTGCACATGGACGTTCAGCTGAACGCCTTTTGCGTTTTGCTTGGCGATGTTCGACTCAGTCAAGTTGTCCATTAATTTCGCTTTAAACGCTTTCACTGCTTTTTGCTTTGTTAAGTACTGACCTTGGCTAGTACATTCGCCTAGCGTCATGGTTGCAGAACAAGTTGTTTTATAGCTTGTTTCTAGAACGTCACTTTCACGTAATTCAGCTTCTAGTCGTTTAACACGCGCTTCAACCTTTTGCTCTTTAAGATAAGAGTATTCGCTGTTTATGCGAGCCTGCTTCTGCTTAACTTGTGACAAACGCATTTTGCTTTCTGTGATTGCTTGTTGGTTCTCAAGCATCTGAGACTGGTTTTCTTTTACTTCAGACCAAGCGTCTTGATAAGCCTTTTGGAAAGATATTAAGTCAATGTCTGGATCATCTAATAGACGACCATACTGCTTGTCCAATGCGGATTTAGTGCGATTACGTTTAGCGTTTAGCTCTTGCTCACTGCGCTTAAGTTTACTGTTTTCGTTTTGAAGCTGCTGCAGACGCTCGACTTCAGAGTCGTACTCTGACGCCATTGTGCTGATTTCTGCTTCTTTCTTTTCTAGTTTATTTTCGATTTCAGCGACTGGATCTGCTTGAACAGATTCTTCTGCGAAAACCGACGTAGTAACCCAAACCGGGCTTAGCGCAAGCAAAAGCGCTGGAATGCGACGTGTGATCATAATTCCCTGCAAACTATATGACGTTTAAATTACTTGTAAAAAAATATAACTAAGTGCACATATCCATCGTATGCACGTTTAGCAAAGGGAAAAGACAAACTTTTGACACTCCCTGTCTTCAGTGCCTCAAAAGGGTCTATTTCTTCCATTTCTCTCACATTAACAATGAAAGTTTGTACGGCTAAGACTATCTGATCTAAAGATAAATCTTAAATAGCTATACTGATTCTGTTGCCCAATGACGAAATATGCAAGTAAAGAATAGAGATCGAGATTAAGTTAAGTGAATAGAAGTGACATAAGCCGTAATTTATGTGCGCTTGATCATTCTTCCGAGTACGTAAATGATGACTTTTTCAACACATTGGTTCGAAGTTGCATAAGAGTTATCATGTAAGCTTGGTGGCAAATAGCAGGTGATTTATTGCTGAATTTCGAGTTACATCACTTTTGGTATAACATGGCAATATCTGAGACCTAATAAATTGTGTTCCGTTATGCCACCTTCGCCAAAATCACTGAATGAGCAAAAAACTGCCAAAGAATTGTCGCCTCGTCCGGCTCAGTTAGTGACGTTGCCATCTTATATGGAATGCCATGACCACAATTACACGCAAGTCGTGATTGGTTTAAAGGGACAAGCTGAGTTTGAAGTTAGCGGTTATGGCAATTTAGTCGGGCCAGGTCAGGGGTGTGTTGTAACATCAGGGAGCGGTCACGCCTTTGGTGGAGTAGTGGGGCAGTCGGATATTTTAGTGCTTAATATGCCATTAGCGACGTCTGATGACCCTTTGATGCTTCAGCGTCTCAATGAGCTTAATCACAAAGAAACCTATTTTCAGCTCGATGGCCAGATTCAAAAGCTGATTCAAATGTTAGTCGCCGAAATGCAATCAAGCCCAGACGATTTGCTTCTAAGTCGTGCCTGTAATGATACAGTCGTGGCATTGCTACAGCGTCATATGTCTGCTTTTGAAGCGGTACGTAAGGAATCACGTTTCGATCTTGAGGCGATTGACCGCTATATAGAGCAACACATGAGCCAGAAAATTTCGGTAACTCAGCTTGCGGGGAGTGTTTTCTTAGGTGAAAGCCAGTTCCATTCTCTATTTAAAGACCAAATGGGTATTACCCCTCATCAGTATTTATTGGGTAAGCGTATTGATATGGCTAAGAACCTTATCGAGCAAGGTAATCTCACTTTAGGTCAGGTCGCTGAGTTCACGGGCTTCTCCGGACAAAGCGCCTTCACTCATACTTTCTCTCGCCTCCAAGGGATGTCCCCCTCTCAATATAAGAAACAATTTGGTTAAATTCTATAACGTTAACCATATAATATTTTGTCCATTTGAGTGTGACTCTGTTTTTGTTTTGTTAATAATCAGAGTTTTTAGCAAAAAACTCGGAGTTTTTGACAAGTAATCTTCTCGAGCTCAAAATACACTGCAAGCCATTGTAGAAACCTGAAATGATTTCAGGTGTGAGATTGAGGAAAACGCATGTTTACAGCGACTGATGTGTTAAACGTTGAGTTTGTTGAGCAGCCGCTTAATAAACTCTGGTCGTTGATCTCGCCACTTTATATGGTGGACGAATCACAATGGCTTGAGCAACTTCTGCCACTAGCCGTACCTACCGAAGACGAAAAAGTTCAGATAGCGGACAAAACTACTCGCTTAATCGAAGCCATTCGCGCGGACAAAAAATCAATCCAAATGATTGATGCGTTGCTATTGGAATACAGTTTGGATACTCAAGAAGGTATTTTGCTGATGTGTTTGGCAGAAGCATTAATGCGTATCCCAGACTCAGCAACGGCAGATGCACTTATCCGTGACAAGCTGACGGTAGCGGATTGGAAATCACATCTGAAAAATTCTGACTCCGTGTTCGTGAATGCCTCGACATGGGGGCTGATGCTAACGGGTAAGGTTGTGAGCTTGTCTGAGAGTGAATCTCAAAGCCCAGCGAGCGCAGTGAATCGCTTAGTCAATAAAATGTCTGAGCCAGTGATTCGTAAAGCAATGCACCAAGCCATGAAGGTGATGGGGCACCAATTTGTATTGGGCCGTAGCATTGCTGAAGCGCAAAAAAACGGTCGCGCAATGCGTGATAAAGGTTTCACATATTCATACGATATGCTGGGTGAAGCGGCGTTAACCACAGCGGACGCAAATAAATACTTCAAAGATTATTTGATGGCAATTGAAGCTGTGGGTCGAGATGATTACGCCCAAAACAAGAGCCCTGCTCCGTCTGTGTCAATCAAGCTATCGGCTCTTCACCCTCGCTATGAAGTCGCGAATGAGCAGCGCGTCCTGACTGAACTATACGAGACTTTGCAGCAACTGTTGCGTCGTGCGGTTGAGCTGGATGTTGCCATTACCATTGATGCGGAAGAAGCGGACCGCTTAGAACTCTCTTTGAAGTTGTTTGAGAAAGTTTACCGCAGTGAACTTGTTCAAGGCTGGGGTAAATTTGGTCTTGTTGTCCAAGCATACTCTAAGCGCGCATTACCGGTTCTGGTTTGGCTCAATGGTTTAGCTAAACAGCAGGGCGATACCATCCCTCTACGTCTAGTAAAAGGTGCGTACTGGGATAGCGAAATTAAGTGGTCACAACAAGCTGGCTACAGCAATTACCCCGTTTACACTCGTAAAGAAGCCACCGATGTTGCGTATCTTGCCTGTGCTCGCTTCCTACTGAGTGAAAATGTGCGCGGCAACATCTTCCCTCAGTTTGCCAGCCACAACGCCCAAACAGTGACCTCGATTGCTGTTATGGCCACCCACAAAGAATTTGAGTTCCAACGCCTACACGGTATGGGCGACTCGCTATACAGCCATGCAATGGAAGCGTACCAGCAGTCGGTACGTATTTATGCGCCAGTTGGTAGCCACAAAGATCTGTTGCCGTACCTTGTACGCCGTCTTCTGGAGAATGGTGCGAACAGCTCGTTTGTTCACCGTTTGGTCGATGCTCGTTGCCCGATAGACACACTGACTGAACATCCAGTCGATATGCTAAATGCGTTTGATACGCTAAATAATGCGCAGATTCCATTGCCTCCTGCGGTTTTCCCTGAGCGTAAGAATTCGGTTGGTGTTAACGTCGACATCGAAAGTGAAGCAAAGCCATTTGAGCATGAAGTGGAAAGCTTCATCGATAAAAAATGGACCGCTGGCCCTATCATTAATGGTCGGTTCTACGCCGAAAGCATGATCAAGGAAAACTTGAATGTTGAGTCAGTAACTGCGCCTTATGATCGCCGTATCAATGTCGGTCAGGTGGCTTTTTCTACCCTTGATCATGTTTCCGAAGCGATTGAAGGTGCTGATGCAGCGTTTGCTGATTGGAGCAATACGCCATCTCAGGTACGCGCAAAGAAACTTGAGGTGTTGGCGGACCTGCTGGAAGAGCACTTGGCTGAGCTGGTTGCCCTCTGTCACCAAGAAGCGGGTAAGACGATTCATGACAGCATTGATGAAGTGCGTGAAGCTGTTGATTTCTGTCGCTACTACGCAAAACAAGTGGATGCACTTGGCCAATTGCAAGTAACAGGCTTTGATGGTCAACAGCGTCATGTGTCCCGTCAGGGCCGCGGTGTGTTTGTGTGTATTAGCCCATGGAACTTCCCACTAGCTATTTTCTTAGGTCAAGTAACAGCGGCGCTCGTTGCGGGTAATACCGTTGTGGCTAAACCTGCTGAGCAAACGACGCTGATTGCCGCGCGCGCGGTTGAGTTGATGTTAGACGCTGGTTTCCCAGCAGGCAGTATCCAGTTACTTACCGGACGCGGTGCAGAAATTGGTTCTGCATTGACCTCTCATCTTGCCATTGCGGGTGTGGCCTTCACCGGTTCTACAGCAACAGCTCAACGAATCAATCAAACCTTAGCTGAACGCGATGCCGCCCCTGTACCGTTTATTGCTGAAACAGGCGGTCAGAACGCGATGATCGTAGATAGTACAGCTTTGCCAGAGCAAGTGGTCCGTGACGTTATTCGTTCTGCTTTTGCATCAGCAGGTCAGCGTTGTAGTGCACTACGTGTGCTGTATGTACAAGAAGACATCGCAGATCGCATTGTTGCTTTGATACAAGGTGCAATGCAGGAGTTGAGCGTTGGCAAACCTTACCTCCACTCAACAGATGTTGGGCCCGTTATCGATGCAACCGCAAAAGCGAAGTTGTTGGCGCACATTGAATCTATGACAAGCAGCGAGAAAAAGGTGGCTCAGTTGGCTCTAACAGAAGAGCATGAAAATGGTGATTTCGTCGCCCCAACAGCATTTGAAATCCGAGATATCTCATGCCTTAAAGAAGAGCAGTTTGGTCCGATTCTTCATATCGTACGATTTAAAGCAAGTGAGCTGACACAAATTGTTGAGCAGATAAACCACACAGGCTTTGGTCTAACGATGGGTATCCACAGCCGCAATGAGACGACTTATCGCTGGATTGAAAAGCACGCTCGAGTTGGTAACTGCTATATCAACCGTGACCAAGTCGGTGCGGTGGTTGGTGTGCAGCCATTCGGTGGACAAGGACTGTCTGGAACGGGACCAAAAGCTGGTGGTCCTCATTATTTATACCGTTTTACTCAAATGCAGTTTTCTTAATTAGTGAGCAAGGAGAAATAGTATGGTTCATCAAGTAACGCGTTTTTCTGATGCTTTCTCAGCGTGGGAAAACTGGAACTTAACCAATTTTGATTCTAAGAGTGAGTGTTTGCTTGCTTTTAAACAGGCCTTACAGCAAGTAGAGCCTGAGTTAGCTTCTGTTGTTTCCTATCATATTGAACAAGCGTCAGTGCTGTTAGCGGAAACGCATCAATTGATTGGTCCAACGGGTGAGACTAACGAACTTTACACCGCAGGACGTGGTGTTGCTCTAGTGATTCAAGATAGCTCTCAAGAACAAGCGACATACGCTGTGATGGCTCAGCTAACAGCTGCGCTTATTTCAGGTAATAGCGTCATTTTGTGCAGTGATGATACAGAGCTTAGCCAAGCATTGGAGTCTGCGTACGCGCAGTCTTCACTTCCTACCAACTTAGTACAGTTTGCTGCTCTAGATGCTTACCACCAGCTTCTCGATTCAGATGTACGCAGTGTGGGTTATGTAGGTAATCCTGAGGTTGAAAGGAGTATCAACCGACAATTGGCAAAACGTTCAGGCGCGATTGTGAATCTAACGTCTGAAACGGATCTTGTGAGCACACCTGTTGCGCACGATCCACATTTAGTGCTCAGGTTCATTACCGAACGTACTAGAACGATAAATATAACAGCAGTGGGTGGTAATGCGACCTTGTTAGAACTTGGCGCTGAAACTCACTAATCTTCAATGACTTGCCCTCGTAAGAGGGCATTCAGGGAAGGCGATCTTTTAAAAGAGGACAAATCAAATGGAAAATAGCTTTGCTATTACAACCACGTTTATTGCGTATCTGATCCTGATGCTTGCAATTGGCGTTATTGCTTATCAACGAACGAAAAGCTCAAGTGACTATTTCTTAGGTGGTCGTTCGTTAGGCCCTTGGCCGGCAGCGCTTTCAGCAGGTGCATCGGATATGAGTGGTTGGTTGTTATTAGGCTTGCCTGGCTATGCTTACGCGGCTGGTATTGAAGCTTTCTGGCTTGCGGGTGGCCTACTAGTTGGTACTTGGCTGAACTGGTTAATCACGGCGAAACGACTACGTACGTACAGCATTACAACGGACGCGTTAACTCTGCCAGAGTTCTTATCTCGTCGTTTTAACGACAATTCAAAGATGATTCAGGTAATTTCTGCTTTCTTCATTCTTCTATTCTTCCTTTTCTACACCAGCTCGGGCTTGGTTGCAGGCGGAAAACTATTTGAAACGGTCTTTGGTCTTGATTACACCACTGCAGTAATTATTGGTACTGTATGTGTGGTTTCTTACACACTGTTTGGTGGCTTCCTAGCGGTATCTTGGACTGACTTGGTTCAAGGTTTGTTAATGGCGGCTGCGCTTCTGATTGTCCCTATCACGGCAATGGAAGGTGGTTTGGGCCAACTAGGCAACGATCTGTCGGCTATCAACCCTCAACTTCTGACGTTATGGAATGACTCAAAAGGCGAACCTTTGAGCGCGATTGCAATCATTTCATTAGTTGCATGGGGTTTAGGTTACTTTGGCCAGCCACATATCCTAGCGCGTTTTAAAGCATCGCGTTCAAACCGCGATCTAACGACAGCACGTCGCATCGCAGTTATCTGGACAGGTCTGTCTATGGTTGGCGCAATGCTTGTTGGTCTAGTTGGTCTGATCTATGTGAACAATTCAGGTATCAGCGTGGATGATGGTGAAAAAATCTTCATGCTGCTAGTGAATTCATTATTCCATCCAGTGGTTGCAGGTATTCTTCTGGCTGCGATTCTAGCGGCGGTAATGAGTACGGCGGATTCTCAGTTGCTTGTTTCTTCTTCTGCATTGGCAGAAGACTTCTACAAGCAAGTGTTTAAGAAAGATGCGACGTCGGAAGAAATTGTCATGGTCGGCCGTATCGCAGTTATTGGCATTTCAATCGTTGCTCTTATTCTAGCGATGACACCAGATAGCTCAGTACTTGGTCTAGTCTCTTATGCATGGGCTGGATTTGGTGCTGCATTTGGTCCTGCGCTAGTTCTTAGCTTGTACTGGGAGCGTATGAACCGCAATGGTGCACTAACAGGTATTCTAGTTGGTGGTATCACAATCGTAGTGTGGAAGCAGCTTTCTGGTGGCTGGTTCGATGTATACGAAATCGTTCCAGGGATCATTTTATCTACGCTATCAATCGTTTTTGTTAGCTTGATGACAGGTGAACCAGAATCGACAGTTAAATCTCAGCATGCAACATTCAAAAAACAGTTAGCTGAACTCGACTAAATCATGAGTTGTTATACGTTGCCCCGCAGCGATTAACAGGGTATCGGGTCTTGGATATTTTGACCGCCCTAGGCCGATTAGGCTTAGGGCGTGTTGCTTAGTGAGACCGTTTTACTCATCCCGTTTAGCTGACTTTCTATGAACTGGCAGGCGTATTTAAAACTGATTTCATTGGGCATTCGTCCATGCTCCATTACTGCTTGGCTTGCTTCTTAGCACTAATGCATTGTGTTACATCGAACTCTTGATGTCGCGATAAGCTAATTAAATTTCTCATCTTTCATGGTAGAGCTCCGTCAGTGGTTGAGCGTCATACTCTTCTCTAGGAAACGACGAGGTGACGGCTCTGACTTGCCACGTATCATTGGGGTATCGCTCAAGGCCCACGTCTTTCCATATTGTTTAAAAAGCCACTCTTAAGGGATATGCTCAGAGAAGGTGGTGAGTTGGGCTACATCAATACGGTTTTGTTCGAGGAAGTCGGCAGCACAGTTTTGAATAGACATAAAAAATCGGAAACCTATAAATAGCTTTCCGATTTTTTCTCATCAGAAGAATCGGTCAACCAATCCTTATCTGACCTACATTGCGATATTTATCGAACCTTTTCTATTTTGCTAGTGTGTGCTTAATTCGCGATATTCATCGTCAGGTTGAGGTCGAGTGACAATTTAGAAAGCTTGTCCTTCAACACTTTACGCGTTTTTTCTAGCTCAGCCACTTGGACCTGTTTGCCTTGAGCATGCACGTCCAGTTTTACGCGAAGCTCTCGGCCTACCTTAGTAACCCCCGCAACTTCTAGGTTTTGCGTTACTTGCTTATCGAGAGCAGAAACTTCAGCGTCTACAGTTTCACAAATCTTCGCACTAGGCTTCATCATTAGAAGTTCACGCAGAGCATCGCGAAGCATCTCAAACGGGACTTTAATGAAGTAAAACGACATAAGAATCATCATCATCGGGTCCGCATAAACTGCATATTGTGACAGTGGAGAAAGAGTAATCAACCATGCTGCGATAAAGCCAAGAGTTACAGCAACACTCAGCAGGGTATCCATTTGCCATTGCTTGGTTTCTGCTTCAATCAAACCTGATGAAAAGCGTTTAGATTTCTTAGCGATATGCCACCAAGCGTAACCACAACCGATAACGTTTACCGCGCCAAACAAGGTGGCGATGCCAACATCGACTTCACGGCCACCAGTAAACATAGAGGCGACGGCAGAATAAAGCGAGTAAGCGACAACAGTAAGAATGACACTGCCTTTAATCGCGATAACGATAGGCTCAAGTACCGATTTACCAAATGGAAATTGACGCTTAGAAGGACGTTCGATAAATCGAGAGACTGCCAGTGACAATAAAGTTAACAGTAAACTGACTAGTGAGTAGACACCATCAAAAACAATGACAAGTGAACCAACAAGCAACCCGAGTACCAAACCACCGCCAGCGAAGCCTGATGCTAAAAGCGCTGAGAAGGTAAGTATTCGTTTTTCATTTAAGCTTGTCCTGGCACACATAAAGGTATCTCTTCTATAAACACCCTTATAGTTTTCTCACAATCAGAGAATTAAACAAACTAAATCTAGGATTATAGGCAGGTTAAAAAATGCTCGTTTAAAATAATTTCATATTAATCAATGAGATACTATAGAATCTTGGTGTCAGTAAAATTGACGCTGACTGATATTTAATCTATTAAAAACTAGTGTTAAAAATCAAATAGATACTCATTGAGCTTATCGGCAAGCCATGACATACCAGGGTGCTCAGCCATACCTGCTGAAGTGAACATGCAGTAATCTTCTTGTGTTAAGCCATAGGTATGCTTGATTACCGCCAATTCTTGGCTTCTAAGTAAATGGCGAATAAGGGGCTCTGGCAGTACGCCCCACGCGTCCTCTTCTAAAATAGTATTGAGCATGTAATCAAAGCTTGAGAAGCCAATATGCCTCAAAGAGAAAGGCTGTAGCTCGGGGTTATCTTTTTCGTTTAAATAAACCATAACGGCTTGCATCGCGTTACGTAATTCATCGTCTGATACACGTCTTAGGCGCGCAAGTGGGTTAATTGAACGGCACACCGACATTAGGCGAATCTTACCAAGAGGCTGGAAGGTGATTAGCGGGTCGTCAATACGTTCATAATCGACACCAAAAGCGAAGTCGACCTGAGAGGTGGCGACTAAGTTGGCCAGATCACCACTTGAGGCAAGGATAATGTTGAATGCGGTTGCAGGGAAACGGTTGTTGAGTCGGTGAGAAAGATCTTGCCACAGCTCGTCAGGTAACGAGTCATCACGAGCAATCCATACTTCGGCGTTAAACTCACCACAGACTTGAGCACATGTCTGTCTGATCCGCGAGGCAGTGACCAACAGGTTCTGGCTATCTTTGTAAATTGCCTTTCCCCCTTCAGAGAGGACCAAATTGTTTCCGCTACGTACAAAGAGCTCTACGTCGAGATCTTTCTCTAACGCTTTGATCGACATGCTTAACTTAGTACGGTTGCATTCGAGTTGACGTGCCGCTTCCGATACTGAGCCAGTATCAGCAACGGTACAAAAGGCTTCGATTTGCGAAAGGTTCATCGGTTGCTCAATTTAGTTAGATTGAAATCGATCTTATATCAAAGTTGGTGGGTTGTCTGTTTTCACGACTGAAATGCTATGAATTTCATGCAGTTTTGATACTCTTGGCCTGTGCCTAATGAATGTAGTTACAGGGAGATCATGATGGCTAACACTTGGGACGACGTCGCAGCAAACTGGGATTCGGAAGTTTCAACTAATACCTATGCAGATAAAGCGTTCGAATCGCTAAAAAGTGTTGTAGATGTGACGGGGTTGCATGTTCTTGATTTTGGTTGCGGAACAGGCCTTTTGAGTCAACGTATGTCGCCAGCAGTGAAAGACATTGTTGCGCTAGACAGTTCTGAATCAATGATTGAGCAATTGGACAACAAAGAGCTTGAGAACGTTGAGCCTGTTGTTGATATGCTAAGTCGTGGCTTAGTGGCAATGCACCCAGCTTTTAGATCGCAATTTGATCTTGTGGTTGCATCCTCTGTATGTAGTTTTCTACCAAATTATTCAGATGTTGCTGATATTATTTATAGCCTTATTGATGAAGGTAGTTACTTTGTCCACTGGGATTGGTTATCTGACAAAGATGAAGTTGGTGGTATGACAATCGGTCATGCACAGCAAGTATTGACTAGTGTTGGCTTTGAAGAGGTTGTGGTAACTACGCCGTTTGAAGTTGAAACGCCGCAGGGAATATTGAAAGTATTGATGGCGGTTGCGAAGAAATAACCGTAATCACCGTTGAATTGTGAAAGCCCGAACCGAGAGTTCGGGCTTTTTTATTTTTTCATTTCTATGCTTGGTACTGCACGACCTCATCTAATACCCAAGGGTTAGCAATTGCCCCTTTGTTTTGTACTTCATCGCCATGTAAAACTTGCTTAACGGCAAGTTCAACTAACTTTCCGGACTTGGTCTTTGGTATTTCACTGAGTGTATAGATTTCAGCAGGTACATGTCGTGGTGAGCACTGAGCGCGCAAAGTTTGCTTGATCTGATTCTGTAGCTCGTCATCAAGTAGGCAGTTTGGATCCAGTTGGACAAACAGCACCACTTTTTCATCTCCTTCAACACGTCTAGATACAGCGATCGAGTCTTGCACTGCAGGGATTTGATTGACTTGTTGATAGATCTCAGCGGTACCAATACGAACGCCGCCGGGGTTTAGCGTTGTGTCACTTCGGCCATAAAAAACCATACCACCCGTTAAGGTGACTTGGACGTCATCGCCATGGTGCCAAGTATTGTTAAACTTACTCCAATAGGCGTTATGGTAGCGCTCCCCATCATCATGCCAGAAACCGAGTGGTTGATTGGGGAAGCTGTTCATACAGACGAGTTCACCACGCTGTGAGGTAATCGGCTCTCCAGATTCGTTGAAAACCGCGATATCCATACCTAAGGCTGCGCCTTGGCACTCACCTCTATAAACGGGAGAAATCGGGTTTCCTAGAACAAAGCATCCGCAAATATCAGTCCCACCAGAAATAGATGCTAAGTGAAGGTCAACTTTGATGTTGTCATAAACGAAATCAAACTGCTGTGGATAAAGCACTGAACCAGTCGAGCATAAGGTTCTCAAAGAAGCGAGATCATAGCTTTCGCAAGGCTTAAATGTGCTTTTTTGTAACGCCTCAAGATACTTGGCCGAGGTACCAAATAAAGTGACTTCTGCTTCTTCAGCCAGTTGCCACAAAATATTGGGATTTGGGTACATAGGGCTACCATCAAAAATCACCAGTGTTGCACCACTCGCTAGCGTCGATACATGCCAGTTCCACATCATCCAGCCACATGTGGTGTAGTAGAAAACGCGATCTTTAGGTTGAATATCACAATGGAGCTGATGCTCTTTTAGGTGATTAAGGGTTGTGCCACCAATAGAGTGAACAATACATTTAGGTTTCCCTGTTGTGCCAGAAGAATAGAGAACAAATAGCGGATCATTGAAACCAATGCGCTGGTAACGCATTCCACGAGGCAAGAAACTCGCTAAGATCGCTTCCCAGTCTGAAAAAGGGTCCCGGCTATAGGAATGTTCAGTAGGCGCAGACTTTAAGTATTCTATTTGACAGGTATTGATGATGCTTGGCAAGGCTTCAACAAGTTGTCGATTCTTGTCTTCAAGGTGGAAGGTTTTGCCATTGAACTGGTAGCCGTTACAGCAGAACAAAATTTTAGGCTGAACTTGGCCAAAACGTTCAGTCACACTTTCAACGCCAAAATCAGGTGAGGTTGATGTCCAAATTGCACCTAAGCTAGTTGTGGCGAGCATGGCAATGACGGTTTCGGTCATGTGAGGTAAATAACCCGCTACTACGTCACCTTTATCGACGCCGTTATGTTTCAGCCATTGTTGAAGAATGGATACTTGGTCACACAGCTCTTGCCAAGTAAGTTTCCGGCTCTCACCTTGCTCGTTTTTAAACCAAATTGCGATATCTTCAGGGGCTTGAAAGGCATAAGCGAGAAGGTTTTCTGCATAATTGAGTTGGGATTGAGGAAACCAAATAGTGTCTCTGCTCGGTGTAAACGTGCCCCATTTCGCTAATCCTTCGCCTAAGATGCAATCTCCTTTGTAACCAATAACATCGCAAAATTGCCATACTTCGAGCCAGAAATCTTTCTTATTTTCAACCGACCATCGCTGAAGTTCCGCATAGTTATCGAGGCTATCACCCTGAAAATTAATATGTTTAATGAATTGGCTAAGGTTAGATGATTCGATCCGATCTGGGCTTGGAACCCAAACAGGGGAGGGCAAGTGTGCATCTGATTGAGACATGACATCCTCGTCTTAATGTTCTCCGTAACTGGATTAAGCTTTGATGAATTTCTGACCAAAGTCAAACATCTGAGCATTCATCAGCTTACTGAAAAATAAGCAAAAAGCTGTCAAATGTAAAATTAATGTTACAGTAAAGGCGTGCTATAGAGTTGCTTGGTTAAATTGTCACCGGAGAAGCATGGCGATAGGCTTAATGTAACGGACTTGTTAACGGAGCTAGGTATGGCACAGTATCACTCTAAACCTGTGAATGAACACGGGATTGTAGATTGGACCCCGGAAGAAGATGCAATATGGCATGATTTAGTTACCCGTCAGTTAGAACTGGTTAAACAAAGAGCCTGCCAAGAGTATTTGTCGGGGTTAGAGTTGCTCAATCTACCAATTAATTATGCTCCTCAATTAGTTGATATAAATAAAGTTTTAAAATCTGAAACTGGCTGGCAGGTTGAACCTGTTCCTGCTTTGATTAACTTTGATCGTTTCTTTGGCTTATTGGCCGAAAAGAAGTTTCCAGTTGCAACCTTCCTACGAACACGTGAGGAGCTGGATTACCTTCAAGAACCAGACTTTTTTCATGAAATCTTTGGCCATTGTGCAATGTTAACAAACCAAGAATTTGCTGAGTTTACTCAAACTTATGGTGAGTTAGGGCGTGAGGCGAGTGAGAAAGAGCGCGTCTATTTAGCACGTCTTTATTGGTTTACAGTGGAGTTTGGTCTAGTAAAAGAAGGTGACAGCACTAAGATCTATGGTGGAGGTATTCTCTCTTCACCGGGTGAAACGATTTATTCACTTGACGATAAACGAGCCCAAAGAGTGAATTTTGATATCCATACTGTTTTAAGAACCCCTTACCGCATTGACATAATGCAGCCAGAATATTTTGTCTTAGATAACATCGAACAGCTTTATAAACTCAGCAAAATGGATTTGATGTGTTATGTAAAACAGGCGATGAAAGCCGGACTATTACCCCCATTATTTGAACCAAAGGAAGTGACACATGCTTAATGAATTACGCTGCGAAGCATGCACCAGCAGTGCGGTAGCACTAGGCGCAGAAGAACGACGACTGCTACTGACCGAGTTGAATGATTGGCAAATGATAGAGCGTGATGGCATTCCGCAGCTTGAAAAAGTGTATAAATTCAAAAATTATAAGTTAGCTTGGGCCTTCGCGAATCAGGTTTCTGAATTGGCTGAAGCCGAATTTCACCACCCTTCAATTTTGCTTGAATGGGGTAAAGTAACGGTCACTTGGTGGAGCCATTCAATCAAAGGGCTACACCAAAATGACTTTATCTGCGCAGCAAAATGTGACCAGTTTGGTTAAGTAGAACGTAATTAAAAAAGCCTGAGCATTCTCAGGCCTTTTAGTATGTATTCATTTTTTGAACTTGGCTATGCTGTCAGCATCGCTTGCTGAACTAAAACATCTTCAAGACAACATACATTAAGAGGCTTGGACTTTAGATAGCCTTGGATATAGTTGCATTTATGTTGGCTAAGTACCGCGAGCTGTTCTGGTGTTTCAACGCCCTCAGCCACGACCTCTAGGTCAATGATGTGTGCCATATTGATGATGGCTTGGCATAAGCTGTCTGCATTACTTTGGCCCATGGCTATACGGCTGACAAAACTACGATCGACCTTAATAACGTCAACGGGGTAGTCGTTGAGGACAGATAAAGAAGAATAGCCAGTGCCAAAATCATCCAAATACAAGATAACGCCCAAATCTTTGATGCTTTGTAGTTGGTGAGCACTGCATTCATCACTTAGCAGCATCGACTCGGTAATTTCTATCCCTATTAGGTGAGGAGGGAAGTCACAATCGCTTAATAAGCGGCGGAGAGTATGGTAAATATGCTCAGATTCAAACTGTTTCGCTGAGACGTTGATATTGATTCTTGGAACCGACTCATCTTGCCTTGTTAGCCATAAACGCTGCAGTGTTTTGCAACATTCCGTCGCTACCCAGTCACCAATTTTTACCACCAGTCCCGTCTCTTCGGCAATCGGGACGAAATCAACCGGAGAAATAGCGCCGAACTTAGGGTGTACCCATCGTAAGAGCGACTCAAAACCGACAACACGGTCATCCGCGGTGGAATAAATAGGTTGGTAGACTAATGTGAGCTGCTTTAGATTGAGCGCGTTGGTTAACTCTTGTTCTAGAGTGAAGCGTTTCTTTGCTTGATTGAACATCTGCTCATGAAAGAACACCACTTTTTCATGAGTGGATGCCTTAGCTTTGTACATCGCGGTATCCGCTTCCCTTAAGATACTTGCCAATGTTTGTGTCGGATCAGTAACCACTGAAATCCCAATGCTGGTGCCTATGTGGCAAGATTGGCCGTCAATGTTGTATGGCTGGCTAAGCACCTTGGAGTAACGCTGACAAATATGACTGAGTGCATCTTTGGAAGTTAGCCCTGGAAGACAGATGACGAACTCATCACCACCAAATCGAAAGCTCATATCGTTACTTCGGCAGTGTTGGGTCAAACGACAGGCGACTTTTTGTAATAGCTTGTCACCGTGCAGGTGGCCCATCGAGTCATTGATCACTTTAAAACGATCGAGATCGATGAATAGGATTGAAAAGCCCTTACTTTGTCCACTTGATAACAGTGACAGTTGTTTATCGACTTCGGAGCTAAGCGCAGTACGATTGCTCAAATTAGTCAGGTTATCTCTAACCGCTTGAAGCGCGAGAGAGCGCGTCTTTTCTTCAATTACTTGATCAGACACTTTAAGCCGGTTGGCATAAAAGTTAGCGGCAATAGTGGCGGAAATCGTCAGCATCAAAATTAAAAAGACAGACGTCAAACCATACAGAGCGGTACTCCCAGATCGATCAATGTTCGAGATAGATAATTGCCACTTGGTATTAAATAGTGGAATTTGCACTGTTCGGCTTGCCGATACGACGCGGGTTGAAAAGCTGTCGTCTTGAAGTTTAGTGTTGATGTGCGATTCAAAGATTTTAATATCATTAGGCTTAGTAAATACGCTGATGCCCGTATGGTTAGAATTGACCTCAGTATGCCAGATTTCACCAAGCAGCTCGTACAGAATGATGTTGGCGACGACAAATCCACCAAGTGCGCCATCTTGCCCGAACTTAGGGAGAAATAGCCTAGTCTCAAATTGCCCTTCTTCAACATAGTCGACGACCCCAAGGCGATTCCCACTGATAGAGCGTGACATCGCACTGACCGCCATCGGATCACTTTCTAACCTAACACCTAAATAGTCCGAGCCTTCAAAGGAGGATGAAATGAAATAGACCGGTAAGGTTGAACCATTTAAAAACCAAATAGAGTCGTCGTGAGCTGATATCGACGGGGTCAGGCGATAGCCTAAGAAGCCTTGTTGTTGAGCGTCGCGCTCGAAGTCAGTGACCTCATCAATCGCAACGGTGGGTGCCCACATGATTGAATGAATCATCGCATTTATTCCGACCTGATCCGAAAAGTAGGACTCGAATTGCTGCGGGGTTGGAGTGTTGCCATTGGCCAGAAATGAGCGGGTGGAGTAGAGCAGGGTCTCTATTGCTTTGAGTGACTGCGATAAAGTTTGCACTCTATTGTTGAGTTGGTTCTCAAGTACTCCATTGAGCTTCTGAGTTTCGTAATAATGAACAGTGACATAGCTCGCGACCGCAGCTGAGAGGCCGATAAACCAGATCGAGACAAGGGTTTTCAGTGAAAGAGCAAGTTTCAAAGCAACACAGGAATAAATGTATAAAGTGGTTAAGATGATAACTGTGAATAATATTAATGCAAATGATAATTAGTGCCATTTATAGTCATTATGTAAAGGATTGTGAATCGGTCATTATCGGAAAGACATATAATAAAAGGCGCAGTTATGTAAATTTGCTCTAAAGAAGGTGTTGCGTGAAAGTGTGAAGTGGATCTAATCTAGTAACCAAGGTGATGGGGTTCCACCTACTTAACCGCCACTTCAGGCTGATGACTCCTACAGAAACGAAAACAGGTAAGACTGTTGGTAATTAACCGTAGCGTACTGCTATGGCTAGTTTTCTGTAGAGAAGTTGCGCCTTCAGATCTTCGCTTGTTTTCCTGCTTAAATAGGAAAACGCCATGCAATATTCTTCTGAAATTCAATCAATGTGCCCAATTCAACGTGGGGACTTACACCCATCTGCACCTATTCCTGTCGAAGGACGTATGATCCGTCCCACTGACGTGATTGCTATCTCTGGCCTTAGTCATGGGGTTGGTGCTTGTGCGCCTCAGCAAGGTGCGGCCAAGTTAACCCTCAATGTAAAGCAAGGCATCATTGAAGAAGCATTGATTGAAACCATCGGCTGCTCTGGAATGACGCACTCAGCTTCGATGGCCGCCGAGATATTGACCGGTAAAACCATTCTGGAAGCACTCAATACCGATCTTGTGTGTGATGCCATCAACGTAGCAATGCGTGAAATTTTCCTCCAGTTTGTTTATGGACGTACTCAGTCGGCGTTCTCTGAGGATGGGCTAGAGATTGGCGCAGCGCTTGAAGACCTTGGTAAGACTCAACGCAGTCAGGTAGGAACCAGCTATTCTACGCTGGCTAAAGGGGTGAGATACATGGAGCTGGCGGAAGGTTATGTAACCAAATTAGCGCTTGATGAGCATGATGAAGTGATTGGCTACCAGTACCTTAATCTTGGCAAAATGATGGCCAGTATTGAGACCGGCGCGAGTCCAGAACAGGCGATGGCGGGGGCGACAGGGGTTTATGGTCGCTTTGATGAAGCCGTTAAAACAATCAATCCACGTCACGCTTAATCAGAGGTCACTGCTATGAATACTCAAACTACTCAACTATTAAACCAAATGAACCTTGCTACAGTTGAACAAGCTCATGATTATTGCCTAAGTTTTGGTATTGATCCGAAAAAAATGGTGCTTGAAACGCAGCCGATCGCTTTTGACAACGCTTGCGATGCTTATACTGTAGGCACAGCTTTAGCTCTGTTTAAACAAGCTGAAACCGCAGAAAAAGCCGCACACTATATTGGCGAGGGACTACAAGCATTCACCAAGCCTGGTAGTGTGGCAGAGCAGCGACAAGTCGGCTTAGGCCACGGTTCCCTTGCTGCTCGACTTCTCAATGAGAATACTCACTGCTTTGCTTTCCTAGCGGGCCATGAATCATTCGCAGCTGCAGAAGGCGCAATCAAGATAGCTTTGAACGCCAATAAATCGCGTCAAACTCCGCTGCAAGTGATTTTGAACGGCTTAGGGAAAGACGCCGCCTATCTGATCTCGCGCATTAATGGGTTCACTTATGTGCGTACCGAGTTTGATTATCAGAGCAATGAGCTGATTGAAGTCGAGCGACGTCGATTCTCACAAGGCGAGCGTGGTGAGATTCTCTGTTACGGTGCAGATGACGTGAGAGAAGGTGTCGCGATCATGCACCGTGAATTGGTCGATGTCAGCATTACCGGCAACTCGACTAACCCAACACGCTTCCAGCACCCTGTGGCAGGCATCTACAAATCAGAGTGCCATAGCCAAGGAAAAGCATACTTCTCTGTGGCTTCTGGCGGTGGTACAGGGCGAACTCTTCACCCTGATAACGTCGCAGCAGGTCCCGCGAGCTACGGTATGACAGATACTATGGGCAGAATGCATGCCGATGCTCAGTTTGCTGGTAGTTCATCTGTTCCCGCTCACGTGGCTATGATGGGCTTCATTGGTATGGGTAATAACCCTATGGTTGGCGCATCAGTCGCATTGGCGGTTGCAGTGGATCAGCAGCTTCATCATTAATTCTGATTTGGATTGTCTTGAAGAGGCTTTGGACGACTGCTTTCCAAAGCCTCCACTTCTTTCCGATACCGAGCTTTCAAAGTATCTAATTTTCTTAACAGTATGCTTATATCGCGAATTAACGACTGGTTAAGCTGTGCATAATCAAAGCTGGTTATCATATTAACCATATTGCCGTTGCTCTGGCAGTGGCGACTAATGGAGAGCCATTTATCTTGCTGACGTGATGCTTCTGCGTTGAGTGGGGCGATAGCACTACGTTCATTATTAATAAGATTAATGATGGTCGTTGAGGCTCTAATTTGAGCGTTCATATGTTCAAGATAGTTAGCGTTGTTTGTTGACCATAAACTGTGAATTTCATCGGCACTAAATTCCTGAAATAGAAATGGCTGATCTTGGTAAAGCTTAAGAAACTGATTATACCGTGAGGCGTGAAGGTTGTAAGCTTCATCCAGTTCTTGCTGGGCTTTGAGGCTGGCATTCCAACTTTTCTCATTACATTGGGACGCGTTCACCTGAAAAGGTAAAGTGATCAGCATCGCTGCCGCTATAGTAGTTAAGTAATGCCATATCATGAGTATGGTGCCGTAGTTTTTATTCGATAAGTATAGGAAAAATTCAGAACGGATATGAAAAAGCTAATGATGCTTGTCTTGCTGCTTTTAGGCATTGGCTGTGCCGCTGGTGGTTACTACATTTTCTACTACAAACCACAACAAGATGCGCTGGCGGCGCTAGAAGCTGAGAGCAACAATGAGCCTGTCACGCCACTTGAAATTGTGGAAGAGGGAGAGCAAGAGCAAGCGAAGCCACCAGTGACTGACTACTACGTGAGTCCACCAAAGCTTGGTGTTCGTGAAATGCCTGACTTTGACGCGTTTGTTGAAAGTGTTGTATACCGTGGCGATAAATTACACATTCTGGAAAAACGCGATGGTTGGGGACGTATTTCTCCCTATTACGTTTATGAGGACGGAGGACCAGAAGTAGCAGAGTGGGTACCGATGGAAGCATTACTTGAAGTCGCGCCGACGATCACTAAAAAAGAGCGCTTAGAAACAGTGAGTAAGTTCATCGAAAACTCAGATGACTTTAAGCAGCACTTTGAGGTGCTTATTAAGACCACTGATAAGCTGTTAAAAGATGGTACGTGTGTTCCAGAAGATTTTGAAGAAACTCAAGGCTGGGTGCGTTCAGTGACCTTTGATGAGCAAGAGGCTTATTTCGTTTATTGTGGCGGCTTGAAGCAGGCAAATAAGATTTACCTTAACGTTCAAACAGGCAAAATCTTTTACCGTTAAATCCTACTAAAACTAAAAATTAGCTTTTAGAACATTTTAGTTGTCTGCTTGACGGCTTAGGTCTAACATCGACATGTTCTATATTATTTGGCTAATCAATGCTTCAGCGAATTGTTTCATATTTCTGGCTAGTTTTACTTGCGATGGTTCTACCAACGCAGGCTTTTGCCTATTTGTTACAAGCTGAAAATGAAGCCTCTTCTAGGCTCAGCCACCGTTCTCTCGGTACGACATCTTCTTCAGATCAAGACTTTCGAGCACTGTTTGATGAAGTACGACAAGAACCCCAATCAGAGCCAGTAACTCAATCAGATATTGCGCAAGATTGGTTAGCGATTATCAATGCGAGCCGTTGGTCAAATGTTACTCGTGTTTTTGATGATACTGAGCCAACATCAAATCTTGAAACGGTAGGTTTTGAACCTGCTGATATTCCTCTCTATCGGTTGTATAAACTTCCGGTTGTCACCTCAACTCAACGTATTTCGAATCAAAATGCTATCTACCGAGTTTCCGGTTGGAAAGAATCGAACACGCTGTACGTCGCCTTAAACGGTCACTTCTAATCATTTTTTAACTTAGTTAAGCGAAGAGTTAACTCTTTATTATTTTAATGCTACGTACGGTTTACTGTGCCTGGCAAAGTTAAGAAGTATTATGAAAAAACAACCTGTTAAGCAGGCGAAGTCTGTACGCCTGATGAACCACTACTCGGCGTGGAAGTATGTTGTGCTGATCGCTACGATCATTATGTTGACATTAAGTGCGATACCAACATGGTATGGTGAAAAGCCGTCAATTCAAGTGACAATGTCACCACAAGCAAGTAACTCAATTCTTGGTAATGTTAGTGAACTGAATCGCTATCTTGATCAGCGCGATATTGACGTACTCAAAATTGACCAAATTGGCCAAAAAACAACGCTAGTGTTTGATAACGAGACAGCTCAAACACAAGCGCGTAAAGAGCTAGATAAGCTGCTGGGCAAAGAGGATAGCATCACCTTCTCTTATGTTTCTGTTGCACCTGAGTGGTTAAGTGAACTTGGCTTCTCACCAATTAAGCTTGGTCTTGACCTTCGTGGTGGTGTTCAATTCCTACTTAACGTAGATATTGATAAAGCGTTTGAAGATCAGCGCAATAGCTTAGTTGATGAAGTTCGTGACTTTATGCGTCAAGAGCGTATTCGTGGTGTGCAAATTACCGCAGTCGGTTCTGAAGGCTTTGACATTAAGAGTAACTCTGAGCAAGCGATGGGCGCGGTTGGTGACTTCTTAAAGCAAAACTACCCCACATGGGATGTTAAGCGCCACTCAGACTACATTGCGGTTAAACCAACGTTAGAAAGCAAATCTGAATTCCAATCGGTCACTATCAAGCAAAACCTTAAGATCATGCGTGATCGTATTGAAGAGTTAGGCATTACCGAAGCGCTAGTTCAACGCCAAGGTGAGCACAGCATTCGCATTGAGCTGCCGGGTGTACAAGACCCATCACTGGCGAAGAACGTGATTGGCGCGACTGCAACGCTTGCTTTCCATGAAGCTCGCTCTCCATCTGAAGAGAAAGCGTATGGCGACATTATCCTGAAAGACAACGATAGCCGAGAGGTAACCTTAGCGAAACGCGCTGTTCTTACAGGTGAGCACATCATTAATGCGCGTGCAGGTATCGATAAAATGGGCTTCTCTGAAGTAAACATTTCGCTCGATCATGCGGGTGGCAAGATCATGAGTGATTTCTCAGGCTCTCATATTGGTAAGCCAATGGCCACTGTGTACCGCGAGTATACAACCAACGCGAAAGGTGAGACTGAACGTAGTGAAAAAGTCATCAGTGTCGCGACGATACAATCGCAGCTAGGTAGCCAGTTCCGTATTACGGGGGCAGGCTCTATGGAAGACGCGCAAAACTTGGCACTACTGTTAAGAGCGGGTTCTTTAACTGCTCCAGTTACGATCGTTGAAGAGCGTACAATTGGTGCTTCATTGGGTGCTGAAAACATCCAAAACGGTTTTGCAGCTTTGGCGCTTGGTTTAGCGATGACACTGACCTTCATGGCATTGTGGTACCGCCGACTAGGTTGGGTGGCAAACGTTGCTCTAATGGTTAACATGGTCAGCTTGTTAGGTCTTATCGCGTTACTGCCGGGGGCTGTACTTACTCTTCCTGGTATTGCAGGCTTGGTTTTGACTGTCGGTATGGCGGTCGATACCAACGTACTTATATTCGAACGTATTAAAGATAAATTGGCAGAGGGACGTACCTTTGCTCAGTCTATCGATCTAGGGTTTGACAGTGCTCTGAGCACTATTCTAGATGCCAATATCACCACCATGATTACTGCTGTCGTGCTGTTCTCGATCGGTAATGGTCCAATTCAAGGCTTTGCTTTGACTCTTGGTCTTGGTCTATTGACCAGTATGTTCAGCGGCGTATTCGCTTCACGCGCAATCATTAACTTAGTTTGGGGACGCGACGCTCGTCGTGACGTAAGGGTTTAATCATGGTCGAATTCTTTAAACAACGTATCCGTCGTATTCGTTATATTACCAGCTGTGTTTCCATTGCTTTAATGGTTATGTCACTGATTGCACTGGCGGCGAATGGTCTGAATATGGGCCTAGATTTCACTGGCGGTATGGTAACGGAAGTCAAAGTGGACAACAACGTCACTCACCAGCAGCTAGTGAACACACTGCAGTCAGAACTGGGTGAGTTCATCAATGTTACCCATTCAGACCAAGATGGTCGCTGGGTGATTCGTTACCCAGTTCCAGCACCAGGTGAAGAGGTTGCCGATCTTACGCAAACATTAGCGCCGATTTCTCATCAAGTTGAAGTCATCAGTAACAGCATGGTTGGCTCTCAAGTGGGTCAAGACTTAGTAGACCAAGGTGGTTTGGCGCTGCTTATCTCTATGATGAGCATTCTAGGTTACCTATGTTTCCGTTTTGAATGGCGTTTAGCGAGTGGTTCTTTACTCGCATTGGTTCATGATGTCGTGTTAGTGCTTGGTTTCTTCGCGGCAACACAAATGGAATTCAACTTAACTGTATTTGCTGCGATATTAGCGATTCTTGGTTACTCACTGAATGACTCGATCATCATTGCCGACCGTATCCGTGAGTTACTAATAGCTAAGCAGACAACACCGACTGAGGAAATCAATGACCAAGCTGTGTTAGCGACGTTCTCACGTACTATGGTGACGTCGGGCACTACGTTAATGACGGTATCAGCATTGTGGATTATGGGTGGTAGTGCACTACAAGGTTTCGCGATTGCAATGTTCATCGGTATTTTATCGGGCACTTGGTCTTCCATCTCGATTGGTACGGTATTACCTGAATGGCTGAAGCTTAAACCTATGCATTACTTACCGGTTGAAGTGGATGATGCGCCATAAATTGAAAGTGAGTTAAAACAAACGCCTGGTGAGTCAACATCGGGCGTTATTGTTTTGAGTTCTTGTATTTGGTCTGTACTGTCTATTTGGTTTGAATCGCTAAAAAGTTAGTGAAGCTAGACCAAGACTTGGTATCTGCATCTTCTCGATATCGCGGGCTGCCAAAGACAGTAAAAGCATGAGGTGCACCACTGTAGGTGATCATCTCATGTTTGACATTTGATTGTTCTAACTCTTCCGCTAAGGCAGCAAATTGAGACATCGGAATTGCTGTGTCTGCAGTCCCATGAAGTACCAAAATAGGCGCTTTTGTCATGGCATAAGATTGACCTTCAGGGGTAGCTAAACCTCCGTGAAAGGTAACGAAGCCTTTTGCATTCATACCAGCTCGTGCTGACTCTAATACCGCTGCTCCGCCGAAACAGTAACCCATCACCACAGTGTTATCAGAGTTACCGCCTAACGACGCTGCGTAGTCTAGACTTCCTTGCATAAGTGCGCGTAGTTTTTCTCGGTCTTTGTACAACTCACCAGTGTGTTGTTTTTTATCCTTTACCTCAGTGGGTCTGATGTCTTTACCAAATAGATCCGCTGCAAATACGTTGTATCCAAGTTCATTGAGCATCGCAGTTCTTTTTTTCTCGTAGTCTGTTAGTCCATCCCAATCGTGTATCAATAGCACCAATGGGCCACTATCACTCACTTTCGCCCAGTACCCCTCGTAATCACTACCATTTACATTGTAAATTTTATCTTCACCTGCCAGAGTAAAAAAACTCAAGATAGCAGACATCCCAACCAGTACCATTTTCATAGAACACCTCCGTTTGTGGTAGAAGTGTAGTACGTAAACGAGAATAGTATGCGATCAATATAGGGTCATTGATGAACTATCGAAATGACAGCAATAAAAAAGCCTCCCGAGGGAGTAATGCCGATCAGTTAAGAAAAATTTTTGAGATCATTTGACCGATCCTCAAAAGGCTTCAAAATCCGATATTAGGAAACTAATATCGGATTTTTCATGTCTTTAGAAAGCCAACTTGCGAATACTTTTCGCTCATGCAATACCTTCCATCACTTTGACAAATACTCTGAGATCCTTAGTCCAGAGCTTATCCAGCAAGGTTTTGAAAAAGCTGGTGTAGCAACAGTGAGAAGAAGACGCTTACCCTTGGAAGCAGTACTTTGGTCCGTTGTAGGAATGAGTCTTTTTCGGCAACAATCTGTTTGGGATATCGCTAACCAACTTGATATTGTCCTACCAGACAAACAGCGCTTTGTTGCGCCAAGTGCTGTTGTCCAAGCGAGGCAGAGATTAGGCGAAGAAGGTGTTAAACAAGTCTTTAAGACGATGGCGGCTCAGAGTTATCAATCTTCTAAGTTTGAAACTTGGTGTGGACTCAATCTTCTATCTGTCGATGGTGTCGTTTGGAGAACGGCAGATACACCTGAAAATCATCAAGAGTTTAAAGCACAGCGTAATCAGTCATCTGAAAATATTTACCCTAAGATACGCATGGTTTGCTTGATGGAGCTTACAAGTCATCAGCTCATCGATAGTGCATTCTCTGACTATCGAACCAACGAAATGCGGCTTGCAGAAGAACTCATAGAACAAACGCCAGACCATTCTCTGACTATTTTTGACAAAGGATATTACTCTCTGGGACTGCTTAACCGATGGAACAAAGTCGGCCAAGAGAGGCATTGGATGCTCCCTGTGAGAAAAGACTTCCAGTATGAAGTCGTTCATAGGTACAGCAAGAGTGATGCAATCGTTGCGATTAAAACAACACCTCAGGCAAGAAAGAAGTTTAGTGAACTTCCTGATGTAGTTGAAGCAAGGTTAGTCTCAAAAATCATTAAAGGTAAGGAGTATCAGGTGCTTACATCAATGCGTGATGGGTTACGTTTTCCTGGCGAAGAAATCGTAGAGCTCTATCGTTATCGCTGGGAAATCGAATTAGGCTATCGGGAAATGAAGCAGACCTTACTTGACAGTGAGTATACATTGCGAAGCAAGCGTCCAGATATGGTTAAGCAGGAGCTCTGGGGTATTTTACTCGCCTATAACCTTATCAGGCAGGTTATGACAAAAGCGGCAAGTAGGTTAGATAGCGTCTGGCCAAATCAACTGAGCTTTACGAGTAGCGCTATGGCTGTGACGCAATACTTTGCAGCGTTGCCTTTAACAAGCCCAGGAAAGCTCCCTAAACACTATGAGGTATTACTAGAGCATGTATCCATGTTTATCTTACCGCCTCGAAGAGAAGATAGAAGTTATCCTCGATGGGTGAAGTTGAAACCCAAGAAGTACGCAACAAATAGAAAAAATGCCAGTCAGCTTAACTGACTGGCATTAC